>NZ_JAYGQR010000001.1:0-480385 GCF_035012665.1 Polynucleobacter sp. AP-Nickl1-40-C4
GCCAAATTCGAACCATATACACCGACGTTTTTACCGCTAGCTGCGCCAGAAATCGTTACCAAATCATTTGTCAGAATTGCTGGCGATGCTACTGCAGGACCCTGGGTCTGAACTTGACCGTTGTAAGTCAGTGCAGCAGTGGTTGGCGCAGTAATCGTTACAGCCAACGGAGTAACGGTCAGATTACCGCTGGTGATCGCAGATCCAGAGGTCAATCCAGAGCTGGCAGATACCAAATTACTTGCAGCGTAGGCATAGCTACCCACAACAATGTTTCCGGAGGTGCTGGTGGTTGTGCCGCTTGGTGTGAGATTAAAGCTCACTAAAGCGCTAGTCGCATCACGATATACATAACTTGTGACATTACCAACTGTAGCTGCACTAACAAATGTTAACGCACTGATATTAGAGCCACCAGTGCTGTATGAGGCAACCGGTTGTGCGGGGGTAATGATGTTGCCTGATGTGCTTGTACCGTATGGTGTAGTGGCACCAGCAGTTGTGATCATCAAAGCACCTGGGGCAACAATCGTATACGTTGCAGGAATATAGGTAATTGCGTAGTTGCCGATGCCGCTACCAGTTGCTGCGCTAATTGCAATTGGATAGGTACCAGCGGAAGCATTAACCCCAGTAGTTGATGCCGTAGTGCTAATCGTTGCGCCTGTAACTGTATCGCTACCTAAGAGCCCTACTGCTGGGGCTTGAGTTAAGGTAGCAAGAGCCTGGCTGTAGAAAGAAGACTTATTGACTGCGGTAATTGTTAGAGGGGCTGGAGTGATATTAGCTGGTGCAGTAATTGCAGTTGAGCCAATTGAGTAATTAGCAGCGCTTGCACCAGACAGGGTTGGCGTGTTGAATGTCACGGTAATTCCGTTAGCCACATTTGGGCTAGCAAAAGTAGCAGTCGCGTAGCTAACCGCTACTGAATCGCCCGGGAATAAATTGACCATCGACAATGCGCCGTTTGCAGTATTAGTAGAGGTATAGACCTTGCTATCTGCTACTGCGGTGATGTTCGGGCCTGTGCCGCTACCGAAATTAATGATGTATGGCGTGATGTTGGCAGTAATTGGGGACGCTGTACCAGTGACATAGTAGTTCGACGCAGCGCTACCTGAGAGTGTTACACCACTCATCGCGTTATAGGTGCCACCTGCAATCACTGTCGGGGTGGTATTTGGTGTCACGGTAATGCCGTTAGCCACATTTTTACTAGCAAAGGTAGCGTTGTACGGACCGGATGAGCTTACAGCCACGTTATTTAAGTCCGCCGCCAATACACCCGCTAACGTTTGAGAGGCCGAGCTGATGGTAGCTGCAGTTGTGCCGTCGTACGCCTTATTGTTTGCAGTTAAGCCAGCGTTAATGGTCAAAGGTGCCGGTGTAATGTTAGCCACTAATGTCTGAGGCCCTACTCCCGCCACGTAGTAGTTATTTGCTGCTGCGCCTGTCAAGGTTACGCCGGTCATGGTTGTTACGCCATTCACAACAGAAGTCGCCGGCGTCACTGTCAAACCTGAGCCTACGTTGGACTGGCTAAATGTTGCACCCGTGTATGGGCCGGTAGAACTTACTGATACCACGTCTGTACCCAGCACCCCAGCTAAAGATTGCGTACCCGTTACGGCAATCGTAGCGGCATTGGTTGTGTCGTAGACCTTGTTATTAGCAGTCAAGCCAGCGCTAATGGTTAATGGCGCAGGAGTGATATTGGCTGTTGCAGTAGGCACACTTGCAACTGAATAGTTAGCAGCTGCAGCGCCCGATAAGGTAACCCCACTAAAGCTTACTGTTAGGCCGTTAGCCACGTTAGGGCTTGCGAAAGCTGCGCTTGTATAGGCAACCGATACAGAATCACCAGCAAACAAGTTCGTCATCGCCAGTGCGCCAGAGGCAACAGTCGTAGTGTCATAGACCTTATTGTTCGCGGTAGCTGCGATGCTTGGACCGCCACTACCACTAGAGCCGATGATGAATGGCGTAATGGTTAGATTGTTATTAACATAAGTAAAAGCATAGTTACCCGCATCCGCACCAGTAGTCGACAAATTCGATACATAGACGCCTACATTCTTGCCAGAAGCAATGCCACCAATATTGACTACGTCATTAGTCAAGATGGCGGGGGAAGTCGTTGCCGCTGATTGATTCTGGGTACTACCGTTATACATGCTTGTTGTCGGTGTAGCGGTAACCGTTACAGCCAATGGCGTTACTGTGAAATTACCCGATGGAATAGCTGAAGTTAAGCCGGTAGCAACTGCAGATAGGTTGGAAGCTGCGTAAGCGTAGCTACCAACATTAATATTGTTTGATGTGCTGGTAGTTGTATTGGATGGCGTTAGGTTAAATGTAACCGTGTTTAGCGCGGCATCACGGAATACATAGCTCGTTACATCACCAGTAGTTGATGAGCTTACATAAGTTAAAGAGCTGATATTAGTGCCGCCAGTGGTATATGTGGCTGTTGGCAATGCAGGTGCAAGGATATTTCCCGATGTACCCGTGCCATATGGTGTGGTAACACCAGCAGTGGTAATCACTAAGGCGCCAGGCCCTACGATTGTGTAATTTGCAGGCACATAGTTAATGCTGTAGTTCGATAAACCAGAACCGGTTGCAGCGCTAATCGTAATTGGGTATGTGCCAACAGCAGCATTTGCACCTGTAGAAGTTGCAGTAGTCGTAATCGTTGCGCCAGTTACCGTATCGCTACCTAAGAGCCCTATTGCTGGCGCTTGGGTTAATGTTGCCAAGCCTTGGCTATAGAAAGAGGACTTATCCACCGCAGTAATGGTCAGCAATGCAGGAGTAATGTTTGCAGTCGCTGTTACTGGTGTGGAGCCAATGCTGTAGTTAGCTGCAGATGCACCCGATAAAGTGACGCCATTAAAGGTAACGGTAGCGCCAGTAGCTACATTCGGACTTGCAAATGCAGCGCTGGTGTAACTTACTGATACTGAATCCGTACCAAACAGGTTCACCATACTCAAGCTACCGTTTGCTGCAGTAGTCGAGGTGTAAACCTTGTTATTTGCCACAGCAGCAATATTAGGACCCGAACCACTGCCGAAATTAATGACGTATGGCGTAATGTTGGCAGTAATTGGTGTGCTTAAGCCAGCAACATAGTAGTTGCCTTGCGCGCTACCAGATAGGGTTACGCCAGTCATCGCGTTATAAGTACCGCCAGCAATCGTAGTTGGCGTCGTACTTGCGCTTACTGCTAAGCCTGTACCGACGTTTGATTGGCTAAACGCACCAGTGTATGGGCCAGATGAACTAATAGCGACATTACCAACATCAGATGCCAATACGCCTGCCAAGGTTTGGGTAGCTGAACTAATAGTAGCTGCAGTAGTGCCGTCATAAGCCTTATTGTTAGCAGTTAAGCCAGAGCTAATTGTTAATGGTGCCGGTGTAATGTTCGCTGTTAAGGTTTGTGGCCCTACTCCAGTTACGTAGTAGTTACCTGCTGCAGCACCGCCCAAGGTAACACCAGCCATCGTTGTGTAGCTAGCGCCATTGATAACTGATGAAGTAGTTGCTGGAGTAACTGTTAAGCCAGATCCAACATTAGATTGGGTAAACGTAGCGCCAGTGTATGGGCCAGTTGATGACACAGTAACCGCATCTGTACCGAGCACGCCGGCTAGAGTTTGATTACCAGTCACCCCAATAGTTGCAGCATTGGTAGTGTCATACACCTTATTGTTAGCAGTTAAACCGCCGCTAATAGTCAAAGGCGCTGGTGTAATAGTCAAAGTACCATTTGTAATAGCGCCAACGGTGTAATCACTTGACGTATTGAGAACGAGGTTACTGGTGTAGGTACCAACATTAGTACCAGTAGCCGTACCAGAGGCTGCAGTTGCCGTGTCAGTACCTTTGAGGCCTGTCACCACAAAACCAGTAGTTTGTGAGGCAGCGTTGTACATCACGGTTGCAGTATTGACCGCAGCAGTAATCACGATTGGCGTAATTTGCAAGCTGCCTTGTACATAAGTTACGACGTAGTCAGACGGACTAGACACGGTGGCCACTAATACATCAGGAACAATGCCTTGGGCTACGTGCGTAGCAGTTGCATAACCAGCAACAGTTGCTGTGTCAGACCCTTTGAGGCCGCTGACAGATGCGCCAGTATTGGTTTGTAATGCACCGTTATAGGCGTATTGATTATTGGTACCAGTAACTAACAATGCCGCTGGATTAATAGTCAATGCTCCATTGTTATAGGTAATGCTGTAGTTGCTAGCAGCAGCGCCAGTCGCTACTAACGCGTCTGCTGTCGTACCAGCATGGGTACCAGTTGCATAACCAGCAATAGTTAAGGTATCACTACCCTGCAATCCTGCAATAGTTGCAGCTGCATTAGTTTGTAATGCGCCATTGTAGGTAAGGTTTGTCAATGCACCATTCACTACCAACGGAGCGGTATTAACAGTCAGCGCACCTGGAACAACAGTCACTGCATAGTTTGAGAATCCACTACCTACTGAACCATTGATTGCATATGGTGTTGAGCTCGCATTAATAGCGCCAACTGCTGGGCCGCTATACACAACACCACCTAAGCCTGCAATAGTTTGACTATTCATCAAAGCGCCGCCAGTAACAGTTACACCGGTAGTCACACCGCCAGTGAGGCTACCCGCTGTAATTTGGGCCGCAGTTACGGCATTGGCGTTGTAGGTTTTGGATACATCAGCAACTGTCAGCGTCAATGGTGCCGGAGTAATCGTCAATGTATTGGTAATTGTGGATACGCCGGAGAACGGGCTGCCTGACTGTGTGTAGTTATTAGTATTGCTTACAGCATTGGTATACGAACCTACATTCCAAGTGGTGCTAGCGCCACTAACTACCGGGGTAACACCAACACTAGTAATGCTTGGTGTAATTGTGATGGAGTAGCTGCCATCGGTCCAAATATTGCCGGAGGAGTTGGTCAGGGTAGTCACCGTTACTGGACCACTACCCGCTGGCGTGGCGTACTGGACCGTTGCGGTTGTTGGTGTTGCTGCTGTGCCATAGGTTGTTGTAGCAGCATTCATCGTAATTACCAGAACACCTGTCGGTGAAATAGTAAATACACCTGGCACATAGCTGATGTTGTAGTTGTTATTACTGCTTACTCCAGCTGCTGTAATAGCGTATGGACCTACTGCTGTTCCAGGTGCACGAGTTACCGTATAAGTTGGCGCAGTATCGCTACCCTGCAATCCTGCAACTGATGCAGTTAGGGCTGGATCAACCTGACCGTAGAACGAACTCGCATTGTTTGCAGTTATCACTAAAGACGCTTTATTAATTGTGAGCGTTGGGGTATTCGAAGTTACGGTGTAGTTACCAGCATCAGTGCCGCTAGCAGCATAACTAGTGCTATAAGTCCCTGCATTTGTGCCAGTACCGCCAGTTGTAGCTACAACCACGTTATCGCCTGCAATTACACCTACAACGGTTGGTGATGTTAACGATTGTGCTGCACCGTTATAGGTCGTTGTTAAATTGCTGCCAGTAATTGTTAATGGTGCCGGCGTGATGTTGGCGGTAGTCGTCGTGTTAGCACCACCAGATAATTGGTAGTTCGCTGATGAACTGCCACCAAGTACTACCCCACTAATATTGACAGTTTTAGCTGTTCCAACATTCTTGTCTACGAAAGTGCCGGATAAGTTAGAGGTGTTTACTGAAACGGTATCACCAGCAAATACACCGCTGTAGGTAATCGTTCCAATGTTCAAGGTGGCTGCAGTTGTGGCGTTATAGACCTTGTTGTTAGCGGTAATGCCGCTGATCGTAATGGTTGCTGGAGTTATAGTAATCGATCCATTGGTTACACCGATTGTGTAGTCACTTGAATTGCTAAGGCCAACAGTTAAGGCATCAGCATAAGTACCTACATTTTTACCGGCGCCATAAGAACCACCAATAGTGGCTGTATCGCTAGCTTTTAGTCCAGTAACAGTTGCTACAGAATTCGTTTGAGTAGTCGCGTTATAGACCTGGGTGGTATTAGCGCCAACAACAGAGAGTGCTACTGGAGTAATCGTGATTGAGCCAGGCGCGTAAGTGAAGGCATAGTTTCCTGCTGCACTACCCGATACCGAGAATACGTCTGGCACTGTACCTTGGGATACGTGGGTCGCAGCAGCGCTTCCTGCAATAGTTACATTGGCGGTATCACCACTCAAAATACCGGTGGTTGTGTAGGTATTGGTTTGTAGAAGCCCGGTATATGGATTAACCGTAGTTGCGCCGGTAATGGAAGCGGCCAATTTACCGATAATGAGTGAACCATTGGTTTTGGTCAGGGTGTAGTTGCTAAGTTGAGTGATCCCTTTTGCGCTCACAGCCAATGTATCTGCATATGTAGCGGCATTGGTACCAGATGCAACACCTGTCACATTAATGCCATTGCTCGTTAAGAGGTCTTGTCCCACTAAGCCCACCACTGCTGGTGCAGTATTGGCTTGTAGTGAGCCGTTATAGCTTACGTTTGTTGTTACGCCCGTTACGCTCAATGGCGCTGGGGTAATCGTGAGTGAGCCTTGTGCTGAAACACTAATGTTGTAGTTACTAAGTGACCCGCCGTTCGTTACGCCTGTAACGGTTGGATTGCTTCCTGAGGTAGTAATCGTATTAGCATAAGTTCCAACATTTAATCCAGATGCCAGGCCATTAGTGCTAAATACTAGGGCTTGGCTATTCTGCATACCAGTTACGGTAAATCCAGTAGATGGATTGAATGTTTGAGCTGCCCCGTTGTACATCACGGTCTGACCGGATGCGGAAACGTTCGCTGGTGTAATCACTACGTTAGCAGGGGTAACGGTGAGATTTCCTGGGCTGTAAGTGATGGCATAGTTAGTTGCGCCAAAGCCGCCAGTACCTGTTGCACTGCTTGCAACGATTCCACCGGTATAAGTAAGCGCATTAGTAGTGCCAGGAACAGTTGCGGAGCTGTTGTACTGCAATGTCACCCCAGAAATTGTGTCGCCATTCGGCAAGCTTGACAGGCTGCTGGTGTAAGCCGTTGTTCCTAATGCTAGCGCTGTTCCATATACAGTGCTTTGGGAATTGGCAGTAAGGGATACAGCCAATTTATTAACCACCAAGTTGGCTGGCGTATAGGTAATGTTGTAGTTGGTAGAGTTAAAGCCGCCGGTACCAGTCGCTGCGCTTGTAGTAATCGCAGCGTTATAAGTAGCTGCCCCAGTGGAACCGGGTACGGTTGTGGAATTCGTAGTGCCATTGTAGTAATTGACGGCGACGCTTGTTAATGTGTCGCTTGCACCCAAACCAGAGCCGCCTATTGTGTAGCCTGTTGTTTGATTTTGTGAAACTGTAACCGGCGTGCCATATGTGGTGGTGATACCAACGGCAGCAATCGTAATTGGCCGAGGTTGAACTGTCATTAGCGCAGAAACATAGTTCAGCGTGTAAGCAACAGTGCCGGTAATCACTGCTGCAGATGGGGTGATTTGGTAACTACTACCTACTGGCGCTGTTGCTATTCCACCCAAGCTAGTTAAAGACAGTCCAGTTAAAGCATCTCCATTGGGTAAGCCAGCGATGGAATAGCTTGTTCCGCCAATAGTTACCACTCCCAAGCCATTACTGTTATAGGTTACGCCGTTAGTAGTTGTACTATTACCGTAAATTTTGGTGTCAGCAAGTGCGGTGATGGTGACGATTGCATTTACAGAAGATGTAAGGGTTCCGCCCACATAAGTAATTGCATAATTCGCAGCACCACGTGATCCAGAAACCGGGGCAAATACCGCAGCGCTTGGGGTGATGCTATTGACGTTTGGAGGAGCATAAACTCCAGACGCCAAGGTTGTCGGAACCGTGGTTAAACCATTGGATGTTAAGGTTGAACTCGTAATGGAATCCCCTAAAGTTACTCCATCAACTGTAGTTATGAGACCGGTGCTAGTGAAAGCGGTGGTTCCCAAAGGCAAGGCTGTTCCTGCCTGCACAGCCTGATTCGATGCGGTAATAGTCAGAGGTGCAGGTGTAATAACCAGGCCAACATTGCCAAAACTTTGGCTATTGATAGTCACGCCAGAACTTACGCTAATGCCGTGTGTGCTTGTGATGTTGTAGGTGTAGCTTGTGCTATCGGTATTAACCTGCTCACCCGCAAGCGTGCCATAACTTGTGCGTGGAGTTGGGGGCAATGCCTGCAAAGAGTTAACAAAAGCGTCCAATGGAACGACAAAGTTCACGCTATTAACAGTGATCAGCGCACATCCATCTGTACTTGCACAGGTAATCGCCGAAGAACCTGTTCCTACTACCGTACCATTAGACACCCAGCCTGAATTATTAGTCGTTTTTGTATAAAGGGCCTGTAATTGATAGTCAAGACTGCCTGGAGTAGTAAGGTTACCCGCAGTAGCTAATGGGTCGTTTGTTCCATAAACCTTAGTCACGTTGCCTGATAACGTGGCTGTGTAACTTGGTGAAATACGGAACTGAATTACTGGGCCAGTATTTGTAGAAGTAATTGCACCAGTATTCCAGCTAGTACCGCCTGTACCACCTGCTACGTTTGCAGTATTAATGCCGCCTAATGTAAAGATAGGCAATGATGTAGCTGCAACGTTACCAGCGGCATAAGCCTGGCTAAACAATGTATTGCTGAATGTGAAATCACCCAAGCTAGGAGAAAGCAATCCTAAGGAGGCTTGTGTGGAAGTTGTTCCGGCGGTAACTCCAGGCGAACCGGCATACAAATAGACGTTACCGTTTGGCGACGTGATGTTGTTTCCACTTAAGGCTGTTATTTGACCGCAATCAGCCGCACTGCAAACCGATGAAACAGTGCCGACTGGCAAATAAGCACCCGCCTCAATGACTACTGGTCCTGTTCCATTGTTAATAATCTTTGGTGGCGTGACGTTACCGTTATTGGACGTAGCGATGAATACGCCAGCATTAGAATTTTGGGTATACAGGGTTCCAGCAACAGTTACGATATCGGCTGTGGTTCCAATTGCACTTAATTCCAACGCTCCCGCTGTTGATGCATTCGTGATTGTGACTGCATCGCTATAACGACCTTGGTAGGCAACAATATTAGTATTACCACCGGTTGAATTATTGGTAATTGTTACAGCACCTGAAATACCGATGGCATTGCCCTTCACAGCACTCGTTGGCGTAGCATTAGTAGTCACTACAAATTGTGGCGTAATGCCCACAATGTTTATCGCATCAGTTCCAGCCGCAAAGGTTCCGCTTGATGTAATTGCGAGAGGTGCTACGGCGTTAATCGAAACAGCATCAAACGTCTGATTAGCCGAGGATGATGAAGCACCCACTACACCTCGAAGATAGATACCGTAATTAGCGGTTAAGCTTCCGCAAGCTACTGTGGTTGCGCAGGTGATAGCAATACCGTTTGCTGCAGTCGTGCCATATTGCCATGCATTTGAGGCATTAATGCCGCCCTGCACTCCTGCAAGGTAGGTATTGTCAAAAGTAATTGAGCCAGGAACATTAAGCGCACTATTCACAATTATTGGAGCACCGCTAGCGATGTTGTTGTAATTGATGTGGCTTGTTGAAGTGCCTAGGAAGGTTACTGCACCTGCATTAATAGTGGATAACTTATTGCCATTGGTGGTGTTATAGCTAATGACGGAATCGATACCGCTAGTATTTTGAGCAATCGAAATGTTTCCAGCCTGGCTGATCTGATTGTTCGAGATGAAATAGATACTGCCGCCATTGGCATTATCAGTAATAGCACCAGTTTGGGTAATGCCAGTGTTTCCACCCGCTGCAGTGTCATTTCCTGTAATGGTGATATCTCCAGCGGCATTGGTAATCGTGCCAGTAAGATTGACAACAGTTGTAGCAGTTGTACCAGTACCTCTAATGATTACTCCATTTGCAGATGAAATGGCTGCAGTCACTGTCATTGGTGCGCCAGTGGTTGAAGTGCCAACCAAAGTCACTGAACCTGCCGTAGAGGTAATCGGGGACGACATATAGTTGGCTGTTCCGCTATTGGGAGTATTTCCAGTAATAGAAATATTACCAACGGCCGTGATTGAGCCATTAGTTGCGAGGCCACTGTAGTCGACTCCGTATGAACCAGCAACTAAGGATGTTCCGGCTATTGAAATCGTTGTTGTGGAATTTAGCGTAACAGCCGGTAGCAATGTCACACCAGTGGCAGCGGCTAAATTGGAAATGCCATTTAAGGTGATACCTGTAGCTCCGCCAAAGGAACCGCTAGCTAAACTACCAGTAACCTTAACACCGTTTCCAGTTGATGTTGCGTAAGTTGTTCCATTTGCAGCGGTAATGAATCCGCTCGCAGGAGTACAACTAGCCCCTGTGCAGCCATAGGTATTGTCTAACAAAATATAACCAGGAACTGTTGTTGCGCCAATTGTTAATGCAGAGCCGCTTGATTTTTCTATGTAATTAATTGCAGAGCTGCTAGTTCCAGCGCCAATGGTTAAGGCACCAGTTGAAATCGTAGATAGTTGATTTCCGCTGGTAGTGTTGTAAGTAATATAGCTAGCGGTACCGCTGGTATTGGGAGCTACCGTTACCGCACCACTTTGACTAATCGCATTGTTAGAGGTGAAAGTGATATTTCCACCGCTAGCATTATCAGTAATAGCACCGGTTTGAGTAATGCCTGTATTTCCACCAGCAGCAGTATCGTTGCCAGTCACAGAAATATTATTGGAGTTACACGCAACCCCTGCCGAACAGGCATTAATTGTCATTGCACCCAAGGAAACCACGGTTGCTGCTGTAGTACCGGTACCTGTAACAGTAATAGAGTTACCAGTAATGAGTGCGGTATCCGATACAGCCATAGCAGTAGTTGAAATTCCGGTGATACTTACAGGTCCAGCTGCAGAGGTAATGGTTGCCGTATCTGATACACCCCCACCAGTTGCAGCGCCATTAGGCCCGCCAAAAATAGTGACGCCTGCGTAACCGTTGATAACTCCAGTAATTGATGCCCCATAGTTAGCAGCGCTTGAGGTAGTTCCCGTGACTGAAACGGTTCCATTGTTAGAAGTAATGGCTGCAGATAAATTAAGTGCTGCAGCAAGACCTGCATCAGTTTTAGACGTGCTAATTACCACGTTGGCATCTGCAGTAATAGTGCCAGCAATATATGCAGCGCTATAACCAAGTGCAAACCCTTGAGCGTAAATATTAATATTGCCACCAACACCACCAACAGTAGTTGCCCTCAATGTATTGAAGGATGATGTGTAGCCATTGATACCTAAAGCACCTTTAATAGGGGTGGCTGATGTGCCGAAGTTAATGTTACTACCATAAGCATTGGCTGATACTTCTGCAGATACAGCATTATTCATAAAAAATCCGCTACAGCACGACGCGCTAGTAACAGCTAACACATTAATGTCGCCACCTACCAAAGTAGGACCAGTACCGGAATTAATGGTGACATTACCCATAAAAGCTAAACCATGTCCTACGCCATTACTAAATCCACTAATATTGATTTGGTTGCCTGCGCTTACCTGCGAGCCAGAAATAGTGATAGCAGCCAGAGTAACCGCACCACTATTCATACCTGAAATTTGACTCGCGCTTGCTCCATTAATCGTAATGGAACTTCCCGCACTCAACGAACCAGTCACATAGACACCAGTTGAAGCATTTGATGTACTAATGGTAGACATGTTTAAATATCCGCTCGCTGGAGTACAACTAGCCCCTGTGCAGCCATAGGTATTGTCAGCCGTTATTGATCCCGAAACAGTTGTAGCACTAACAGTTATATACCCACCACTTGCTAAAGCACTGAAATTGACTGGATTGCTTGCAGGAGAAGAGCTAGCTGTGTATGTGAGAACTCCAGCTACGATAGAAGCATTCTGATTCCCTGATGTTACGTCATATGTTACTGCCTGAGCATGGCCGGTATTATTCGCGGCCAGAGTAACGGCCCCAGACTGAGATACATCTCCATTGGATTTAAATAAGATATCTCCGCCGCTTGATTGGACTGCAAGCGCACCTGTTGAAGTAATTCCAGGATTACCGATATTGGCCGTGTTTTTATTTCCGATTACTGAAATTGCATTGACCCCAGCCGTTGGAAATGAGGCAGCACTAGTAACGGTTAAACCATTTGCGCCTAATGCAACGGCAGCATTAGAGGCGCTGGCATTAATGCCGTTGATAGTAATGCCCCGCCCTGATGTCTGCGCACCTGTTAAGGAAATACCAATAGATGCAGTGGTATTAACTGTTGTAGCAGATGAAGCGGTTAGTGGTGTTGAACAGGTATAACTTGCATTTGATGCGCAAGTATTGTCCAGCAAGATTGTTCCAGACACGGTTACAGCTGGGATAGTTAATGCAGAACCATTAGACAGAATCTGATAGTTGACCGGACTTATGGCGCCGGTCGCGTTAAAGGTAAATATGCCAGCTGTAATCTGACTATTTAAATTACCAGTACGAGTGTCATAAGTTAAGGTTTGTACGTGATTTGTAGTGTTTGCTGTTGCAAAGCTGACCGCAGATGTTGCTGTAATGTCACCATTGGTCTTAAATGTGACATCACCACCATTAGAGTTATTAGTGATGGCACCACCAGTCACCACAATGCCACCCGCAAGACCGGTTGTAGCAACTGTTGAGGTGATATTTAACGCATCACCAACCGTAGCGTAAGTTCCCGCAGTAATTGTCACACCGCCAGTAACGCTAACACCCTTACCTGTTGCATTTGTATTGCTTGCGGTAATGTCAACCTGAGGAGCGGTTACGGACCCAGTAAGATTTACCGCAAAGAATCCAGCCTCATTGTCAGTACTATTAATGGTAATAGCACCACTAGTTGTTGAAATTGCTGCAGTGGAATAAACACCCGTTCCATTAAGGTTGTTGTTGTTTATGGTAATACCAGTCGCCGCAGCAATTGGAGCAAGTATCTGAAGTCCGCTTCCACTGCCGGTACTGTTGTTGCTTATATTTACGCTACCGGTATATGAAGTTAAAGTTGTACCAGCGCTAAGGTAAATACCACCCACGGCTAGTCCTGTAGAAGAACTAGTATTGGTTATATTGATATTGCCAGCCGCATTAATTGGTCCAGCCCCGTAAGCGGAAATTACATAACTGTACTGATTGGTACCTGCAGATTTTGCTTGAATATTAACGAAGCCGCCAATATTTAAGGTGGCGCCACTACTCTCATAGGCACCATTGATTCCTCCGGATACGGCAGCGTAACCGGCACCAATAAAGTTGCCACCTGTTGAAGTAGCGCTTACTACTCCAGCATTTGTGGTGGTGTTGATGTTTGCTTGGACATAAATGTTTTGTAGATAGCCAACATTGACTGTGCCCATTGTGATGGTTTGATTAACTAAATTAATAGTACCGCCCGTACCGTCCATGATGACATATCCACCCATCGTCGTTATGGGGGCAGTATTTAAAACGGTACCTTGATATTGAAGATTGGTAGTGTTAGTCGTCCAATAAGATTGCATGACCACATTTATTGGGCCGCTGCTTGCTGTGATTGCACCACTAACGAGTGATTGACCGCCAGCCAGGAATTGCAAATTAACCGTACCTGCGCCTGAAGAAGTAATTCCGCCTGAAGAGGTAATGCTTGACCCTTGAGTTAAATGGTTATCCAAAATCAAGGTATCTGTGATGCCTGTAGCTGGCGCAAACGCCCAAGCGCCAGTCTGAGTAATTGCGCCTGTTGCTAGTACCGTAACGTTAACTGGCTCGCTGATTGAGGCGACCTGAGAAGTAATGGCTCCAATCGTTATTTGACTATTTAAATTGCCTGATGTGGTGTCATAGGTAATTGTCTGTGCATGGTTCGTTGTATTGGCAGTAGCAAAGCTGACCGCAGATGTTGCTGTAATGTCACCATTGGTCTTAAATGTGACATCACCACCATTAGAGTTATTAGTGATGGCACCACCAGTCACCACAATGCCACCCGCAAGACCGGTTGTAGCAACTGTTGAGGTGATATTTAACGCATCACCAACCGTAGCGTAAGTTCCCGCAGTAATTGTCACACCGCCAGTAACGCTAACACCCTTACCTGTTGCATTTGTATTGCTTGCGGTAATGTCAACCTGAGGAGCGGTTACGGACCCAGTAAGATTTACCGCAAAGAATCCAGCCTCATTGTCAGTACTATTAATGGTAATAGCACCACTAGTTGTTGAAATTGCTGCAGTGGAATAAACACCCGTTCCATTAAGGTTGTTGTTGTTTATGGTAATACCAGTCGCCGCAGCAATTGGAGCAAGTATCTGAAGTCCGCTTCCACTGCCGGTACTGTTGTTGCTTATATTTACGCTACCGGTATATGAAGTTAAAGTTGTACCAGCGCTAAGGTAAATACCACCCACGGCTAGTCCTGTAGAAGAACTAGTATTGGTTATATTGATATTGCCAGCCGCATTAATTGGTCCAGCCCCGTAAGCGGAAATTACATAACTGTACTGATTGGTACCTGCAGATTTTGCTTGAATATTAACGAAGCCGCCAATATTTAAGGTGGCGGCATTACTCTCATAGGCACCAATGCCTCCTCCGGATACGGCACTGTAACCGGCACCAATAAAGTTGCCACCTGTTGAAGTAGCGCTTACTACTCCAGCATTTGTGGTGGTGTTGATGCTTGCTTGGGGATAAATGTCTTGTAGATAGCCAACATTGACTGTGCCCATTGTGATGGTTTGATTAACTAAATTAATAGTACCGCCCGTACCGTCCATGATGACATATCCACCCCTCGTCGTTATGGGGGCAGTATTTAAAACGGTAGCTCCTGAGGCCACATTGCTAGTGTTAGTCTTCCAATAAGATTGCATGACCACATTTATTGGGCCGCTGCTTGCTGTAATTGCACCACTAACGAGTGATTGACCGCCAGCAAGGAATTGCAAATTAACCGTACCTGCCCCTGAAGAAGTAATTCCGCCTGAAGAGGTAATGCTTGACCCTTGAGTTAAATGGTTATCCAAAATCAAGGTGCCTGTGATGCCTGTAGCTGGCGCAAATGCTAAAGCACCAGTCTGAGTAATTGCGCCTGTTGCTACTACGTTGACCGTATTGCCGGCATTAATGGCCGCAACAATATCCGCCGTGCTGATATTTGACGTACCAGTGGCTGCAAGTGCGTTAGCCAGTGTGCCGCCCGTTGAAGCAGTAGCGGTAATAGTGACGGTGGTTGGGTCAAGCAGCCACTCATTTGATACAACCGCTGTATTTTGAGTGCCCAACAAATCACCAGAGGTCTCTACGCGGTTTGCGGTCAATGTGGAGTTAGAAATTGCAACTAAGCTAGCTACTGCGCCTTGACTATAGCTTGGACGGCCAATAGCAATGTCGCCATTGATGGCTGCTAGAGATGAATTGTTGATTTGGATCTGGTCACCGAAGACGACGATAGTGCCGTTTGGTGCATTGATGCCAGTTTGGCTATCAAGATTGATGTTGCTGCTAGTGATACTGTTGTTTGAATCTACTGCCGCTGCTACTGCTGTGTTCACGAAATTTGTGAGTGCTGGAGGTGCAGTTGCTGGTGGCGCAAGGATAGTGCCATTACCCAAATTATTTACTTGGCCCAAATTGATGACGCCACCCTGGCTTAATCCTTCTGAACTAATTAATGCACCAATTAAATCTGTTTGGGTTTTACCAACAATGGCGATATTGCCGCCGTTAGTTACTTTACCGATTGAATCGACAATACCGTTAATCGTTGTTGTGCCGGCTGTTGAAACAATCGTGACTGCTCCCCCATTAATACCATTTGCTGAGATATAACTATTGCTGCCGATATTGATATCACCAGTTGCCAGAATATTAATTAAACCGCCGTTACTTGTATAAGTATTGCTATCTGCATTTAAACCATTTTGACCATTGCGACGATTATTCGCAGTAGTCGTATTTGCAGAATTTAAATTGCTTGAATTTGTATTATTCGAATTATTACTATTACTGCCATTGGAATTAATATTACCGAGAATATTAATAATGGCACCAGCTAAATAAATATTGGAATTATTTCCACCGTTAGTATTAATAGAACCATTTACATTAATAGCCTGGGCTACTGCATATACTTGTCCAGCAGTAATGTTGCTATTAATGTCAATCTGGCCGCCAGTTGCGATCAAGTTCAATGAGGTTGCTGTATTGCTTGAATAGATATCGGCACCAGCCATGATACGAATCAACGCGGATTGACTGGCCGTGCATGATCCAAACGCGCAGGCGTTACCCGTTGCATCCAATGTCACGCTGGTGCTATTCAAGGCATTGCTGATAGCGGATGCTGCTGCGCTATCAATAATTAAGGCTTGCGGATCTATTGTCCACATGCCAGTTTTGCCATTTGGGGCAGATGTATCTATGATTGAGCTTGCTGCAATGGAGACGTTGCCCTTAGAGCTAGTCTCGATGAAGCCACCATTACCGCCTTGTGCCCCACCCTTTGCGAAGAGGTTTCCAGCAATTAAGGTCTTGATTTGAGACCAAATATTGATGGTTCCACCGTTACCGTTTTGGGTAGCAGATGCATCTACAGTTGCGTTAGTTTGTACGGAAACTGTGTTTGCTAAGGAATTGTTTTGTATAGCGTCTTGAACTGATTGATTGTTTGCGTTGTTTACGCCAACATTAATAGTTCCGCCGGCTGCTGCACCAGTGGCAGTGGTTTTTGAACCGCTTGCTAAAGTAATGTTATTACCTTTAAGGCTAATATTGCCACCCGTTGCTTGTGCAGAATTGGCTTCAATCACACCACTTTGCTCGATTGTGTCGGCAGTTAATGAGATTTTTCCACCAGAAGTATTAATATCGGATGCAGAAATAGTGCCGGTATTTTTAATGAGTGAGCCCATTAAATTCTGTGCAGCATTTGCGCCAATAATTACTTGACCACTACCTGCATTAATTAATAATTTATTTGAAATTAATGCATTTACTACTGAAGCATCAACTGAAACACTGACAAATTGACTGCCAGAAAATTTCAAAGTCACTTTTTGACCAGCAACTAATGCAATCGCATTATTACCACTCATTGTTGCAGTAATAACGCCGGTATTAACTACTTGTGGCGCCATTAATGCAATATAACTATTAATATTATTGCCAGTAATATGGCCTTTATTAATAATTTTGCCAGTAGTGCCACCCTCATATACCTGGGTATTATTTCCTGACATAAATTCTGTTGCAGAGATGTTCATGGTGGTTGCCACCATGCCACCCACATTCACCTCAGCACCCTTACCGAACACCACGCCATTGTTATTTACAAAAATCACCTGACCGTTGGCATTGACTGCGCCATTGATCATCGATTTTGAAGCACTATTGACGTAATTGAGGGTTGATGCAGAGGAATTGGGTTGATTGAAGTTCACCGTTGCTTGTGAACCTACATCAAAACTATTCCAATTAATCACAGCACGTTGACTGGATTGATTGATATTCATAGTGTTACCCGCCTGGGAGATGGCTGCTGTACCAGCAACAACTTTCCCGCCTGTTGGCAACGCATTAGCGGCGGGAGGGGCAGCTAGCGCCTGTCCAGCCAGACCAGCAATAGCTAAAGCCGCTAATAACTTAGCGGCTTTGAACTGTGATTCACAGCTCTTTCTATGCGATGGTTGCGTAATTTTAGGTATCAAACTTGGTATTTCACTTAAGTGCTAGAGAATTTAACGAAATTTCTCTAATAAAAAAATCCCTCGATCGTGGGAGTTTGTAAATATTTTTGCAATTTCTTATACATTCTTAAAAAAAGATTGTGCCCTTGATCCAACCTTGTACCGATCTGTACATGTTGTCTGTATTTAACTGTTGGCCACTTTGTGTATAGAGCGGATTGTTGCCTACGCGCCATGCCAATGAACCAGAAAGTTGAACTTTTTCGTACTGATACTTTGCTGACAAACCTGTTGCGTATAAAGAATAGGTATTGTTAGCGTTGGTCTGCCCTTGCCAGTTGTTATAAGTGCTTACATATTGCTGAACTAGTCCAGCATCAAAAAAAACACCAACTTGCAAGTCTTGAATCAAGTTATGGTTAATTTCTACAGAAGCAATTGCTCCTTGTGCACCACCTCCCTGGGCTACAGGGTAAGCACGTACACCATAAGGGCCACCCATATAGATCTGCTCGGCACTATTGAGGTTCTTATTAGCCAATTGACCGTAGATAGAAGCCACTAAATTGGTTTTATCAATCGGCAGTGGCTGTGTAATCGAGCCATTAAAGCCCAGCTTTGCAAAAGTACCTTTTGTTGCGGCACCCTGTGCGTCGTTATTAGCTTGATTGGAGTTATTAATACTTAAAGAGCCCAAGGTAGCTGTAGCGCCCCAGCTTGCATAAGCTTGACCAATAAAGTTAGTGCCGTTGATGCCAAGACTTAAATCATTGAGCTGATAGTTACTGCTCTCGATACCGTTAGTTTGGTTGTTGTAGTTCTTATTTTCAAAGTTGATGATCACATTCTTAGTGGAACTTGCAGTGCGCTCTAGCGCATAGATTGAGTAAATTCCGTAGGTTTGTGCTGTACCTTGTGAAATCGTTGTTGAGTAACTTGATAAGCTTTTGTAATCCAAGGCGCTAACGCCTGCAGATACTCTCCAGCCATCATAACCCACTGGCAAACCGTATCTAAGCTGCCCATAGACAGAGCCTTGTGAGCCAATCACATCTAAAGTGGCTTGGTCGCCATTACCACTAGGGTTGTTCAAGCTTAAGCTAGCCGTTGCTTGTGCAGGCCCTGTATTGGCTGCGCCATAGTTTGATAGATCTACCCTACCTGCAAATAAACCCGTATCTTTGGCATTGACCAAGATATTCGTTGTCTCTTCCTCGTCACCCTCCGCTAACTCTCCGCTAACTTCATTACCTGGCGTTTCATTGAGGATGGCTAAACTTCGCTCCAAACCCTTCAGGTCAATAAGGTTGCCAGGCTCGTTGCTGTTGGTAATGAACTTTTGAATAACTTCAGACTTGAGGCGACTTGGTGATTCTTTATTGAGTTCAATAATGACATTGCCTACCTTGCCTTCAATAATCTTGATGGTGATAACGCCATTAACAACGTCTTGAGGTGGGATGACGGCTTGGGCCATTCTTCCCATCTGAGCGTAAAGATTAGTTAATGCATCTCCAGCCTCTTTGATTTGATCCAAAGTTAACTGGCGATTAGTAAAAGGCTTGAGAGCTTCCTGTGCTTGCTCTTGCGTAATCAGCGTAATACCAACCACCTTAAAGGAGCTCACCTCAATTGTTTTGTCACCTGATTTTGGCCTACTTGGTTTTGTGGGCTTCTTAATGAGGTTATCCGGCGCAACATTTTGGCGATCGCGGTCAACTTCACGTTGTAATTGTTGCTGTAATGCACCAGCATCAGGGCCAACTTGTGAATATGCCGAACCACTCAAGACCAAAAAACCTGCCGCTAATGCAATTGCACGACGTGCAGAAGCAGGGGCGCTAAATGGTGAATGCTTTACGGCAGTGCCAGATTGAATGGAATGGCGAATGTGAGGGTGCATCTTGTTATCTCTAATAATTGAGCAGACATTAAAACGCTAAATCTAGAAGCTGAAAATCCCTCGAACGAGAGTTAGCCTTACGGCTAACTGACCGACTTATTTAGCTCGTTTTTTGAAAGCAATGAGCTGGGCTAGCGAGCGCAAGTGCAGTTTACGCTTGACCTGCGCCTTGTACTGCTTGGCTGTGTACAGTGAAATCTGTAGTTTTTCTTGAATTTCTGCATTACTAAACCCTAAAGCAAGCAATTCAAGCACCTCAAGCTCCCGTGGAGCCAAGGCCTTAACGTGCTCCTCAAAAGCTTTTTGCTCAACATAGCTGCGCATATTGTTAGCATCTATATCTAAAGCCTTGATTACCGCATCCAAAAGGGCGTCTCGCTCAAATGGTTTGACTAAAAATTCAATAGCGCCCTGCTTCATTGCTGTAATCGATTGTGCAACAGTGCTTTCGGCGCTAATAAAGATAATTGGCACCTCACGACCACGCTTTATCAACTCCGCCTGTAGTTCTACCCCAGTCATATCCGGCATGCGCATATCAGTAATAACTACTGCTGGCGAAACGTGAAGTGGAATCTTTAAAAACTCTATAGCAGAAGCAAAGGGGTAAACCCGGTATCCAAGAAACTCCAAAAGACTCGTTAAAGTAGCTCGCATCGAAGCATCGTCCTCTATTAAGAAGACATGTTTCAAAACATCATGGATTGCAGCTTTACCGGTCATTGTTACTTGTTGCCCAAAAATTACTCTCTCGGATTATGACAAACATACTGCCCATCAATATCCCTCGATCGCGGGATACGCTAAATCCTCAAATCATCGACTGGGATTGGGGGGGGGAAGACGAGGCTAAAAGTTGCGCCAGCATTTGACCCGCGCTTATAAAAAATATCTCCGCCATGTCTAGTCATGATGTGTTTGCACAACCAAAGGCCCAAGCCCATGCCCGATTCTTTCTGTGAGTCTAGTAACTCAAATAATGAATGCTCTCTTTCAATAGGAACACCCGGACCGTTATCGCTAATATTGATTGTGACTTGTTCGCCCTGAAGATTGATGGCAATAAGGATATGTTTTTTCTCTATATTGTTCTTACTTTTCAGGGACTCAATAGCGTTATTTAAAACATTGAGAATGGCCTGATGAATCTCAATCGAATTAGCATTGATGTAGCACCGCTCTGGCATCTCAATTAATAATTCAATATTCGAGCCTCTGCACTCTGGCTCTACCAATTGGGCTATTGAATAGACGAGCCCAATCAAATCAATTCTCGCTAACGTAATCGCATCACCGGAGAACAGTGCGCGCAGTGAGCGAATGATTTGTCCCGCTTTTCTTGTATCAGCCTCAATAGAATTGACGATATCCTTTTCTAGATCGAGTTTAACTACATTTCTGTCCATTAGGGATTTAAGATGCTGCGCATTTAAAAGAGATGCGCCAAGTGGTTGACTTAACTCGTGCGCTAATGATGCAGCTAAAGCGCCGGTGCTAGCAGTCTTGTTGGACTTCAGTAGATAAGAGACTAATTTTTCGCGCTCAACTAAAAGCTCTTGTATTCTCGTCCGCTCTTTTGATTCGATGTCATACTTATAGGTTGATTCACGCTCTTTTTTCCACAGTCTGCGGTAAAGGTAAGCGTTGATCAATATATAAACTATCACGTTAATCCCATTTGATGTCCATGACATCATGCTGGACAATAGATCAGCGTTTACGATATTTTGTATATTTAAGTGAGGGCTCCGATTAACCGTAATTATTCCGAATGAGTAGGCGGTAACTTGTAAAGCCAAGAAGAAAATTAATATGCCAACAACGTAATCTCTTTTTTTCCGTAGGCAGTATGCAATGGAAAAAAACTCCCAAATCATCAATGGAATTTGTGTGCCTGCCACCGTATTTACGCGAGCAACAAAGCTATTCTCCTTTAGAAAAAAATGAAGGAACACAAAGCAAAATATTACATAGCCAATAGCTAGGATATACATCACCGACCTCTTAATAGGAGCATTCCAACTGCTTAAGAAGAGAGCAAGCAACACAACAGATGCCATGTATAAATAGTTTGCAGGAAGTAAACAAACGGAACCAAAAAACGGAACCAAAAACCAAAAAAAATAAGCAATGCTTCTCAGCAAAACTGTATATCGCCAGAATAGAGAGGATTCTAAGGAGTTATGGAGTTGATTATCAACTTGCACGGTCAAGAATATTCCAAATAGGATTAGTCCGAATATTCCAAACAGCAGTTGATTCATTAATTCCATGGTTACTCTCTATTCATTTTCGGTTTGGATTATTTATGATTATCATCAACATTCTAGATCATCAAATTTACGCCTAGATTCTTTGGGCGTCTCCAGTCGAGGTCTCTGACGGCAAGGTTTAGGTGCGCTTTAAACGCAAAACTAATTGGCGAGAAGACGATTGGCGGCTTAATTGTAAATAACTTGAGTCTCTTAACTGTCAAATAGACCCAACTGATCCCCAATAGATTCAGTGCTCTTCTTGGTTAAAAAGGCGCTAGGATTTTTTGGTTGCAACTCTCCGCCCAAGCTTTGTGCCTGATGAATCATCCACTGAACTCTGCGACTAATTTGGATGCGGTAGGCATTGGGAACATTGATGGCAGATAAGGTTTCCCTAAGTCGAATTGCACTGATGTGCAGCACATAAGCAAGCTCGGTTAACTCAAGATTAGTAGTCAGTAGATTGCGTTTTTTAGTACGTTTATTTGGCATTTTTATCCTTAATTTAGTTGATTTACACCCTTTTTCCATTCTTTTTGGGGTTAGTTTTGTTGGTGCCTTAACTTTGTTTGATTAAGACAACCGCAGAGCCAGCATCAAAACAAGAACATTGCTTTCTCTGCGGTGTGCCTACTTGCGAACAATCGATCCAAGCCCCCAAAAACTAGGGTCAAGATAGACCTTAGGCCCTCGCGCGCGTAACGTTAGTGAAGCATCCTGTCATCGCTCAATAAATCATCAGGTATGTGTTGCTCGACCTCCACTACGTTTTCAAATAAGCAATCGAGTGCCCCATAGGGCTGCATGGCCATTTCCAAGAACTCACGATGAGTCATGTCGTAATCCCAGTGATGTCGCAATACATCATCCGTACTCATCTCTACACATTCAACCAGCTCAAAAAATAATTCATGCTTAATGTCATCTTCATAGGCAAGAAAGGTGGGTTCGCCATAGCTGCGCCAGACTTGTCGCCGAACCAGCTCCAATGCATCCAAGTATCTTCTTCGCATCGACTCATGGCTGTCGCCGTAGTCAAATAGCATTTCAATGATCACCGAGTAATTCTCTTCTGATCCGTAGATGTCTACATCTTCATAACTGCTTACTACTGTTGTCTTTTTGTTCATGTTCTTTACTTTCATATTTGTAAAGGTTTGACCGGTATTTAGGGTTTGTTTGATACTCATAACTTATTCATTAAAAATATTGTTTGAGTAATAAACAAACCGTTTAAACCGTTTAAACCGTATTTTTAGGATTGATTGTTTTTTCTAGGCCGGCGTCCCATTGCTGCTGGTCTAGGTATCCGTAGACAAACAGCGGGATAGGCTGGTCTTCCAAGAGGTTTGCCAACGTCGAAACCACCATCCACAACTGCTTTCTAGATAAGCGTGCCTGGTGTGCGCAGAGCCTGACCCACACGAAGTTATCGCGCTGCTCTTGAACACGATTGCGTATACGCGCCCACAACTCTTTAAGCTGTTGCGTTTCTGCTCGACTTAATTCAATCATTGGATTATTTTTATGATTCATACAATCTCCTTTTTAGTAATTCGCCATGATTTGGCGTTATCCCCATTTGAGCCATGGCACTCAAGCTTCATAGCGGCCACTAGTCTTCCGTTGCGTTTTTTAAGTGCCTTACCCAGCGATTTAGGTGAGGACCAGTTCGGGCCAACTAACTGCTGTAACGCCTCGCGTAAATCCTTTGCCTCAGAATCGGACCAGTCGTTTGTTACTTTGGCGACTACCTGCTTTGCTGTTACCCAATCTGAACCAAAAGCTTTGACCCATCCCTGATAGAGTTGCAGTAGCATTTCCATTTCCGGATCTTCGGCTTGATTTAGTTCAATGGATTTGGCAATGTCTACGTACTGGTTGGGGGCAATCGTTTTTCCAATGTGCATCACCGTTTGCCTCACAAACGTGTCCCACTCTGAAAATGAACCGGTGTCCCCTACCTTCTTGGCGCCACTGTTAAGGTAAAAGCGAATGAGTGTGAGCGCTGCGGAGACCATACGCTGCCGATCAAAGATGCACACGTCCTTTGGATTGAGGTCAAAACTTCTAGCCTGAGGCCTTTCAGTCTGCGGGTCGATGCGGCAAATTAAGACCCGTCGACTCATGTCATTTACCGGCGAGAAATTATTGCCAGTAAAGATCATTAACGTCTTGTTTGGGACCTCAAGCACGGTTTGCGTGTTAAACAAACGCTCCTTGATCATCTGTGAGGTCATCATTCCAGCCAAAGCTGCAGAATCAAATTCACCTACTACGTTATCCCAGATGACCGTTCTGTCGCCGCTGCGTATAGCGGTAAATCCACGCTTTCTGACCTCGTCAACATTCCTGACGTCTACATCTGGCCAAATCGTTGGCTCGCGCCCACTGCCCAAAACCTCAACGCACCCAGCCAGCAAGCTCTTGCCGCTACCCTGCACCGGAGCGTCATATGCAAACCCTGGCGAGGTTGGCAGGCACGGGCGAACCACGACCGTTAGAAGCGCAGCTAGGTGCACCGACCTCGCTAATTCATCCACAAAAGGGAATTGATTGAATGGCTCCATCAACAGGTTAAGGGCCTTGATGGCCTGCATTTCTGTTGGACACTCTGGCACTGGAACTAACGCATCCTGGGTACTCAGTAGCAGCCCCGTGCGCTCGTCGTAGCCCTTGGTTGCCAGAACCGTGCCGTCGGGACGTAACGTTGGCGCCGACACCACTGCTTTCAACGCCTTTAGGTGCCGACCAATTTCTACGATGCTCTTACATAAGGTTGGTGGCGGGTTCTTAAGCTTGTGATCATGCTCAAATTGAATCAGCTTGCCTAGAATGTAGCGAAGGTTCGCCTCCTTGATTGACTTGATCTTCATGTCATCGGTCACCTCAACCAGGACATCACCAAAGTCAAATAGGTTTGGCGCCTTGCGCATCACCTCTAAAGTTGAATCAATCACCTCCGCCTCTTTACCGTCCAAAATCTCAATACGGATAGGTCGGCTAAACAATCTAAAGTTAACGCCGCCATGAGCAAATGAATGAAGATTTGGAAAGGCGCTGCCCAAGAAGAGCTTGCCAACAAAACGCCTGCCATCGTAATTAGGCTCTAGCGGATCTAGGGTCACACAGCCGTTAAAATCCTCTGGACTCTCCAGCAGCTGGGCCACGGTTAGCTCCTGCTCGCCGCTCTTAGTCTTGACCACAACGCGCCAGTCGCCCTGCAGCTCTTTCTGGTCAATTGCCCTATAGACCATATTGTGTATCTGGGCATCCCCAAACTGTGGGTTATTAGTGCGGTAGTCGTGTAGTCGCTTAGACACCCAGGCAGATTTCTTACTGTCGGCAAAGTCCAGCACGGCGTTTCGAGCGCGAGACTTATTTATCTGCAACTGTGACATCAAGGCTGCCGATAAATCCTTAAGGCTTGAGGAGTCTAGCGAATGCTTATGGCCTGAGATAATTTTTGGAGTGCCCCTGCGCTGTTCGATTCCGCCCTGACACTTTGCGCCAGCACAAAAATCAATCCGGTTAGTCTGCCAAACAGACTGATCAAACAGTGGACGCTCCAAAAGCGAACCCGACTCGCTGACCTCGTACCTTCCAACACCTGATAGCCAAAGACGTGCGTTGATAATCTCACCCACACGCTCAATATCTTGAGCATCGTCTACGAGAATATAAAAGCGTATGCCCTTAACCCCTACAAGCTCTTGGTCCTTGTAGTAAAGACAGCTTGAGGTGCTCGGTATCATCAAAATTTGTACGTCAGCTAACTCTGGAACTGCGCCAATAAGCTGAGCAATAATTTCACTCGCACTGTGAGCACGCGCTCCATCCTTGGGCGCGTCATAGTCGAGCATTAAGATGCCTCCGCCATCTGGCCACCCAAATAGTTCTTTTGCCCTGGGGGATTGATGGGCTGGCCTACCACCCTCCTCCCAGGCCTTGGTAGTGACAATCTCAGTAACCTTCTGTGGCGCAGTACCGTAAACCAAGCACTGGTTGTGGAGCAAAGAGTCAAGTAGATCGCCAAACTGCGTAAGGTTCTCCACAGACCTAAGCTCACACTTAGCCTGAACAATATTTGCTGATGTTGATTTTTTGAGATTTGCCTGCTCGTCTAAGGAAAAGACTTTAGATACAACAGACGGTTTTGCGCTGCTCAGCAGCGTGAATGTGTAATGCATTATGAAAACTCCAAAGCGTATTCCAGCCTTAGTGGCTGGGATGTTGTGTCGCGAGCTTATGGATACGTTT
The DNA here is from genome assembly GCF_035012665.1 of Polynucleobacter sp. AP-Nickl1-40-C4. Classification (NCBI taxonomy): domain Bacteria; kingdom Pseudomonadati; phylum Pseudomonadota; class Betaproteobacteria; order Burkholderiales; family Burkholderiaceae; genus Polynucleobacter; species Polynucleobacter sp. AP-Nickl1-40-C4. Next base: position 26,112 of record NZ_JAYGQR010000001.1, read on the forward strand.
TTTGCACACTCTCACCCAAGTTCTTGGGCCGCATGCTTACATTCTGATTGGCCTTATTCCACGGACCGTTCACGGTGTCACACCTAGGCTTACTGCAAAGCCGCAACTTAATAATGCAGTTGGTGGGCGCCCCTGCCCTCTCTCTTAGCCACCGCGCTTATCTCGGTGACCTTGAGCCGTTTTATGTGGAATCTCACCACAAAGCACTGCCTGCTTGCTGGCCCATCTGCACTGAGCCGCCACAACAAAACTGCTTTTTACCTCTTCATACTTTCCACTACATATTGCTGACGTCAATCCGCCCCAAATATGAATATTTATTTTTAGTCGTAGTCCAGATCATCATCGGAGCCGCTGTAAAGGCGATTTTCGTTACCCAGGACGTGGACAGGCAGCTTGCGCTTGTAGCCGTCCTTCGACTGCTTGGCGTTTCCGGCGGCGTTGCCACCCGCCTCGTCCTTGCTCGAGAGGATGCGTTTTTGGACCGACTCGTAGGCCGTAAAGCAAAACAGGCGCGCCTCTTCCTTGTTTTCTTCCGTATCTTCGCACTCATCGATTTTTAGGACATTATTACCAATCCATTCCAAGATTTGATGCTTTGGGGTATTTTTTAAGCGCACCTTAGAGGCGTGGTCAAAGGCGGTCTTGGCAATCCTCAATGCAGGGCTAGCCTTACCACGCTCTCGCAAGTAGTCTGCCCGCTCTTTGATGCTAAGCGCGCTCATCTCACTCTGATTCATTAACCAACACCGTAGTGAGCGCCTTTTGTAATGCTGCGTATTTTCTGGCCAAGGAGTGTCCGTCACCGTAGCCGCGGCTGATGGATGGCTTACCCCAGCCACCAATCGATTCAGCCAGATACTCTGGTGTACCTGCCTGATCGAGCAATGTCTTAACGGTGTGGCGTGCCGAGTAGAGGGTCTTGCTAATGCCCAACGATGCAATGTAACGATTAGTTGCCCCGCTCACGTTATCGCCTAAGACCTCATTGCCGTCACAGTACCGGGGAAAGACCACGCTATCAGTATGGGTCTCTAAATACTGCGCCAGAACTTTGGCTGCAGCAGGAATGAGTGGGACCTTGCGCACACTGTTCTTGGTCTTGAGGGTTCGGCCGCCATACTCCACCACATCAAAGTGAGGGTACTCTTCATCTAGGTAAAGGTCTTCACGACGCAAGCCAGCAGCCTCGGCGGGCCGAACGCCCGTCAAGCAGCAGACCAGAATCAAGACTCTAATCTCGTCACCCTTGCTAATACAGCTAGCGATGAGCTTGCGATATTCGTCTTGGCTAAAGGGTTTACGGGCTACGCTGTCCTTGCCCTTTTTCGGGATGGTGAGGCGCTCAAAATCATTACTAAGATTTAACGACTTCTCCTTAATCACGCTGTTAATGACAGCGCGTATAGTCTTTAGCTCACGCTCAACGGTCGTCGTCTTGACGGTAGTTAGTCGGTGCTTGATGTAGCGACGCGCCATCTCTCGGGTCACATCAGCTAGCGCAATGTCTCCACCGGTGACATCGTAGATATTCTTCCAGCGCTTGAGGGTGTTCTTCTTGAACTTTTCTGATGTGCCGTGCTCGTGATTCTCAAAGTAGACGTCGGTCGCCTGAGACAGGAGGATCGGCATGGGCTTGCTAAGCAGCAGCTGGGCGAGCTCGTCGACCTTGGTCATGGTTCCTGCCTGCTTCTTATCGCGCAGGTAATCCTCAATGTAGTCTAGGTGCGGGTATTCATACATTCCCTCCGGCACCCTAGCTGGCGTGTTTGCCGCGCCCGGTAGTACGCCATGGCTGGCAAGGAGTGCAACCGCCTGCTCTTGAATTTGGGATGGCGTACCGCCCTGGCCGCTCTTGAGCGCCTTAAAGTGCTGGTCGTAGTGATGCGCCAGTCGATTCATCTCCAAAAGCATTTGCGAGTGAATAGATGGCAGCTTGTGGCGCACGATCTTCTTATCACCGTAAAAGCGCTGTAGCGCCCTAGGGATAGAGCGCTGGAAGTAGTGCTGCCCGTTGTTGTTAAAGTAGTATTTGAGTTTCACAGTGATATTCTGCGTGGAAATTAATAGCATGCCAACCTCTACATAAAACTACATAAATTCCGCAGAGAAATGGCTGTTAAACTCTTGATTTATATGGCTACTTGGGAAGTGTCACGTACCCTTCCTGGGCACCAAATACACCTACAAAGACCTATATGGGAACCAAAGCCCTTTTTACAATAGGCAAGCACTCTAAGCGCCCAAAGAAAAACCGCCCTAAGGCGGCTCATTCTTCAATTAGCTAAAACTCTGATCACCAAGTCTGTTTCTTGCCATCAATCCAAGTTTCTTTAACTTTGATATTACGGATTTCATCTACAGCAATTGCGCGAGGATTCTTCTCCAGAATAACTAAATCAGCCTGCTTACCCACTTCCAGACTGCCAATCTTGTCATCGGAGAACATTTCATAAGCCGGATTAATGGTGACTGCACGAATAGCCTGATCCACACTGACACGTTGATTAGGCCCAAGCACCTGACGAGCAGGCTTTTGCCATAAACGACCCGCACCTTCAGAGATGTAATTGAGAGGACCTACGTTAGAAACTGGAGAATCGCTGTGATATGCATAGCGTGCTCCAAGCTTTTGGAAGCTCGCCGATGGATCAATTCGATTAGCTCGCTCTGGCCCAATCAAATGATTATGGAAAGCCTCCCCCCAATAGTCGACATGCCCAATCGTAAATCCTGGGATAGCGCCAATTTTTACCGCCCTGCTTACCTCATCTGGAGTATTCACCGTAAAGTGCTCGATACGCAGACGGCGCTCTTTTGGATTGGGGTTGCCGGCTAATAATCTCTCATAGTTAGATAAGGTTTGATCAATTGCGCGGTCGCCATTAGCATGCACGGCCAATTGCCAGCCTTGATCAAAGTAGATTTTCATTTGCTGATAAAGGTCTTCAGTCTGATAATCCAAATTACCGCGGTTAGCAGTATTTTTTGGATAGACATATGGATCGTTTAAAGCCGCAGTTAAGCCTTGAGTAGATCCATCAGAAATAAACTTGACACCAATAAAGCGTAAACGATCATTACCCTCGTTTGGCTTTAAGCCAGTATATCCAGCGGGGATCGCTGGGCCATATAAATAACCACGTACCCGAATTGGCATGGCGTCATTTGCGAATAAAGATTGGTACAGTTTTACTTCCTGATCTAGCCCCAAGTCAAAACCAACAGTAATCTCTGCAGAGGTAGTCACACCGCTAGATGCAATGTTGTTAACAGTTTTCTTGATAGCATTTACCAAGTCTGCGATAGGTGGCTTAGGCATCTTTGCCATAAACGGCGCATAAGTTGGCGGCTCAATTAGCACACCAGTCAACTTTCCTGCTGCATCTTTGACATATACTCCGCCGCCGCCAGGATTGGGCGTGCTTTCTGTAACGCCAGCCAATTCCAATGCTTTATGGTTTACATAACCAATATGCCCTGATTGATTAATGATAAAAATCGGCACTGTAGTGGATACCTTATCCAAAACATCCGCGTTCAACTCAGTCATAAACGGATCGGTGCGCGATGGATCAACACCAAAACCAAAAAGCCACCCTCCCGGAGGAATGCTACTCAACGCAGCTTTCATCTTTGCGCTCAATGTGCCCAATGAGTCATACGGCAAATTAAAATTGGAGAGGTTTAAGCCCAATACCTCAGTCATGGCTGTGCCAATGATATGAACATGAGGCTCAACAAAACCTGGCATCAAGGTTTGACCCTGAAGATCCACAACCTTAGTTGAGCTAGATTGCCATTCTTTTGTAACGACATCTTTTTTTCCTACAGCAACAATTTTTCCGTTCTGCACTGCCAATGCTTGAGCCTGCTCATTTTTTGGGTTTACCGTAAGAATGGGGCCACCATAAAATATAGTATCTGCATTTCCACCCGCAATAACTGATTGCGCAACTAGGCACATTGCTGCGAGAGCGATTCGATTGATATATCGCATTTTTTACCTTCAGAAAAGTTGGTTTAAGATGATTCTAACAGCGCAAAGTTGACCCTTAGCCACGGACTTCGCAACCCCAAATGATCTTGCCGTAAGTTGGCTTAAATTTACTGTAAGCTTTAATATAGAGGCTATAAACAGAAACCTGCGCCCCTTGATAAACCCATCCAAACCTGCCCTTCTAAAAAGTACCACCCTCAAAGGGAAGAGCATTAGTCTTTTTTCTGCTACTGCCCTCGGTATTGGTGGAATGATGGGTGCCGGGCTGTTCTCTCTGCTGGGTACCGCTAGTGCTCATGCTGGAACGCATATTCCCCTCGCCTTTTTGTTGGGGGCGATTGCCGCTTCTTTTTCGGTCTACTCTTATGCCAAATTAGGCGCCACTTTTCCCAGTAGTGGAGGGGCTGCCACATTCACTGTGATGAGCTTTGGTCCTGGGGTCATTTCTGGCGGCCTGAATATATTCCAATACCTTGCCTATCTCATTGCAGCCGCTCTTTACGCTGCTGGGTTCTCGGAATACGCAAACACTATACTGGGCGGAAATCTAACTTCACTAGAGGTAAAAATAGTTGGCGCCGTTATTGTCATTCTTTGTACCGGCATTAACTTATTGGGCACCAACATAGTTGGCAAGGCAGAAATGTTGGCGATTGGCTTTGTCACACTTGCCCTGCTACTGTTTTCTGTTGAAGGCATTCATGCAGCCGATATTGGCGCATATCAGTTTTCTGGCTGGTCTCTCAATGGCATTGCGATTGCTACCGGTATCTTGTATATCAACTACCAAGGTTTCGGCGTAGTTACCAACTCCTCCAATGCCATGCGAGAACCCCAAAAAGAGCTACCTCTTGCCATGTTCTCAGCGCTGATTTTAGTAACGATTGCTTATGTACTAGTTAGTACCGCAGTGATACTGCTACTTTCACCCGCTCAAATGGCAACTTACAACGGCCACGTATTGGCCGATGCAGCTCAAATCGTATCTGGGAAAGCAGGCTTTGTTGTGATTGGTGCCTCCGCCCTTCTGGCCTGCGCAGCAGCACTCAACGCCACCATCTTTGCAGCTTCGAATATTGCAGCCGATATGGCGCAAAAGAATTCGGTCTCAGAGGCCTTGGGTGACGAAGTCTTAAAAACAGAGCTTCGCGCATTAACTATTTCAGCGCTGCTAGTAATTGCTTTGGTACTAGCATTTCCATTAGACGTTGTTGGAAAAATGGCAAGCCTTGCCTTTTTATTGGTCTACGCTGCCATTACTTATGGGCATATTCGCGTACGCAATCAAACAGGCGCCAAGCTTTGGCCACTCTGGGCGGCAATCATCATTAACTTGAGTTTGTTTGCCACCCTGTTTATCAATGTAATCGAGACTGCGTCAAATAGTGCAATTGCTTTAGTGGCTGCCCTGGTTGGATCTTTTGCGATTGAGGCAACATCTCGCAAATTCCTCCGAAAGAAATTAAAGCCCCATTGAACGGTGCAAAATTTTAGACTTCATCTCCGCCCACAGGCTTTCAAAATCTTCAGTCTTGTCTTCTGAAAGTTGTACGGGATCAAAGAGGCCGCCAAAAATAATCGAGCCCTTCTTAACCAATGTCTTATCAAACTCGCCTAAGGATATAGGCTTATCGTCCATATCCCTAGTGAGCTGGGCTGAGCAGACAATCGCCTCCACATCATCCCGATCAATGACTGCAAACTCAATAAATTGTTGATTCTTTTCAACAATGACCAAGGTCCCGCGGGCATAGCAAACGGCCTCATGTGCTTGGACAATATACGAAAGAAATTGATTCTGCTCATCGTCACTCTTCACGGGGAGGTCATCAATAAAGAATAGGTATTGATCTCCCTCACTATTTACCAAAGTAAATACCTTTGGAACAACACCATGCCCCAAAGCTAAATTACGGTAATAGGAAGAAATTTCTACGGCGAGATTTTCAGAAAATAAGTGCATATTGATTCAGGAAAATATTACTCTTTACGAGTTTTAATAGATTCGATAATTTTATAGAAAGAGTCGGGCTGTACTGAATTCTGACCCTTAAACGGCTGATCGGTTATCACCAACAAAGATATCAGCGCACCCATGGTGATAGGCAAGATCTTCAATCCCAAGAAGAATGAATCTGAGGGCAAGAAGAGAGTATTAATGCCCATCAAGGCAAACATACAGATCAAAATGACTATCCAAAATAAGTCCGGTAAACGGATATTGGCACGTTCGATACGCGCCTCCCTGCTCTCAGCAACCTCTTCAGATTTTTTAATGATATCTGTATACATTGCTGTTTGACGATTGGTTTGGGGTTCAATTGACATCAATTGTCTAGAAATTCCGCGCCACAACATGTGCGTCTTAGAGCTGCCCTCACCCTTTTGCAATAGAGCCCACTCGTCATTCACAATCGAGTTCATATAGTCAAATAGCTCAACACGTATAGGCGCTATAGATGGATCACCAAATCGCGTGAGTAGACGATCTAAGTTATTTATACGTCCAGCCTCTTGAGACACCAGTGTTTGCACCTCGCGAAAATTGCTTTGTGCTTGATTGAGTAAAAAACCAATCAATAATCCGCTAAGCGTGATGATGGATCCAAAAAGACCCAAACCCAATCGGGTGCTATCTTGTGTGGGCGCAAAGATCGGGATGTGTTGCAATGCACGCGGCATCACATCGAGCAAAGTAACAAAAAAGATAATCAGCAATATCAGAATTTGGATATTACTTCTTCTGTATATCCAGTTAAAGAATAGACTTTCTTTGGAAGGAGTATTCATAAGGCCTAGCTACTAATATTTTTTTGTAGAAAATGAAGCGTACGCTCCCAGGCCTGCTGCGCTGCTTCTGCGTTGTACTTTAGTGGAGCCAATCCACGTCCATCAGATTTAGGGTTTGCAAAGGCATGTTTAGTGTCGTAGCGGTGAAATTCATAATCCACGCCCGCTTGTTTTAGCTTTTGCTCTAGCTTGTCGACACCAGCAATTGGAAAGAACTCATCATGCATAGCCCAGTGGCCTAACATCGGCTTGCTAATAGCATCCGCATTGACATACTCCAAAGGAGGATTGCCGTACCAAACTATAGAAGCATCGAGCTCCGGCACATTGCAAGCAGCTAAAATGGTCAGCGCACCGCCCATACAAAATCCTGTTACTGCTACCTTTGCGCTACCAGTAGCTTTTAAGTACTGAACTGCACCCCGAATATCTTGACCAGCCGCATCACCAAAGTTCAGGTCGCCCATTAGGTGCTCAGCTTCATTAGCCTCAATCGCCAACTTGCCACGATATAAATCCGGAACTAATGCACGATACCCTGCTTTAGCAAGGCGATCAGCAACCGCTTTTACCTCATCATCAAGACCCCACCACTCCTGAATAACGACCACGCCAGGAGCAGTTGCTTTATCAACTGGCTCAGCCAAGTAACCCTTTACCGCCTGTCCATCGGGTCTTTTAAATTCAATCATGAGGTCTCCTTATGTTCTTTAGTTCTTACGCTTTTTTCGCATCAGCATGAATATATCCCACAACCCAAAAAGTGAGCAAGCCACAAATGGCAGCCCCATAACCAACTAGGTTGTAATGCTCCATCCTGCCATTAGTTGTAATTGTGACCACTAGGCCCGCTACTACTGACGCTATGCCGGAAGCTAACATCTGAACTGAGCCAATTAAGCTCATAAAGGTTCCCCGAATTTTTGGCTCTACCATTTGGCTCACAATAGCCATGGCCGGAATCATTCGACCAGAAATCAAGACAAAGAAGGCGGTCTGATTAACAAGTACCACCCATAAAGGAACCGGTATTAAATTGGTTGTTACTAAGATCGGTATCAAACTAATGATGGCTAGTATGCGAAATACTTTGACCTTGCCATATTTATCCGCCATGTGTCCAATAAATCTAGAGCTCATCAAAGTCGCCAAACCACCACAAAGATAGATCAGGGAAATGTAGGAATTTTCGATCCCAACGTTAGCGGTGAGATAGAGGGCAATATAAGGAATGACAGTAAAGCCAGTCAACATAATTAGACCCACAAACAGAAAGGCGCGTAGATGACGATGAGCAACAAAGACGTCGTAGATTTGCTGGAAGCGACTACCTTCATGAACGTGATGCAAGTGGCCAGAAATTTTCGGGATATTGCGATATGCCAGATAAAGAATCAGGGTAGATATCAGACCAATAAACATAAATGGCGCACGCCAACCCAGTGAGGTGATATGGTTTGCCAAAAATAAACTTAATGGAACACCTGCAACAGTTGAAACCGAGAAAGCGGCCATGACCGTTCCCAAAGCTTTGCCTCTCCGCTCGAACGGAATGGCATCCGCCACAATAGTTTGCACTAATGATCCCAAGATTCCGCCAAAGGCACCAGCGCATGCGCGAGCAATAAATAACGCATGATAATTTGGCGCAAAGCCACACACCACGGTGGCAATAATGAAGCAGACATACAAACCCAATAACAGCTGTCTGCGCTCAAAGCGATCTATATAGTAGGTTGCAAATACGCCAGCAATTGCTGCAGCAAAAGTATAGGAGGACAGCAACAATCCAAATTGATGCGTATTAATGGAGAGCGCTGTAATGAACTGAGGCCCAAGCGGCATCATGATCATAAAATCGAGGATATGCGTGAATTGAATACCAGCCAAGGCAAGCAAAAAGAATCTCTCTTGCTGAGGGGTGCGAACTAAACTCAAAGTAGACTCAACAGTGCAAATTAGGGGACAAGAGAGCATTATCCTCTCTAGCGCACGGATCTGCTTTGGGGTAGGATGATGGCTATATCGCCAACCAACCTATTCCAGAATGGAAATTATGGCCTTGCCAGTTTTACCAGCCACTACAACAGCCGTCTCGCTTACCTTTGTTTTTATGGACCTCTTTGTTGGGGTAACAGGCTTAATACTGATATTGATATTCCATGGCAGCGGCTTGAATCACATGGTCATGCGTTTTGAGCGCATTACTAAGGCAAATCTAGATCGCAATCAATATGATCGGATCTTTTTTCACTTCTACGTAGCCTTCATTATTATTGCCTTGATTCATATTTGCGAGATCTTCATTTGGGCTGCCATGCTCTTTTGGTTGGATCTAATCCCTAGCGGGGTAAATGCCATTCTGTTTGCTGGCAGCTGCTATACGACTGTGGGCTTTATATCCGACATTCTTCCTTATGGCTGGAAAACGATGGCCTTCTTTATTGCCTTTTCGGGCCTTTTTTCAATTGCCTGGACCACCTCTACAATGATTGGAATGACAGGCATCTACAGACAGGCTTGGAATCTAAAGTATTTAAGACGTTATAAATAACTTTAAATAAAAACCCGAAAAACAGTCATTTTTAGGGTTAATTTATGCTCTTTAAGCGCAAAATTCGCATTTTTCAGAAGTTAAGAAACCACCTTAAGGCTTGATATAGTAACCATAAACACATCGATTTCCACCTCTTGAGGGGTCATGCGTATCGTAAATTATCCCATTCACCACAGCAGTCAGATGCTTTGAGACCTTCACAATTAAGACCCCTGCAGGAAGCTCGCCTAACCTTAGGTGAACCTTGCAGCCAGCACCTATTTCCATCGTAGGCACCCATCGAAAACCCAGACTAATAATGTAGTCATGAAAGACATTGCGATGATTCCCGTTCCTAGGAGATGAACCTTTGACATTAAGCCTTTTAGCAAGGCGGTCATTTTTCAGCTGGGCGTAACTCTCATTTGCCAGTCTTAAATCCTCATAGACCTGCATATAAGGCAGGCTTGCGGCAATCGCAATGGATCTCACAACGCAATCTCCTGCGCCGCCTTTAAAGCCAGCCGCCTCCCTGCCACCATCATTCAATTGAAATGGAAACTGGGAAGATCTAGAGAAGGGGTTTAGAAATCCAAACATTTGACTGTACCCAATAAAAAATGGATTTGCTTTATGGGCAAATCCATTTTGACTTAAAGCGTCGGCTAAATTACTTAGCGTGTGCCTTCTTTACCTCTAGGCGCCATGCATGCAACAAAGGTTCTGTGTAGCCATTAGGCTGCTCAAGTCCTTTGAAAATCAGGTCACTCGCCGCTTTATAGGCATATGAATCTTGGTAGTTAGGCATCATTGGCTGATACAAAGAATCACCAGCATTTTGACCATCAACCACTTTAGCCATACGTTGCAAGCTCTCGTTGACCTGATCAGCAGTCACAATACCATTGAGCAACCAGTTAGCGATGTGCTGGCTAGAGATACGTAAGGTAGCACGATCTTCCATCAAGCCTACGTTATGAATATCAGGAACCTTAGAGCAACCAACACCTTGATCAATCCAGCGAACCACATAACCCAAGATACCTTGGCAGTTGTTATCTAATTCTTGCTGAATCTCTTCCTTAGACCAGTTAGCATTCTCAACCACTGGAATAGTCAACAAGTCGTTAATTAACGCTTCAGCTTCAGCCGCTGTATCGAGCTTTTCCATTTCTTTTTGGAGTTCAGCTACGTTTACTTGATGATAGTGAAGCGCATGTAAGGTTGCTGCCGTTGGTGATGGTACCCAAGCGGTATTTGCACCCGCTTTAGGGTGAACAATCTTCTGCTCAACCATGGCCTTCATCATGTCTGGCATTGCCCACATACCTTTACCAATTTGAGCACGGCCACGCAAGCCACAATCTAATCCTGCAAATACGTTACGACGCTCGTAAGCGGATAACCACTTGCTGGTTTTCATATCACCTTTGCGCATCATTGGACCCGCATACATTGCTGTGTGCATTTCATCACCAGTACGATCTAGAAAGCCAGTATTGATGAAGGCTACGCGCGCACCGGCAGCAGCAATAGCTGCTTTGATATTCGCACTCATACGACGCTCTTCATCCATGATGCCCAGTTTCACCGTATCTGCTGGTAAGCCGAGTAATTTCTCAACACGCCCAAAGAGCTCGCCTGCAAAAGCCACTTCTTCTGGGCTGTGCATTTTTGGCTTGACGATATAAACAGAACCCTTACGAGTATTACCAATGGCTTGGCTTGCTGGACGATTGATGTCGTATAGAGCAATCAATACAGTCACTACTGCATCTAAGATACCTTCGTAGATTTCTTTTCCTTCACCAGTAATGATGGCTGGGTTTGTCATTAAATGACCAACGTTACGAAGGAACAAGAGTGAACGGCCATGCAAAGTTACCACGCCATCTTTTGCATCAACAGCACCGATACCGGCCTTGTACTTACGATCTGGGTTTAGTGAGCGAGTAATCGTCTTGTCGCCCTTCTTCACCTCTTCAACCAAAGTGCCTTTTAAGATACCTAGCCAGTTTTCATAAGCAAGAACCTTGTCGTCACCGTCAACGGCAGCAATCGAGTCTTCCAAATCCAAAATAGTAGAGAGTGCAGCCTCAAGCACAACATCATTAATGCCAGCAGGATCGCTAGCACCAATCGTTTTGGTCTTATTGATTTCAATATCAATATGAACACCGTTATTACGCAACAAGATAGAGCTTGGAGCTGCTGCCTCACCTTGGTAACCAACAAATTGCTTCTCGTCCGCTAAACCTGTTGTAGTGCCGTCTTTTAATTTAACGGACAGCTTATTGCCATCAACAGAGTAAGCAACTGAATCACGGTGTGAGCCTTTAGCCAAAGGCGCAGCCTGATCCAAGAAATTGCGAGCGTATGCAACTACTTTTGCGCCACGAATTGGGTTGTAAGCGCCAGCCTTAGTGGCGCCATCTTCTTCTGAGAGAACATCGGTACCGTAGAGGGCATCGTACAAAGAGCCCCAACGTGCATTAGCAGCATTCAAGGCATAACGCGCATTGAGTACTGGAACGACTAATTGAGGACCCGCTTGCAGAGCCAACTCATCATCTACATTCTTGGTGGTTGCAGTAATTTTTCCTGGCACATCAACTAAGTAGTCGATCTCTTTCAAAAACTTGCGGTACGCAGGCATATCCTTGATTGGGCCTGGATTGGCTTGGTGCCATTTGTCCAAATCCAACTGAATGCGGTCGCGCTTTGCGAGCAAGGCATCATTTTTTGGTGTGAGGTCTTTAACGATCTCATCAAAACCTTTCCAAAAATCGGCACTCTTAATACCGGTACCTGGAAGCACTTTGTCTTCGATGAATCGATATAAGGGAGTTGCCACCTGGAGGCTATTGCAAGTAGTGCGCGCAGTCATGTTGTGAACCTTTGTCTCTAAAGCGAAAGTTAATAAATATGGTTAATTAAATATTTTCCATTAATCCTGGAAAGGATGCTGGAGGAGAATGGTTTCGTCACGCTCTGGGCCTGTAGATACCATTGCAATCGGCTTACCAGCCACTTCCTCGATACGACGGAGGAACTTCTGGGCTTCGGCGGGCAACTTATCCCACTCGCGAATACCGAAAGTTGTACCCTTCCAGCCCGAGAAATCCTCATAAATTGGCTCGCAACGGGCAACTGATTCTGCACCACGCGGCAACACATCCAACTTCTTGCCATCAAGGTTATACCCAACGCACAAGCGAATGGTTTCAAAGCTATCAAGGACATCTAACTTAGTAATACAAAGACCAGATAGGCCGTTGATCTGAATCGAGCGCTTCAATGCAGCAGCATCTAGCCAACCGGTACGGCGTGGGCGGCCAGTGACGGAACCAAACTCTTTACCCACTTCAGCCAAACGCACGCCAATCGGATCTTGTCTTGCTGGATTGTCATGGTCATACAGTTCACTCGGGAATGGGCCAGCGCCAACGCGTGTGCAGTAAGCCTTCGTAATACCTAAAATGTATTGCAAGGAGTCTGGGCCAACGCCTGAACCAGCAGCAGCATTACCTGCTACACAGTTACTGGAGGTTACATAGGGATAGGTGCCGTGATCGATATCGAGCAATGTGCCCTGGGCACCTTCGAACAATAGGTTTTGGCCAGATTGCTCGGCAGCATACAAAGCGCTGGATACATCCACCACCATTGGCTTGAGACGCTCTGCATAAGACATCGCTTCAGCTAAAGTCTTCTCATAGCTGACTGGCTCAGCACCATAGTAATTCGTGAGCATGAAATTGTGATATTCCAAGTTCTCACGCAACTGCTCAGCAAATTTTTCTGGGTAGAACAAGTCTTGCACACGCAAAGCACGGCGAGCTACTTTATCTTCATACGCAGGTCCGATGCCACGACCAGTTGTGCCAATCTTTGCCTCACCGCGCTTTTTCTCGCGAGCATGGTCAATAGCTACGTGATAAGGCAGAATTAAAGTGGTTGCTTCAGAAATTTTGAGACGGGACTGAACATCTAAACCAGCAGCCTCGAGCTCACCGATCTCTTTAAAAAGCGCCTCTGGTGAAAGCACCACGCCATTACCGATATAGCAAATCACATTTTTATGCATGATTCCGGAAGGAATCAAACGCAGAATGGTCTTCTTGTCGCCGATGATTAAGGTATGGCCAGCGTTGTGTCCACCTTGAAAGCGAACCACTGCTTGTGCATGGTCAGTCAACCAATCCACTACCTTACCCTTGCCTTCATCACCCCACTGAGTGCCAATGACAACTACGTTACGACCTTTGGTTTGCTGCTTTGAAGACATAATGAAATCCAAAAAGATAATTACAAAATAAGTTAATTGTTTACTGCTTTATTTGTTCGATGCTTTATTAATTCGCTGCATTAATTCAATTTTTTACTACTTCTTCTTTACTTCCCAAGAGCTGCCTTGCTTCACAAGCTCGCGGTCACATTCATATTCGGCAGATTCTAATTTCAAACCTGTTGGAGCCTGGATAACCACTTCACCAGACTCGCGCAATGTTGCGATGGCTTGACTCAGGGCAGCATCCTCTATCCAAGGAGCAATAATTGCCGTCTTACGCACATTCAATGGTGACAAGTTTGCTAGAGTCAATAGATCTAATGAGAACCCGGTTGCAGGACGAGGACGACCAAAGGCCTGGCCTACATGATCGTAACGACCACCTCTGGCAATGGGCTGAGGCAATTGATCAACATAAGCCGCGAACATCACACCACTGTGATATTGATAGCCACGAAGATCCGCCAAATCAATGCTGAGCTCTAAGTTGACAGATAACTTCGCTGCAGCTAAAACCAAACGCTCCAGGTCTGCCAAAGCTTGGTCAATTGCTACGTGCTTAGGCAAGTCTTTCTTAGCCTTTGCCAATACTTCAGCGCAAGGGCCATTTAACTCGGTCAAGGCCATCAGCGCTTTAGCAACATGCGCAGGTAAACACGCCGCCCACTGACTTAAGCGTGGGCGATCTTTACTTTGCAACAATCCATATAAGGTCTCAATGGTTTCTTTATCTAAGTTCTGGCCATCCAAAATGCCCGTCAGAATGCCGGCGTGCGACAAATCGAGATAGACTTTGTTTAAACCCGCAACTGAAAGCGTTTTGAGCAATAAGGTAATAGCTTCTAGATCAGCTTCCCAAGTCGCACAACCATAAATTTCGGCGCCCAACTGCAACTCTTCACGTGCTGAGCTACCAACTGGGGTGCGAGCGTGCGCAACAGAGCCGGCATAGCAAAGACGAGTAACGCCATCACGATTTAATAGGTGCGCATCAATGCGGGCTACTTGCGGCGTTATATCAGCACGTAGGCCTAAAGTACGGCCAGAGAGTTGATCCACTAATTTAAAGGTCTGCAGATTAAGATCGGAACCAGTACCGGTCAATAGAGAGTCTAAAAACTCCAAAATAGGAGGGACAACTAACTCATAACCATACGATTGATACAGATCCAAAATAGCACGACGCAATGACTCAACTTTGCGAGCCTGCGCAGGCAAAACGTCTGCAATATCTTCAGGAAGTAACCAGCGATTCATGATGTGGACTATTCGCTTTCTTATTTTTTGTGCAGGAACTTAAAGAACTCACCATTCGGCTCAACCACCATAATGTCCTTCTTGTCCTTAAAAGAGCTTCTATAGGCTTCTAGGCTTTGATAGAACTGAGCAAACTGGGGGTCGCGCCCAAACGCCTCTGCATAGAGTGCAGTCGCTTTAGCGTCCCCTGCCCCTTTAATCTTTTGGGCATCGCGATAAGCTTCCGCCAGGATAGTGTCACGTTGACGCTCTGCATTCGCACGAATCTTGTCGGATTCTGCAGCACCCGTGGAGCGGAGCTCATTAGCCACACGCTTACGCTCTGCTTCCATACGGCGATATACAGAATCACTGATTTCTGCCAAGAGGTCAACACGCTTTAAGCGCACATCAACAATCTCTACGCCGATATCAGCAGCATCATCAGCGACTTTTTTACGAATACCCTGCATCACCTCTTCACGCTGATCAGAAATCAATTCACGCACAGTGCGTTTGGTGAACTCTTCATTTAGTGCCGATCGAACCAACTGGGTTAAGCGGTCTTCAGCCAGACGCTCATCACCCTTAAAACTAATAAAGAACTTCCGTGGATCAACAATGCGCCACTTCACATAAGAATCTACTAATAAGTTTTTCTTCTCGGCAGTAATAAAACGCTCTGCTTCTGGATTATCGATTGTCAAAATGCGGCGATCGAAGAAGCGCACGTTTTCAAATGGCGCTGGGAACTTTATTTGTATGCCCGGCCTCTCAATCACACGAACAATCTGTCCAAATGAGAACACCACAGCGAACTGACGTTGATCAACGACAAAAATACTAGAGGACAGAACATAAATCAGCGCAATAAAGCCAATACCTGCAGCGATTAAACGATTGGCATTCATTATCTGGACTCCCGATCACGACTACGGAGACCATCACGTTTATCGGTAGAGTTATTCACAGCTGACGCTGGGGTTGCAGGAGTGGCACTGGAAGTTGGGGCTGGTGTATTTACTCCAGTGGCACCACCAACCGTCACGCTACCAGTTGGAGTGTTGGTACCAGACTGATTTGCCTGTGTATTTGCCGCTTGAGCACTTTCAGCACTCACCTGTGCAACGATCTTATCAAGCGGGAGATATAAAAGACTATTGCTCTTGGTGGTATCAACCAAGATTTTGGTCACGTTGCTATACATCTCACGCATGCTATCGATATACATGCGATCACGCGTTACTTGTGGCGCCTTTGCGTACTCCACCAAAATTTGCTTAAAGCGCGTGGCATCACCCTCTGCAGTAGCAACTACACGAGCCTTGTAGCCCTCAGCCTCCTGAATCAGACGGGCTGCAGTACCTTTGGCGCGCGGAATAATGTCATTAGCGTAAGCCTGGCCTTCACTCTTCAAGCGCTCCTGGTCTTGACCCGCTTTGACTGCATCATCAAACGCTGCTTGAACTTGTTCTGGTGGCTGAACGTTTTGGACGGTTACGCTAGTCACGTAAATGCCCGTTTTGTAGCTATCCAAAATCTTCTGAATTGAGCTGGCTAAATCAATACCAATCTTTTCGCGCCCCTCATACAACACGGTATCCATTTTGCTGCGGGCAACAATCTCACGCACTGCAGTTTCTGCCGCTTGCACAACTGCAGTATCAGGATCACGATTATTAAATAAATAATCCGTAGGATCCTTGAGGCGATATTGCACAGCAAAACGCACATCGATGATGTTTTCATCTTCTGTGAGCATGGAGGAATCTTTTTGATTGGTGGCCTTGATCAACACAGGGCGACCGACCTCTACCGAGCGAACGCCCGAGAGATTGACAGTCTCCTCAGATTGAATCGGCCAAGGCATGTGCCAATTAATACCCGGTTTTGCGGTGTAATCATATTTACCAAAAGTCAGAATAACGCCAGCCTGCCCCTCTTGAATGATGAAAAAGCTACTGCAGACCCATATGAAGAAGACAAGGGCGCCCGCAATGAGGATGCTCGCCTTCGATCCAAATGGATTACTGAAATTAAAGTTAGGTGTATTGATACCGCCATTACCACCTCCGTTGCCGCCATTTCCGCGTTGTGAAGGCGGGGGAATATCAGTACTGTTTGGTTTATTCGTTGGCTTACTAGCAGGGCTGCCCGTTGTACCTGGTGTTTTCTTGCCACCAAAGATGCCGGCAATTCTGTCGTTGAAGTCGCGCCATAGCTCGTCCAAGTCTGGCGGGCCATCTGGCTTAGTTGGCTGATTCGTTGGCTGAGTTTCTACCGGTTTATTGGCTTCTGGATCCGCTTTGGGAGCTTGTTCATTTCCCTGCCCATCTTTGGCATCTTTGGATCCACCGGGATTGTGGCTATTGCCCCAACCTGGATCATTGACCGAAAACAGGTCGAGAAATTTACGCATCATTTGAAAAATAGCTTCGCTTGGCAATCGGATTAAATTCAGAAGTTTCTGGTCGTTCGGGTAAAGGCTCTAAAAACTCATCCGGGGCCAATTGCTTCTTGGCACGGTTGTGCTCGACCCTTATTCTATCAGTCATTTGGGAGCATTCGGCCAAGGCTGAACGGAGTAAATCAAGGCCCAAGCCCGTCTTGGCCGACAGGAAAACCTGGCTCGGAATACCCTCCCCATCCCGCTCTAAAACAGCCCCACGGGTGAAGGTTTGAGGCATCTGGTCGATCTTATTCATAACCTCGATACGAGGGATGTCGTCAGCCCCGATTTCCTCCAAAACCGCCTCAACTTCCGCTTTTTGCTCCCTGGCTACAGGGCTACAAGCATCAATAACATGCAAAATCAGGTCGGCATGGATGGTTTCATCCAAAGTAGCCCTAAAAGCCTCCACTAACTGGTGAGGCAAATCCCGGATAAATCCAACCGTGTCAGAGACAACAATGGAACCAACCCCCTCCAAATGGACCCTTCTAGAGGTGGTATCCAGGGTGGCAAATAACTGGTCAGCAGCATAAGTTCCAGCTTTGGTTAAGGCATTAAATAAGGTCGATTTACCTGCATTGGTATACCCAACCAAGGAGACTGAAAACACATCCCGACGGTTTCGGGAACGTCTTTGGGTTCTTTGCTGACGCTGCAGTTTTTCAAGCTCATTTTCCAAGCGCTTCGCTTTAGTGGCCAATATCCGTCGATCTAACTCCATCTGCGTCTCACCAGGGCCGCCACGCACACCAATACCACCACGTTGACGCTCTAAGTGACTCCAAGCTCTCACTAAGCGTGACATGCGATAGCGAACTTGTGCAAGCTCAACTTGAGTCTTACCAATATGACTTTGCGCTCTTTGACTAAAGATATCCAAAATCAAGCCCGTGCGATCCATCACATGAAAGCCAATGTGACGCTCTAAATTACGTTGCTGAGTTGGGGATAGCGGGTGATTAAAGATGGCAAGCTCTGCGCCTTGCTCCTCCATCACCCTCTTGAGTTCGTTAGCTTTGCCCGAACCGATAAACAAGGCAGGGTCGGTCTTGCCTTTACGTGCAATAACACTGGCTGCAGGGATAGAGCCGGCGCTGTCAGCCAAAAGACTGAGCTCAGCCATGCTATCCGCAAAATCCTCGCGTCCTGTATCCACTCCAACCAGAACGGCGCGTGCCGCATCTACTCCAGTTTTATACAGGGCTAGCTTCTTCCAAACGGAAATCAATCGCACGAGCAGGAACGATCGTGGAGATTGCATGTTTGTAAACCATCTGTGTCACGGTATTGCGCAAGAGGACAACATATTGATCAAAAGATTCAATATTGCCCTGTAACTTAATACCGTTTACAAGATAGATCGAAACAGGAACATGCTCTTTGCGCAAAGCATTGAGAAAAGGATCCTGAAGTAATTGAATTTTGTTGGGGTTGCTATTACTCATACTGCTCCTTAATTATTTTTTGCTTAATTACTTTTTTTGGGAGTCTTGCTTTTTTATTAAATACCAATTCACTACAAACCTTCACTACAAATCATTTATTACAAACTACTCAATCAGCCCTCTATATTGGGCTGATTTTGGAAAAAATCAAGCCCATTTCGAATGATGGATAAAACTCAGCTCAAATTAACGCTTTTTGCCTTTTTTACCCTTATCCGCTTCTACGTAGGGGTTTTTAGCGGTATTCATCTGAATACGCAGAGGCGTACCGCGTAATTTAAAGACATCCCTAAAGCGACCTTCTAAGTATCGCTTGTAGCTATCAGTCACCCCACTCAAGGATGTGCCATGAATGACCACAATTGGAGGATTCATGCCCCCTTGGTGGGCATAACGCAATTTAGGACGGCCCATACCAACGCGTTTAGGCTGTTGATGCTCAATTGCCTCTTGCAAAATACGGGTTAAGCGTGGGGTTGGTAGTTTTGCCATTGCAGCTGCATAAGCAGAATCCACATCCTTAAAGAGCTCCTTAAGGCCTGTACCCTTTTTAGCGGAGATTGGGTGCACATTTGCAAAATCGAGGAAGCGGAGCTTTTGTGCAATCTCTAATCGAGCACGCTCTTTTACATACGCATCCAAGCCATCCCACTTATTCACTGCAACCACTAAGGCGCGACCAGCTTCCACAATAAATCCAGCGATGTGCGCATCTTGTTCAGAAATATCTTGCTGAGCATCTAACATCAAGATCACCACATTACAGTCAGCAATCGCTTGCAATGTTTTAACAACAGAAAACTTTTCAATCGCTTCAAAAACTTTGCCACGGCGACGCAAACCTGCAGTGTCAACCAAGATGTAAGGCTTGCCATTGCGCTCAAACGGAACTTCGATCGCATCACGAGTGGTACCTGGCATATCAAATGCAATGACGCGCTCTTCACCGATTAATTTGTTAATCAATGTTGACTTGCCAACGTTAGGGCGCCCTACTACGGCGATCTTCATTGGACGATTTGGATCGTTAGCCAATTCATCTTCATCTGGCTCTGCAATGCCAAGGGAATCTAATGCGTCATCGATCAAGCCGCGCACACCATCACCATGCGCTGAAGAAATTGGGAACGGCTCGCCTAAACCAAGCTCATGGAAGTCGGCTGTGACAACGCCAGCCTGCATGCCTTCTGTTTTATTAACCGCGAGGATGACTGGTCGGCCAGTCTTACGTAAGAAATCAGCGATGACGCGATCTTGTGGCGCCATACCGAGACGACCGTCAACCAAGAAAATCACAATGTCAGATTCAGCAACAGCTTGCTTAGTTTGCTTTGCCATCTCAGCAACAATGCCGGTCTTAGCCACTGGCTCAAAACCACCGGTATCTACGCAAATAAAAGCACGCTCACCAATACGACCTTTGCCGTAGTGTCGATCTCTGGTTAAGCCAGAAAAGTCTGCCACCAATGCATCACGTGAACGCGTTAAGCGATTAAAGAGAGTCGACTTTCCCACATTGGGACGGCCGACGATAGTGATGACTGGATTCATTTTGGACTGTACGCCGCTATTTTTCCACCTTGAGATTGAACCAAGATGAGGCCACCTACCGCAATGGGGGCAGCCGAGATTGGACTACTGTCGTGACGAATACGCGCAACCATCTCGCCATTCGCCTGTGAAAATGCATGGATATAACCTTGAGCATCACCCATGAGCAGCACTCTGCCCACCGCAAGCGACTCACCAACATCACGGAATGTCAGCTGGGTGTTTTCCCAAACTTGAGTGCCATCTTTCGTTGCAAAGGCGGTGACGTAAGACTTTTCGTTTGCTGAGAAAACCATGTCGGTGCTTTGTGAGGTACCGGTATAACTTGAATAGTCTTTGAACCACAAAAGGTTGCCTGTACGAGCCTGCCCGCAACCAATACGTCCTTGATAAGAGACTGCGCAGAGGATATCGCCTTCCATACTTGGTTTAGCGGTGACATCATTCAAGCGCTCAATCTCTGAGAAGCCCTTAGGAAAAGAAACGGGCGTCTCCCAAACTAAGCCGCCATTAGCAATAGCAATCATGCCAAAGCGCCCACCAGTGAAACCAGTAACAATGACTTCGTTGCCAATAGCCAGCATTCCATAGCCAACACGCAATGACAATGCAGCTTGTTGACGCTGATAAGTCCATTTTTTAGCGCCCGTTAGCGCATCCAGCCCAATGAAGCGATTGTCTAGCGCACGAACTACGACAACGCCACCGGCTACCACCGGCTCACTTAATACCTCGCTACCAACGCTGACATTCCACATCGGCTTACCAGTATCGTCATAGGCGTAGACCACTCCCTTGGTAGTAACGGCAACAGTAGTACGGCCATCAGATCCGGGGCCAACCGACAAATTCTCAGGAACGGATACTGACCAGACCTTATTGCCGGTTGCTAAATCAATCTTTACCAAGTTCCCACCATGAGAGGCTGCATACACCGCATCGCCAGCAACAATAGGATGAAAGTTAAAGGATTCAGATGAACCAATGCTAGTTGACCATACAGGCTGCAAATCAAATTGATTGGTAACGGTCACTAATTCAGCGGGTTTCCTTACTCTGGAGCTACCAGAGCATGCGGCTAAAGCAATTACCACGGCACCCAATACCAAGGCGGCGCCTAAGCGCATCGGTAAACGCTTCATTTCTTTAGTCATCACTGAGCAACTCCTCCAACAGCATCTAATTTAACCTTGAGAAGGCGACGCGCCTCTTCAGGAAATTCTTTTGCTTGGTCTAATTTTTTCCAGGCTTCTTGATAGCTTACTTTAGCTTGCTCATTTTTCTTTTGCGCCAAATACCAATCACCACGACGCTCAAGCCATAAAGATTCAAAACCAGCAATCGGCTTCTCATTCAAGATTTGATCGGCCTCTGCAAAATCTTTTTCACTGCCCTGCTCAATCAATAGAGTTACTAGGCGTAATTTCGCCAATCCAAGATAACCATCATTGGATGCATTTTTTGCCGCCCAACGCAAATACTCCAAAGCTTTTGCGCTATCGCCTCCATCCGATGCAATTCGTGCAGCGATCAAACTAGACATTGCTGCGTAAGGTGTACGGCCAAAATCTTTTTGCAAGTCGTCTGTTGCGCGCAGAGTCTGGTCTTTATCGCCTTTAGCAATGGCACCTACCATCGTTTCATAAAGCTTAGACGCTTCGAGCGCCTGACTATTGCGCCACCATTGATAGCCACTGTAAGCAGCATAAGCAAACAACGCAACTGCAACGACCCCAGTAATAAGGTTACGGTACTTTTGCCAAAACGCTTTGAATTGGTCTAATTGTTCTTGTTCTTCTAGATCTAAAGGCATGTCAATCCAAACTCATTTAATAGGTAATTAGTGTGTATTAGCTTAATTCTATTCGGAGGCGCCTACCAGGGCATCAATTGCAGCCCCTAAGACATCATCCAAGGGTGCAGACTTCTGCTCGCCCGTACCGCGCAAGTCCTTGAGTTGCGCCTCATTCTTGGCTAATTCATCAGGTCCAATAATGACTGCAAAGGCAGCCCCACTAGCATCAGCCCTCTTCATTTGGGACTTAAAGCTGGCTGATTGACCGTCAGGAGGGCAGAACAGGATGGTATCGATTCCAGCGCTCCGCAAGCGTTCAGCGATGATCATGGCAGCAGTCAAAGTCTCGCCGCCTTGATGCAATACAAAAATATCGCATTGAGCCTGAGCTTCTGGCAATGATCCAGAAACCTTCATTAATTCCAGAACCCGCTCCATACCCATAGCCCAACCACAAGCTGGTGCAGCCTTGCCACCCATACGCTCAATTAATGGGTCATAGCGTCCACCGCCAGCAATAGTGCCTTGTGCACCTAATTCATCAGTCACCCACTCGAATACAGTGAGGTTGTAGTAATCGAGGCCACGAACTAAACGAGGATTAATTTTGCAGGGGATGTTATTTGCTTTAATTAATGCCTGCACCGCATTGAAATGCTTCAGCGACTCTTCGCCCAAAAAATCCAATAATTTTGGTGCGCCCTCAATCAATGCCTGCATCTCTGGATTTTTAGAGTCCAAAATACGCAAAGGATTGGTAATCAGGCGACGCTGTGAATCTTCATCGAGCTGCGATTGATTTTTCTCAAAGTAAGTTACCAATGCAGCGCGGTGCTCGGCACGCTCAGGAGCCTGCCCTAGGGAGTTCATCTCTAAACGAACGCCCTTCAAACCCAACTCATCCCATAAGCGCTGACCCATGAGAATGATTTCAGCGTCAATATCGGGGCCAGCAAAGCCTAAGGCCTCAATACCAAACTGGTGGAACTGACGATAGCGGCCACGCTGTGGGCGTTCATGACGGAACATGGGGCCGGTATACCAAAGACGCTTAGGTCCTTCGTATAGCAAGTTATTTTCAATTACAGAACGTACTAAAGCGGCAGTACCTTCAGGACGTAAGGTGAGTTGCTCGCCGTTTAAGCGATCCTCGAACGAATACATTTCTTTTTCAACAATATCGGTAACCTCACCGATACCACGCTGAAATACTGCAGTTGCCTCAACAATGGGTGTTCGCAAAAACTCATAGCCGTAAGCACGAGTCAAATCACGTAATACATGCTCAAGATGAGCCCACTGCGCAGCATCTGCCGGTAGTAAATCATTCATACCGCGCACGCCATTTATCTTTTGCGTTTTCTGGACTTTGGTTTGCTTGTTCTCGTCAGTCATTTTTATTATTCTTCTTGTTAAAGCTTGGCAGCGTAGTTTTGTTTGACATAGTCATCTACGATCACCTGAAACTCTTCGGCAATTTTCTCACCACGCAGGGTTTTGACCTTAATTCCGTCGACAAACACTGGGGCTGCAGGGGTTTCACCCGTTCCAGGCAATGAAATACCAATATTGGCATGCTTACTCTCGCCTGGGCCATTCACGATACAGCCCATCACGGCGACATTCATATTCTCTACGCCAGGATGGGTTTTCTTCCAAATAGGCATTTGTTGACGCAAATAAGACTGGATATTCGCTGCCAACTCTTGGAAGGTGGTGCTAGTTGTTCTTCCGCAACCTGGACATGCAATTACCATCGGTGTGAAATTACGCAAGCCCATGGTTTGCAATATTTCCTGGGCAACGATGACTTCATTTTCACGAGGAGCGCCTGGATCAGGCGTCAATGAAACACGAATGGTATCGCCAATACCTTCTTGCAACAAAATACCCATTGCTGCAGTAGAGGAAACAATGCCTTTGCTACCCATGCCTGCTTCAGTTAGACCTAAGTGCAGCGGATAGTCGGAGCGACGTGACAGATCACGATACACAGCAACTAAATCTTGAACATTACTGACTTTGCAAGAAAGCAAAATTTGATCGGGATCCATGCCAAACTCAACCGCTTTTTCTGCTGACTGCAAAGCCGACTGAATCAAAGCCTCAATCATCACTTCTTGCGCAGTCTTTGGATTTGCCAGAGCTGCATTGCTATCCATAATCGAAGCTAGTAGCTCTTGATCCAAGCTACCCCAATTCACACCAATTCGAATAGGCTTGTTGTATTTGCAAGCGGCTTCAATCATTTGTGCAAATTGTGGATCGCGCTTAGCGCCCTTACCCACATTGCCTGGGTTGATGCGGTACTTCGAGAGCGCTTTAGCGCACTCCGGAAAATCGTTTAATAAAGTATGGCCGTTGTAATGGAAGTCGCCAATCAATGGCACCAAAACATCCATCTTGTCTAACTGCTCACGAATATAAGGAACTGCGGCAGCCGCCTCTGGAGTATTGACAGTGATACGCACCATCTCTGAACCAGCGCGAGCTAATTCCTTTACCTGAATTGCAGTACCTACTGCATCCGCAGTATCGGTATTCGTCATTGACTGCACACGCACGGGTGCATCTCCACCAACGGTAATGATGTTGGTCTTCCAGGCAACGGTTGCTTGACGCGTTGCACGCTTAGGGGATGGGCCTAGCGGAAGTGGTGGCAATGATTGATTAGAGCTCATTAGGATCTATGGGTTGGGTTCTAATTTTTACTTAAGCTTTTTGAGCCACTCAATGGGATGCTCGTTTGGTCCCAGATTGGTATCTTGATCAAACTCTTCGTCCGGCTCAACCTCGGCGAGTTCAATCTCAGCATTGTGAACAGCGCGTTCGCGCACACGGGTGCGATCCACAACATCTCCTGCCAACTGACCGCAGGCGGCTGCAATGTCATCACCGCGGGTCTTACGCACAGTAGCTACCATGCCCGCATCTAAAAGGATGCCGGCAAAAGCATTGACGCGTTGGGCTGATGAGCGCTTGAGACCGGACTCTGGGAAAGGATTAAATGGGATGAGATTAATTTTGCACTTAATGTTTCTAAGTAAGCGTATTAATTCTTTTGCCTGGATGTCGGAGTCATTCACGCCATCGAGCATGCAATATTCAAAGGTCAAGAAATCCCTTGGCGCAAATGGTAAGTAACGTTCGCACGCATCAAGCAATTCACGTAGAGGATATTTTTGATTGAGTGGCACCAATTGATCGCGTAATGCGTCATTAGGCGCATGTAATGAAACTGCCAATGCTACAGGGCAATCTTGTGCGAGACGATCAATCATCGGCACTACACCCGATGTAGAAACTGTCACACGACGGCGTGATAAACCGTACGCCCTGTCATCCAGCATCAAGCGCAATGCAGAAACCACATTGTCATAGTTGAGCAAGGGCTCGCCCATGCCCATCATTACCACATTAGAAATCACACGACCAGTGTGTTCCCAACCTGGCGTTGGAAACTTCTCAATTCTACGAATAGCCTCGGGGTCATTACGCAAAAGATGTTCAGCAAACCAGAGTTGGCCAATGATTTCACCGGAAGTGAGATTGCGTGAAAAACCTTGGTGCCCAGTTGAGCAAAAACGGCAATTGACTGCGCAGCCCGCCTGAGAAGAGATACACAAGGTGCCTCGATCATCCTCAGGAATAAATACAGACTCTACCGCATTGCCAGCGCCCACATCCAATAGCCACTTGCGTGTGCCGTCATTGGCATGCTCATCTTTGATAACGGGGAGGGAAAGTACTTCAGCTTTATCTAGCAAAGTTGCTCTAAAGCTTTTTGCTAAATCACTCATATCATTAATGTCAGCTACACCGCGTTGGTGTATCCACTGCATGAGTTGCTTTGCCCTAAAGGGCTTTTCATTCAACCCCGCGACATACGCTGCCATTTGGTCAGCGTCAAAATCTAAGAGATTTACGCGCGGGGAGGTCAATGCGCCTACTTATATATTAAATAGGTTGTTCGTTAGCAATCGTGGATTAACGATTGAAAACATTCATGCCAGGGAAGAAGAATGCAACTTCCACAGCAGCTGTTTCAGGAGCATCAGAACCGTGAACCGCATTTGCATCAATGCTGTCAGCAAAGTCAGCACGGATTGTGCCTTTTTCTGCCTTCTTCGGATCAGTCGCGCCCATCAAGTCACGATTCTTAGCAATAGCGCCTTCGCCTTGCAATACTTGAATCATCACAGGACCAGAAATCATGAAGCTCACCAAATCTTTGAAGAAAGGACGGTCTTTATGAACGCCATAGAACTGCTCAGCTTCATTTTGTGACAAATGCGCCATTCTGGAAGCAATGATCTTCAAACCAGCGGATTCAAAACGGTCATAGATTTTGCCGATGACGTTTTTAGCGACAGCATCAGGTTTGATAATAGAAAGGGTGCGTTCAATTGCCATGCAAGACTCCAATAGTGATTTCAAAGGTATTTGCCAGGTGAGGTCAATAAGCCACCCCACTCCAGCGACCCCCGAATTATACATTGCCTAACCGTATTTACCCCTATGTCCGTAGGGCTAAGCCCTTGAATTTACAGGGCATAAGCCTTTAATTTGTAGGTCTTTTCAATAGCGGCTTGAAATTAGGGTGTTTTGTCTATACTTAAGCTCAACAGCCCTTCATGGGCTCTTGTATTCACTATGAAAAAGAAGGGGTCAATATGAGTGATCTGAACTCTTACGGCTTTGGCCAAACCGGCTCAATTAGCAATGTCCAGGTGCGCAACCGCGTTCTCCGTAATACTTATGCCCTCTTGGCGCTCTCTATGATTCCAACTGTAATTGGCGCCTGGCTTGGAGTTGCTATGGGTCTAAGCCTGTTCTCGGGCAGTCCATTTATTGGCTTCATCGTCTTTATGGCTGTTGCCTTTGGTTTCTTCTGGGCAATTGAGAAGAACAAAGATTCCGGCGTTGGTGTTCTCTTGCTTCTGGGCTTCACCTTCTTTATGGGCATCATGATGTCCCGTTTGATTGGCTTCACCCTAAACAGCTATAGCAATGGTGCGACATTAATCATGTTGTCATTTGGCGGCACGGCTGCCATCTTCGCCACGATGGCGACTATTGCAACAGTGAGCAAGAGTGATTTCTCAGGCCTAGGCAAATTCTTGATGGTTGGCGTGCTTCTCTTGATTGTTGCCTCATTGGCAAATATCTGGTTGCAATTGCCAGCTTTGATGTTGACTGTGATGGTGTTAGCCATCGCCATCTTCTCAGCCTTTATCTTGGTTGATGTACAACGCGTCATCAATGGTGGCGAGACAAATTACATCATGGCTACTTTGGCTATTTATTTAGATGTGTATAACGTCTTCACCAACTTACTAGCCCTCTTGGGCATTGTTGGTGGCAATCGAGATTAAGGGAGATTAAGACACGCTAAAACTCTAGTGTGCTGCTCTCATTAGGCGCCTGCGGGCGCCTTTTTTATTGCTGCTATTTAGTCTGTTTGTTTAGCTAAATAATTAAGTCGCTACAAACATGCTCACAGCATAGGATAGCGCAACCAAAATCAATAAGATCGCAAAACTATCTGAGGCTTTCATGACGCGCTCCCGAAGGTAAAAAGGGTTGGCAGTGATACGCCACTGCACAAGTTCAATCTACTCTTCTGTAAGACAGTGGTTTTGAGAATGCCGCACCATCAATAGGCTTGATGCACTAATTTAGCGCCCTTTTGGTGCAATTATTAAGCATCAGGAACACTCGAGAATGAAAGTTTAGAAGCGCCAACCCAAAGAAACGCCATAGGAATTGATATTAACCTTATCGGTTGAGCCATCGTTCCATTGAATGGTTTTATAGTTTTGTTGCGATACCTCTACTCTAGTAAAGAGATGCTTGGTGAGCAGGTATTCGGCACCAATTCCGTAACTAGGTCCATTCAACCATTGATAGTAACCGGGTGATGAGTACTTCGACCAAGACCATCCAAGCTTGATATAGCCCAATAAATTTTCAGTAAACGCATAAGCTACTTTTCCGCCTGCTTCGATGGGGTGCTGTGCATCAGGATCAGAGCCCGCAGTATCCGTTGTAGCCAAATCATAACTACCATAGGCGCCAACTAGCCATTGATTATTTATAGCCTTGTATGCGTCAGCAGTAATGCTGGGAATTCCGCTTCGACTAGTTTCTGATCCGCCTGGTGTTGATACGTCAGTAATAGAATTTAATGCGTAGTCCACAGACAAACCAAAACCTTCAAAGTTTTGCGATTGACCATAAGCAATAGGCGCAGAAAGAGCCCATAGCAAAATTGCTATTTTTTTCATGCAACTACCCCCTTGATACTTATTTTTATATATTACTGGCTACTATATCAAAAGGCTAGGCTTTATCAAAAACAGCCATAGACTCCACGTGGGAGGTGTGGGGGAACATATTAATAATGCCCGCACTACTTAATGTGTAGCCTGCCTGATGGCACAAGATCTCTACATCCCTCGCCAAAGTTTTGGGATTACAGGATACGTAAACAATCCGTTGTGGCAATAATTCACTTTGCGCAATATGCAACTCTGCAAGCGCTTTACAAATCTCCATCGCACCCTCGCGCGGCGGATCCATTAACCAACGCTCTGCTTTGCCCCACGATGCAATTGTTTCTGTTGTAACTTGGAATAAATCGCTTTGCATAAAGCTAACCTTATCAACGAGTCCGTTATGCTCTGCATTGGCTTTAGCTCGAGTCGTCAAACTCTCTAAACCCTCGATCCCTAGGACCTGTTTTGCTTTTCTAGCAAGCGGCAATGTGAAGTTGCCAATACCGCAAAACAAATCCAATACTCGATCTGTTTCTTTGACTTCAAGCAATCGAATCGCCCTACTGACTAAGGCACGATTCATCATATGATTTACCTGTGTGAAATCTGCAGGCTTAAATGGCATCTCGACCTCAAACTCAGGCAGCCGATAACAAAGCTTGCCGGTCTCAGGATAAAACGGCGCCACAGTCTCAATCCCCTTAGGCTGGAGCCATATCCAAACCTGGTGCTGATCTGCAAACTGTCGGAGAAGTTGCTCATCTTCAGCCGTTAAGGGCTTGAGATTCCGAAACACTAAAGCAGTAACTGGTTTTGATTTCTTAGGATCATCCGAGAAGACATCTTCCGGCTCACCAACCGCAATCTCAATCTGCGGCATACGGTCAACGATCGATAATCCCATCACTAACTTGCGCATCTGCGGCAATAAGTCTGATACGTGCTTAGGCAAAATTTCACAAGCTAGCATGTCAGCTACATAGCCGCTCTTACCCTCATGAAAACCAATCAGTACCGTACCCTTTTTAATGGAGCGATTGACAGCGCTTAGACGTGCTCTGTGACGATATTCCCAAGTAGGTCCACCCATCGGGCGGAGAATTTCTTCAGGCTTTACCTTGGCAATATGTTGCAAATCATCTTCAAGCACGCGCTGCTTTATAGCCACCTGCGCTCGTATATCTAGATGCTGCATGGTGCAGCCGCCACACACACCAAAGGCTTTGCACTTGGGTTCCGCCCTAAACACGGCGGGTTTCAGAATGTCGCGTACTTTCGCCTTGCTAAAGCGCGCTTTATCACTAGTGATCGTGTAAGTCACCAACTCTGTTGGCAGCGCACCTTTAATAAAGATCACCTTACCGCTTTGACCTTGGGAGAGCTCCTCCTCATTGGGGGCTAGGCGTGCAATCCCCTGAGCATCCAAATCCAGCGCTTCGACTTTAATTGGCTCAGTCACCTCTATATTGACTGGCTTATCCCCTCTACGCATCCGCAGAAAAACCTTGCAGATATTCTTGCCATTGACTGCCATTAGGCTCTTTAGATTCTTTTTCTAAATAAGCCTTAACAAACTCAATTTCTTCTTGATATTCAGCGTGAGAAAAGCCACCACGCAGCAATTGAAAACGACAGTACATGAGATAAGTATTAACCACGTCAGTCTCGCAGTAACGGCGGATGTCATGAATCTTGCCATCCTGATAGGCAGGCCATACCTGACTGCCATCCATACCCATCTTGCCCGGGAAACCGCAGAGCTTAGCCAAACCATCTAATGGGGCATTGGCACGGCCATTGAATTTTGCTAAGAGATCCATCATGTCGAGATGACGCATGTGGTAACGACTGATGTAGTTATTCCACTTAAATTCTCGGCTATCAGAATCCTGGCTTTCACCCATCTCCCAGTAGCGCGGAGCTTGCACATGATTGGCTAAGGCGCGATAGTGCAGCACTGGCAAATCAAACCCGCTGCCATTCCAAGAAACCAATTGAGGGGTATATTTTTCGATGAGATCAAAGAAGGCTTGTATTAACACCTTCTCATCATCCTGCGGAGTGCCTAGAGTGCCCACTTTAATTTGTGGCAAACCTTCTTTAGTAGTCCTGCGGATCACACAAGAGATAGCAACAATCTTTTGCAGAAACAAGGGTAGAAATTCACTACCGGTCTTCTCTGCGCGCTCAGCCATCACTTTGCTAGCAACCTCGGCATCGCTCATGGAGTCTGGAAAATCCTCCAGACGACGCAATCCAGTGACATCTGGAATGGTTTCAATATCGAATACAAGAACGGTCGCCATGGCGCCTACCCTAGACCAACAACATTACTGCAAGTACGGCGTTGGATTAACTGGTTTGCCGTTAACGCGTAACTCGAAATGCAGCTTAGCTGCAGTAGTGTCTGTATCGCCCATCTCAGCGATCTTCTGACCCTTACGAACAGTATCACCCTCTTTTACCAAGAGCTTACTGTTGTGGGCATAAGCAGTGAGATAGGTGTTGTCGTGCTTAATAATCACGAGATTGCCATAGCCACGCAAACTATTCCCTGCGTAAACCACTTTGCCATCAGAGGCGGCAAGAACTGGCTCGCCGACCTTACCAGCAATATCGATCCCCTTATTTGTCTCACTGAACTCACCGGTGACCTTACCTTTTGCAGGCCAAGATAAACGTATGCCCGGCTCAGCAACTACATCGTTTTTCGCTGGCTCAGGAGTGGAGGCTGCTGAATCTGATTTTTCAGGCGATGGTTTTTTCTCAGCCACTTTTGTAGGTTTAGCTCCTGCTGGTGCTTTAACCATGATCAAGTCGCCGACTTCAATCACGTTGGGATTAAAGCTAGGATTAGCTGCCTTATTCCACTGCACCACATCACGTGGTGCCTGACCATGGTCCAAAGCAATGCGCGCCAAGGTGTCCCCTTTTTTAACGCGATAGTAACCAGGGGGAGTCGGCTCGCTTGAGCCACCACTGCGATCAGTCACGCTAGCAGGCTTAGTGCGAGGTGTAGAACATCCAACCATCAACATCAAGGATGAGGACATGAGCGCAACAAGGATAAGTTTCAATAAAGTGGATGGCATCAAATTGGGTTCTGAATTGGTGAATTCATCATAAATCTCATACTACCCCTGATTGTAAGGGTACAAAAAAGACCCCGTCCAGTACAGTTCTTTGATAGCGCTGGGAACTCATTCTTTCAACCATTACCAGCTGCTGCTCTTTGTCATTCTTGACGACTGGGGCTACCAAGCGTCCACCTATCGATAACTGATCTAGCAAGGCATCCGGAATACCCAAGCCAGCTGCAGCCAAAATAATCCCATCAAATGGAGCGGCCTGAGGCAAACCTAAAATACCGTCGCCGTATATCAAGCGAAGATTGTTAATGCGAAATGGGCGCAACTTAGCTCTTGCCATGTCATGCAGCGGACGAATACGCTCTATGGAGTAAACCTCGTCTGCCAATAAACTCAGTACCGCCGCTTGGTAACCGCAACCAGTGCCAATCTCCAGCACTTTGCCAAGTTTATGTTTAGGCTTGTGAAGCAACTCAATCATGCGTGCCACTACTGATGGCTTAGAGATAGTCTGCTCGTGACCAATTGGTAGCGCAGTATCTTCGTAGGCTTGCGCGTGCAACCCAGGATCCATAAAAGCGTGGCGAGGAACGGTAGCAATCGCCTCTAAGGTTTTACCGTGTTTTACTCCGCCAGCATGAACTTTCGCGGCTAGGGCCTGCCGATAAGCAGCAAAGCGTTCGGTCGGAGCCTTCAACCGCGGTCCCAGCCATTCGCACGCATTGCCGCCAAACGAGCATGGTGCGTTAAATCCAATTGCATAGGCGTGATCGAAACACATCCCTCAGCAATCGCATGAAAGTCCGTGCCTTCTGAACCCTCTTTGACATCGCCTGCAGCGCCGATCCAGTAGATCTTCTCACCACGCGGACTATCCTGCACTACCACCGGCTGTGAATGATGACGATTGCCGAGGCGCGTTACACGCCAGCGATATAAATCAGCATAGGGACGGTTGGGAATATTAACGTTGAGTAACGCTGCTGCGCCATCAGCATGGTTTTGACTTAAAGAAGAAACCAGCATTTGCGCAACTACATCATGCGCAGCTTTAGCCGCATCTTCAATACGATTCCAGCCGCGATCAATTTGCGAGAAAGCAATGCCTGGCACACCAAACATCACACCTTCAACTGCGGCAGCAACAGTGCCTGAGTAAAGCGTATCTTCACCCATGTTTTCACCTTGATTGATGCCAGAGATCACTAGGTCAGGTTTCTCATCCAAAAATCCTGTCATGGCAACGTGCACACAATCCGTTGGTGTGCCATTGACAAAGAAAAAGCCATCCCGCTCGCCACCAGCAACGCGATGAATCGACAATGGTCTAGATAATGTGAGTGAATTCGAGGCACCGCTATGGTTCTGCTCAGGAGCAATCACGGTAATACGACCCAAGGGACGTACCGCCTCTACTAAAGCTAGCAAGCCAGGAGCTAAATAGCCATCGTCATTAGAGACCAGGATGTGGGGTTGCTTAGACATGATTAAACGAGTCCTGGTTTGTGTTTGCCACGCGCTCTCATTGCTGCGTAGATCACTGGCAATACTAGTAAAGTCAAAATAGTTGTGGTGATCATTCCGCCTACAATCACAAGGGCCAATGGACGCTGCGCTTCCGAACCAATTGCATGTGACAGCGCTGCCGGCAAGAGACCAAGGCCAGCTAGCATCGCGGTCATCAGAACAGGGCGCACTCTCAAGGCAGCCCCATCAACCATCGCATCTTTCATAGCGCCATGCTCTTGCGCAACAGTTTTATTGATATAAGAAATCAAAATCACGCCATCCTGAATCGCAATACCAAATAACGATAAGAATCCAAACAAGGCAGAAATGCTTAAAGTCTCACCGCCAAGATGCAATGCGATAATGCCGCCGATAGCCGCAAAAGGTACGTTAATCAGAACAATGATGGCATCACGGAAGTTGCCTAGAGCAGTCACTAGCAGCAAGAAAATTGCCACCAGTGTTAATGGAATAATGACCATCAGCTTTTGCTGCGCAGCCTTCATTTGATTGAATTGGCCATCCCATGCAATAGAGTAATTGGCGGGTAATGCCACATTCTTCTCCACTAAATATTTAGCATCCTCTACGGCACTCCCAAGATCACGATCACGCACACTAAAAATCACAGCAATATAGCGTTTCCCAGCTTCGCGGTAAATAAAGAATGGGCCATCAGTTAATTCAACATTGGCGACCATACCCAAAGGTACCCTGGCACCTGAAGGGGTATCAATCAGTAAATTAGCAATATCGGGTAAATCGTTTCGGCTTGACTCATTTAAACGCACCGCAATACCAAAAGTTTTTTCATCTTCCAAGAAATTACTAACTGGTGCCCCACCAATGGCATTCGCCACTACAGTCTGAACATCTCCGACATTTACACCATATCGCGCCGCTCGCTCACGATCGATTTGAATATTCAAGGTTGGCTGACCAAGCTCCCTCAAAATACTTTCGTCCTCAATACCGCGTACTTTTTTAAGCTGATCAATAACTTCATGAGCTTTAGTATTCAGAATATTCAGATCGGTACCAAAAATCTTTACCGAGTTCTCACCCTTGACACCCGACAAAGCCTCATTCACGTTGTCTTGAATATATTGAGAGAAGCTAAAGGAAACTCCAGGAATACGATTGAGCTCACCCTGTAAACGTTTCAAGAGGTCGGCTTTTGTGGTGCCCTTAGGCATCGCTTCTGGGGATTTCAGATACAAACCATACTCTTGATTAAATACCCCGGTAGAGTCAGTACCATCATCAGGGCGCCCAATTTGGGCGGCAACATGGTCTATCTCAGGCTGCCTTGTAAAGGTTTCTCGCAGCTGATTGGCTATGCTAATGGAATAGTCCAAATCTACTGTATTGGGCAAGACAACCCGCAACCAAATATTGTTTTCCTCAAGAGTAGGCAAGAATGCCGTACCCAAACGGGTAGCGCTTATTAAAGTAATCCCCAACACCAAAATAGATATCGTAATTACATGCCGAGGATGATCCATGAGACGTCTAAGTAATGGCTTATAGCGACTGAGTATCCAAGTAATAAATTTTGGTGGCTCATGGTGGAAGTTTTCACCAAACGAATATGAAATCGCCGCCGGCAAGAATGTCAGACTCAAAATAATCGAGGCAATTAACGCAAAGCCCATGGTGAAGGCCATGGGCTTAAAAATAATTCCCTCAACTCCACCCATTAAAAATAAGGGGGAATAAGCAACAATAATGATGCTGGTGGAATACACCATGGCCCTTTGTACTTCGGCAGTGGCCAAAATAATGCTTTGGTTTAAGCGTTTTCCGCCATCTTCTAGATGGCGCATAACGTTTTCAGTGATGATCACTGCAGCATCTACAATCACGCCAAAGTCAATGGCTCCTAAAGAAATTAGATTAGCTGGTACGTTAAACACGTACATCATGATGAAAGAGAAACACAGTGCCAGCGGAATGACAACTGCAACTACTGCGGCGGCCCTAAAATTTCCTAAGAAGATATACAGCAATATCAAGACCATAGAGATGCCAAAGAACATCGTATGCTTTACTGTGCCGACAGTAATATCTAATAGCACCTGACGATCATAGAATGTCTTGACTTCAATGCCAGGAGGCAATACATGGGCATTGATTGTGGTAATTTTTTCACGCACTCGCGCCAAGACTTCGGAGGCATTCTCGCCGCGACGCAAATAGACGATTCCTTCTACTGAGTCAGGATTTTCGTCAAACTGGAACAAGCCCAAACGTGGTGCATTGCCAATTTCTACCGTTGCTACATCACCAATACGAACGGGCACGCCATTATTAACAGCAATCACTACGCGCCTAATATCATCTAAATTCTTTAGCAAGCCGACACCGCGTACAACAAACTGCTGTTCACCACTTGGCAAAACACCGCCGCCAGTATTGTCATTAGCCTTTGTTAAGGCATCAATTAGCTGCGCCACAGTAATATTTTTAGATTGCAGGCTCTCTGGGCGAACAATCACGTTGTACTGCCGTACCTTCCCCCCAAAGGAAGAAACGTCTGCGATTCCCGGTGTTTGTTTGAGCTCTTTATAGATCTCATAGTTCTGCAAAGTCTTTAGTCGGGTTGGAGACGCATAGTCAGACTTAACTTGGTAACGCAAGATCTCGCCAGTAGCATCCGAATCAGGACTCACACTTGAACTCACGCCCGGGGGGAAAGTCACATTTCCCAAGTTGGAAATAAAGATTTGGCGTACTTTAAAAGGATCTGCGTTGTCATTAAATTTGAGCGTGACAACAGAAAGACCAAAGAGAGATACCGAGCGGAATGCCTTAACTCCGGGAATGCCAGCGAGTGCATTTTCTACTGGAATAGTCACCTGCTGCTCTACTTCGGTTGTACTTCTTCCAGGCCATTGGGAGATCGCTTGGATGGTGAGCGGCGCTACACCAGGGTAAGGCTGAATAGGCAATTGCTTGAGACTATATCCGCCCATGCACAATAAAACAAAAGAAGCGAAGAGGATGAGAACACGTTTATCTAAAACGCTCCTTAGAAAGTTCGTTGCGAAACTCAATTACTCCTCCTGCTTCGCAAAACGATCATTTAACAAGACCGCGCCATCCGTTAATACTTGCATACCAGGCTCAACACCTTCGGTCACCGCAAATTGTTTGCCATCAAGATCGAAACCTTTGACCACAAAACGTCTAAAAGTATCCGGAGCCGTTCTGATAATGACATAACGCATCTCGCGAACCCGCACAATAGCAGTCTGTGGCAAAACGACAGCCTGCGATGAGCCAACCTGTAGCTTGCCTGAAGCAAACATATCCGGACGCAATAAACCATCGGAATTATCAACATCACAACGAATCACTAAAGCCCTGGTATCCGGATCAATAGTAGGCGCAATAAAATTAGTTTTAGCAGTGAATACTTTGTCCGGATAGGCTTCAGTACGCAAAATAATGGTTTGACCTTTTTGAATCTTGGCAATATCTTGCTCGTATACGTTACCCAAGAACCATAAGGCCTTCGGATCCGCCAAGGTGGCCAAAACATCGCCAATGTTGGCAAAAGCACCAGGCTCTACTGCACGCTTCACTACCACGCCATCAATTGGTGATCGCACCACTAAGTTGGTTTGCGTTTTACCAGTCTTTTCTAGGAAATGAATGTCGCCATCACCGGCACCTAAATTACGAATGCGGTTGGCAGCAGCCTCTTGTGTAATACGAGAATCCGACAATAAATCACCGATCGCTTTATTATTCTCTAGAATCTTCGTAGTCTTAGAGGACAGTAGATATTCTTG
This sequence comes from Polynucleobacter sp. AP-Nickl1-40-C4, assembly GCF_035012665.1. NCBI lineage: Bacteria > Pseudomonadati > Pseudomonadota > Betaproteobacteria > Burkholderiales > Burkholderiaceae > Polynucleobacter > Polynucleobacter sp. AP-Nickl1-40-C4. Next base: position 62,881 of record NZ_JAYGQR010000001.1, read on the forward strand.
CTGAGCAGAAATAAAATCTGGGCTATACATCTCCAAAACAGGAGAGCCCACTTTTACTTGCGCACCATCAAAGGCGTCAATCCGCTCAACCCGTCCAGCAGCTCGAGCCGAGAGCACTTTCGATTTTTCAGCATTAAACGTCAAACGACCAGGCATAGCTAACTCAACTGGAACATCCGATTTAATGGCCTCGGTAAATACATAAACATCTGGATTTAAATTGAGACCTGGGAGCTTTAACTCCATCGCACCAGACGACTCCACCTTTAATGACTTATCATTTTTTTCAAGCTTGACTGGACGGTTCACATTGACAAATAGCCCTATCACAATGCCCAGCATCAAAATTGAAATACAAATGATCACTAAACGCAGTCGAGCGCGCGTCTCTGGTGGTAGCGCCCAATAGGAGCGATGGATATTATTTGTATTCGCATCAATGCGCGCTACAAATTGATCTTTTAGCTTATGCGCTTCTGCAAGAGCTCGCTGGTAAATGGCAATCAGTTTATGCTTCAAAACAACTCCTTAAAAAGGTTCTTTACCGGCCGTAGCCAATAAAACAGCTTGCGCTTGCAATAAATTACTCTCCGCAAGAGCCAGCTGAATTTCCAAGCCGCGTAATTGCGTTTGTGCTGTTAACAAATCATTGAACCCTTGGCCATTATTGGAATACTGAGTTAATCCGACCTTGTATGCTGCATCAGCCTGAGGTACTTGCCTATCCCTGAGAAAGTTTGCCGCAGTTCTGGCTTGCTCATAAGAAGCGTAAGCTGAGTTCACAGCCAGCACGATCTGTTGACGATTAGAAATATCGCTTGCCTCAGCAGAAGCTTGATTGCGGATCGCTTGTTCCACCCCGTATTTCTCCTTGGTAAAAAAGTACAAAGGAATAATGAGGTCTAACTCTAACTGGTAAAACAAGGCACCATTATTGGCTGAAAATGGTCCGCGTGGGGTATAGGAAGAACCAATCACCTGGAAATCTGGCAAGTAGGCCTTCTTCGCCAAGGTCACCCCTTTGCGAGCGGCCTCCAATTGGAGGGCAGATCCTTTTAGACTTGGGTGACTAGATTCGGCGTAATCCTCTAACTCTATCAAGGTTGGCATTGCATTCATCGAACGGCGGACATCGCCTTTGAGAACAAGCTTTTCACGTGAGTGGCGCCCCACTAAAGTATTAATGTTGTTTAACGCTACTTGTAGCTGGCGCTCTAAATTAAATTGATCTGCTTCTGCAGAACTTTGAGCAACTTGAGCATTTAAATACTCAACATAAGCAGCAGCATTATTCGCATAGCGAGCCTTCGCAACATTCTTAATCATCTCCAAACGAATCACCGACTCTTTTAGCACTTGCAACTGCTTTTGTGCAGCAAGCGCGCTGTAATACAGCGTAGATAACTGTGCACCTAACTGCAAATAGGCTGCCTCAGATTGAGCCAGCAATGCCTCTGCATTGGTATCGGCAATATCAGCAGCTAAACTCTTTTTACCTGGAAACTGAAATGGCTGAGCAATCGAAATTGAGTTATTACTACTAATTCCACCGGGGTATTGCTGAGATGGTGCATTAGCACCACCTAATGCAAATGGGGAGTTAGCCGGCATACCGGACCACACTAGACCAACCTGTGGATTAGCTGGTGCTGCAATTTGAGGCACAGTTGCTTTCGCCGATAAATACGATTCACGCAATGCGCCAAGCTGGGGATTATTGAGTTTGAGCTCACTCCAAAGTTGGCGTAAATCCATTTCTGATGAGCCAGTTGATGCGTTGTTGACATAAATCTTTGGGGTATTTTGTTTGGTAACTGGTGCAAATAGTTCCGTAGCCTTTGAGGACTTATCCTTAGCACTCAGCTGAGCACTAATTGAGGGAGGCGCAGTTAAAGATGTATCACCTGTTTGCACGCTGACACTTGCCGGCGTGATGTCATTGGTAGCGGACTGCGCAAACACAGAGCAAGCAAAAGTCGCAACTACCAAGGAAGTGATGCAGTGAGCAGCATTGAATGCGCTAATTTTGCGTGTAAGGATTAACAAATGCGGCAGCCTCTAAATCAATAAAAATGCTGTTTTTATAGCTCCAGATGCAGATTTCGACCAAATTTAAACGCGATTCTGGAGGTTTTAAGGATTATAGGGGATAAAGGATAAAAGTCGAATTATTAAAATTCTCTATGTTATTGATTCTAAATATAATAATTATGGATCGAGTCTAAAAATTCTTAGAACTCGGCATGAATCCTAAAAGACACAACATTTACAGGACCGCGAGCAGCATTGTAGGCTGGGTTCATGATGTGCTGATAGTTGAGACCCAAGAGGACATTTTGAATCACCAAAGCGTTGTAGTACACCTCACTAATTTGTTCAGGCTTATAACTAATAGACTGACTTAGACCTGCGTAAGGATAAGGGGTGTCACCAATGAAATTGGAAATTCCTCCTGCTTGTAAATAGGCTCTTCGATTAGATGAAATGCCATTGAGCATCGCAGATAGGCCTATCGTATCTTTGGCCCTACCCCAGCGCTCACCATTAATCCCCATACCAACAGATAAAGAGCTGTCGGCCTCTGCAAAAGCCATAGTTTCTGTATGGCCATCGGATGTGAATGCCCGCATGTATATACCCATGTCCTTGGTCAAGGCTTGTTCAGCATTTAAACCAATACCGGTTTTGACTTGAGCGCTATTGCGAACATTGACAATAGCTTGAGTGCCCTGAGCATTATTCACCAACAAATAATTAGTAGCGTCAGTAAATCGTGCCATAACCATGCGATTACGGTAACCTAGGACACTGACCTTACCCGGTAAGCTGCCAATACTATGCTGACGCTCTACCTCAATCTGATCACCGTAAGAATTAAAAATTTGCCAGTTCAGATCGCGCCCGTTTGGGTCTTTTGGAGCTAGCATGCGTGAGGCTCTAAAGACCCAATTATCACGATACCACTCACCCGCCAAGCCCCAGCTATAGCCGCGCGCATCGGCTGCGTAGTCATAAGATAGGTAAGTCATATTGCCCCAGTTCATAAATTGCACGCGGGGATCTTTAGCGTACCTACTGTCATCAAAAATATCTAATGTAGAAAACTGTCCTGCAGTAATCACAAATCGATTGCTGCTGACTGTTTGACCAATCTGGTTGGCATCATTTTCTAACTCGACCTTACCGCCCTCTTGGTTAATCGTTTGACGCAAGAATGCGCGAGCAGAATAAAAGTGGGCTTGTGCACCTTGTGCGCGAGTTGCCTCGCCATTGGTAGGACCACCTAAACCTGTCAATCCAGAAAAAGGCACCCCAGAAACTACTTCAGGATTGAAATAAATATCAGTATCAGAGGCGACACGTGCACCAAAAAATAGCGTCCCCGACCAGGTATAACTCATCGACTTATCGGGTAGCAAACTGTTTTGCCCCTGATAAGGGGAATTGAATGCGTTGTAGCGCTGATTAATATAGGTAGTTTGACCGTGTACGTTTACAGGCAACCCTAGGATCTCACCTTCTGTTGGCAATCCCTGAATTGCTTCTGCAAAACTCGCAATTTGGTCGGCGCCTGACCCTGCCCGCTGTGCGTACACAGAAGCAGTGACAAAACTTAACAAGAGAATGAGCAAAAGCTTGCGGGTCATTCACGATTTCTGATGAGGTTGCGGAACCTAGTGGTTATGGCAACAGATTGAAGGAAAAATCAGTGCACTCACGGCCTGGGATTGAAGCCCAAGGGCGGCGCAGCCCAAATTATCCCCAATAAGAGGCAATTTACCTAGTCTTTATGTCCTAGAGATGACAGATCAGGGAAGAATCACTGATAGATTGGGCTCGCATTAGTCTTGGGTGTGCCCTGAAAACAACTCAAGGAGCAATCAGAAGAATTAACGGCGATCCATTAAGGCGCGAGCTAAGGTGCCAGCATCCACATACTCAAGCTCTCCTCCTACTGGGATGCCTCGTGCAATACGCGTAACTTTGATGCCTTTAGCTTTAAGTACCTCGCCAATGTAATGAGCAGTAGCCTCACCTTCACTCGTGAAATTCGTAGCCAGCACCACTTCCCGAATCGACACACCAGTATCAGGGGTCTCAATGCGATTGAGTAATCGATCAAAGCCGATTTCATTTGGACCCATGCCATCGAGTGGTGAGAGACGACCCATCAATACAAAGTAGTTACCTTTAAAACTGAGCGTCTGCTCCACCATCACTTGGTCAGCAGGCGTTTCTACTATGCAAAGCAAAGAAGGATCACGGCGACCATCGGAACAAGTACCGCAAACCTGAGTTTCTGAAAAAGTATTACAACGCGCGCAGTGCCCTACTGTTTCAACTGCCTCACCCAATGATTGAGCGAGTACTGCCGCACCATTACGGTCATGCTGCAATAAATAGAACGCCATGCGCTGCGCTGACTTGGGGCCTACCCCAGGCAGAACGCGTAATGCCTCGATCAATCGACCGAGTGCATCTTGAGGTGCTTCTATGCGCGCCATTAAATATTCAGGTTCGTATTTAACAAAATTGAATTAGAACGGTAACTTAAAGCCAGGGGGCATTGGCATGCCAGCAGTGGCGCCAGACATCATCTGGGCACTTGCCGCTTCCACCTGTTTGAATGCTTCTGTGTAAGCAGTCACGACGAGGTCTTCCAACATCTCACGATCATCCATGGCGCCTGGATCAATCTGCACACGTTTGAGTTCGTATTTGCCAGAGACAGTTACTTTTACCAAGCCACCGGCAGCTTGACCAGTTACTTCCAACGCAGCCAACTCGGCTTGCGCAGTCTTCATCTTCTCTTGCATCTGCTGAGCCTGTTTCATGAGGCCAGCAAGTCCACCTTTCATCATCGCTTTATTTCCTTAGTGGTATTAATTGTGATTTATGAATATTGATATTGAATTAAAGAGGTTTCACAGAACCGCCAACTACCTTGGCACCAAACTCTTTTTCTAATTGCTGAATAAATGGATCGGCAGCAATCATTTGCTCCGCATTCATTCTTTTCTCTTGATGAATCTGGGCATCCACCTTGGCCACTGTCTTACCTTCTACTTCGCCCTTTTCAATCACGATCTTGACGGGCTTGCCAAAGTGAGCGGTGAGCGCATCAGCCAAACGACCAACAGAAGCGTCAGAAGCGAGCTGCGGCATCGGTGTGAGGATAGTTGCACGCACCCCAGCAGGTGAATCATTCCAATCTTGCAACTCTGTCTGAAATGCTAACTGCTGCACCATCCCTTTAACGGGTAACTGACGCATCAAGGCATGCCAATCAGGACGCTCGGCAGGACTGGCCAGGGAAATTTGTGCAGCTGGTGCTGACGGTGTTGACGCTGGAGTGGCAGGCGCAGATGATCTAGCAGCAGGTGCTGGTGCAGACGCTTTAGGAGCGGCCGCTATAGGACGAGCAGTATTGACTGGTGGAGCCGAGGGTGATGATGGTGCTGGAGAAGAATTACCTCCTCCACCGCTGCCTGGACGAAACGCCAACATACGCAACAGCGTCATGGCAAAGCCAGTTTGCTCATCCGGTGCCAGCGATAAATCTGGACGACTTGTAATCGTGATTTGATAGAAGAGTTGCGCTTCTTCTTTTGTGAGCTGGCCTGCCAAGCGACGAATCTCGCCTGCTTCTGGCCAATCTTCTAAAACGGATTCTGGAACAACTTGCGCTGCTGCAACTTTTTGCAACAGGCTTGAAAGATCTTGCAATGCCAATGAGAAAGACATGCTGCGCTCACCCATTTCGTTTGCGACTGCAAGAAGGCTTGCACCATCTTTAGCAATCAAGCAATCTAAAATACGGATGAGATAAGCATCATCTAATGTGCCAAGCATGCCGCGTACGGATTCTTCGCTAACTCTGCCAGCCGCATAGGCAATGGCCTGATCGGTTAGCGACAAAGCATCACGCATTGAACCTTGAGCCGCCTTGGCGAGAACACGTAAGGCATTGACTTCGCACTCCACCTTCTCAGCAGCGAGCACTTTTTCTAAATGTTCAACAATGAGCGGTACTGGCATTTGCTTGAGGTTGAACTGCAAGCAACGAGACAGAATGGTAACTGGGATCTTTTGTGGATCGGTAGTAGCTAGAATAAATTTAACGTGCTCTGGCGGCTCTTCCAAAGTTTTGAGCATGGCATTAAAGGCATGATTGGTGAGCATGTGCACCTCGTCAATCATGTAGACCTTGTAGCGCGCATTGCTGGGTGCGTAAGCTGCCTTTTCTAGGAGGGCAGCAATATCGTCAACGCCACGATTACTTGCAGCATCCATCTCTATATAGTCAACAAAGCGACCAGCATCGATTTCCATGCAAGCTGGGCATTTTCCGCAAGGCTCTGAAGTCATCTTGCCGGAACCATCAGACCCCGTGCAATTGAGGGCTTTAGCCATAATTCGGGCAATCGTGGTCTTACCTACTCCACGGGTACCCGTAAAGAGCCATGCGTGGTGCAGGCGACCCTGATCCAAAGCATGGGTTAAGGCCTTAACCACATGGTCTTGGCCGACTAATTCAGAGAAGGTTTTGGGGCGCCACGAACGGGCTAATGCCAATGCTGTCATGTCTTACATTCTAACAAGCTAAAATGGAATTGGATGGGCCTCCCCGCATGGTGGGTTGGATAACCTGGTCAGGTCGGGAACGAAGCAGCCAAACCCAATTTCTGCCAGTGCCGGGGGTTTGGCTCATCCACCCCCCAGGAATTCAGAAGATCTTCAGAATCCTGAAAAGTCCCCAAATTATCCAAATAATCAGCAAAACCAGAACAGTTCGCGCATCCAGAGAGATTCTGAATAACTGCAGCTGTTTATGGGAGCACTCAATAGATACGCGCAAAGCTGATCCCCTCCATGTAGAAAGATTCAGCGTAGAGGTTTTGGATGAAGATGAATAGGGAGTGCGGATGATTTAAGCGTCAGAAGAGAGCAGTCTTGGCGCAGCATTGCCTTCACCAAGAATTGGGCCTCTATTTACATTGCATCAGTTATTTTTATTTTTTAAAGCCTCTTCTAGCTGATTGATTTTGTTTTGCATTGCGGTCATCTTTGCATTAAGCGCACCAACGTTTAGGAAAGTCTCATCAGCAACTGGCGCTTTGAGGTTATTGCCCCAACCCAACCATGAGGAGTCATACACTTTGACCTTCTTAAAGCCCAAAGACTTAAGCACTGTGGCAGTCTCAGAGGCCCGCACACCACTTTGGCAATAGACCACGGTTTCTTTATCAGGATCGAGATTGGCATACAGTTTTTTTAAATCTGTTTGATTTTTTAGCGCCATGCCAGAGTTATCAGTAACTTGTTTCTTGCCTAGCTTGATCGCAGTTGCTGGGTCCTGCCAATTGTCCTCGAACGGGATATTGGTAGCATTGGGAATGTGGCCACCCCGAATCGTACGCACATCATTACCTGAGAACTCATCGGGCGTTCTGGCATCGATGAGTTGCACGGATTTCGACTGGGCGAGCTTGAGCATCTCCTCATTACTAACAACCAATTGAGGCTGCGGTACTAGCACTACCGATACTGGTGGCAAGGTTTGGCGCTCTTTTTGAATTGGCAGGCCAGCTTGTTTCCAGCCATCAATACCATCATGGTAAATCTGCGCATCTTTTCCACCAAAATAATTAATGGTGTACAGACCAAAATAAGTATATGGATTGCCGCGTGCACCATAAACCACAACATCTTTATTCACATCTAAACCAGCAGCGTTAAAAATCTTCTGAATTTGTTCTGTAGGGATGTAGTCTTCTTTATTTGGGTCACGCAATACGTTACCGATCTCACCAATATTGATTGCACCTGGGATGTGGCCATCTAAGTAACTTTTTTCATCGCGTACATCCCAAATAATCGCACCGCGAGCAATTGCCTGCTGCATCTGATCTGTTTGAATAATGGCTGTTTTTTGCTGAGCAAATGCCATGGAAAAAATGGATGTCAATACGATTGCCAGTAGTGATTTCACAATACTTCCTTGGGTTAAATATGAGTGAATAAGTGATAAATTGATGATAAACCAACACCTACCCACAGGAGATCTCCATAGAAATCGAGCAATTGATATGGTTTTGGGTATGTGTCTTTTATTCAATATCAATTGAGCAACTTAATTCGAGGCACAATAGGACGATTCAATCCCAATAGACTCCTATGCTCCAAGCCATTATTTTTGATGTAGAAGCGACCGATAAAAACGATGCAGTGATTATTGAAGCGGCCTCACTCGATGTCACCTCCCTCAATCCATTTGAAGTGGGTAATCCTTGGGTGCAACGTTATAACCCAGGCAAGCCTATCAGCCTAGGCGCACTTGCCACTCATCACATCATGGATGAGGAATTGGTCAATTGCCCCGCAAGCAGCTCCTTTCGATTGCCGGCTGGAACTAAATATCTGATTGGCCACAATATTGATTTTGATTGGGTTGCGATTGGCAGCCCTGAGGTCAAGCGCATTTGCACTTTGGCACTTGCACGCAGTCTGTGGCCTGATTTAGATAGTTACACGCAAAGCGCTCTACTCTATTACTTTGAACGCCATACTGCTAGAGACCAACTACGCAATGCGCATAGCGCCTTAGCCGATGTGTGGATCTGCTCAAAAATTGTTGCTCAGATTATCGATAAGTTACACCCCGTTTCTTTGGATGCTTTATGGGAGATGTCTGAGAAAGCCAGAATTCCAAAGACCATGCCTTATGGCAAACATAAGGGTGAGCTCATTAGCCAAGTGCCATCTGACTACAAGCAATGGTTACTACGCCAAGACAATGTTTCTGGTTACCTGCGCAAAGCTTTAGAAGCCAATTAATCAAGCCTAGTAACCCCCCATCTACCCGCCCATTTGACAGGCTAAATCTTCCTACATCAAATTCAGTAATTCCTGATGTAATATGTGTATCATTATTGGTACGCTATATGGATGAAGACCCCCATACTAGAAGTGCGTTTTTTTAAAACAGAAACAAATAACGAGCCCGTTAGAAATTGGCTTCAATTTCAGACTGTCAAGGATAAAAAGCGAATAGGTGAAGATATTAAAACAGTTCAATTTGGCTGGCCTCTTGGAATGCCTCTTGGAGTGCCTCTTGTCAGACACATTGATGGCGAAATTTGGGAGATTCGGTGCAGACTTAGTGGTGGTATTTGCGAGAGTGCTTTTTGTACTAGAAAACAACATCATGATATTGATTCATGGATTTATCAAGAAACAGCAAAAGACACCCAAGCAAGATTTAGATTTAGCAAAAACTAGAGTAAAGCAGTTAAGGAGATCGGTATGAAGAAAAAGCATATTGGCAGCAATTTTGATGAATTCTTAAAAGAAGAATCCCTGCTCGAACACTCAACTGCCGTAGCAGTAAAACGTATCATAGCCTGGCAAATTGAGCGTGAAATGGAGAAACAACAAATCACCAAGACCTCTATGGCTAAGAAAATGCATACCAGTCGCGCAGCTTTAAATCGCCTGCTTGATGAAAGCGACACCAGCCTCACATTAATTACACTGGCCAGTGCAGCGACTGCCCTGGGAAAGAGAATTAAGCTTGAACTAAAGGCTGCCTAAAAAGAATAAGGGAATAAGGAATCCGTGATTTCCTTATTCCCCTTCCAGGCCTACTGCTTGTTCTTTACTGATATTTACGATTAAAGACTTGTTTTGTTGCGCTTTCATGACGCTTAGTATTTTTCAATACGGCGCAGTAAGACAAAACCATGATGGCTACGAGAGAAATTCCGTTGAAGTTGTTTAGTAAGTCCATTTGCTTCTCCTCTTTATGCGTTGTTACGTGTTATTGATTAAGTGCTTTTTTGTTGCTGAATTCTTTATCTAACTACCGGTAACTCATCCCACTTAGTCGTATAGTTCGGCGACCGATTGTTTGATCTCATCTGCCACTCTTCTTTAGTGCCGTTGGTTCCTGCGGCTGCAGATCTGATGAATGCATTGCCAAAGCGCGTATTGATCTCATCCACCGCTTTCATGAGGTGTGCTGATTTGCCTTTAGTTTCGATATCCTCAAACAAGGATTGCTGAGCTGTTGGCTTATCACTAATGAGATTCAGAATGACCCCGGCCTTCTTGTAGCGGAAGTTCGCTTGATAGATTTGCTTAAGACCTACCAAGGCTGCATTGGTTAAGGTCAGCGTGTTATCCGTTGGATCCGCCAATGGAATCGTGACGCTTTGGTGATACTGTGGCTCATTTTGCTTAAACGGATTGGTCTGGATAAATACGGTGAGCGCGCCCGTAGTGCTATTTTGGGTTCTGAGCTTTTCAGCTGCTCGGGCTACATGGGTAGCAACGGATTCCGCAAGCTCTACCTGACTAGTAACCAACTTTCCAAAACTGCGTGAAGCAATGATTTGTTGCTTGGCTGGCGCCACTTCCTCTAACTGCAGGCAGGATGTACCACGTAACTCATAACAGAGACGCTCCATCACTACGCCAAACTGTTGACGCATTGCTTGTGGTGAGGCTTGCAAAAGATCAAATACACTCTGAATGTTTTGAGCTTTGAGTTTCTTGGCGATTTGTTTACCTACACCCCACACCTCACCTACTTCGGTCTCGCTCATCCACTGGTAGAGCTCTTCTTTAACCATCGCATTGACATCGCACACACCAACAAACTGCTTATGTTTTTTAGCTAAATGATTGGCGAGCTTTGCCAAGGTCTTACTAGCGCCAATGCCTACACAGACTGGTAAGCCGGTAGTGTCTTTAACTTGCTGTTTGATCTTTTGACCTAATTCAATCGTGTCTTGATACTGTTTTAAGATGGTCTCGATTTGCAAGAAGCTCTCGTCAATGCTGTAAACCTCTAGGTTTGGCGTGAATGCTCTCAGCACCTCAACTACACGACTACTCATGTCGCCATACAAGGTGTAATTAGACGAGTAAGCCTGAATACCATGCTGCTTGGCCAAGTCCTTCATCTGAAACCAGGGTGTTCCCATCTTGACGCCAAGCGCTTTGACTTCAGCACTACGTGCTACAGCGCAGCCATCATTATTGGATAGCACGACCATCGGCACCTCTTCTAACTTAGGCTGGAATACGCGCTCGCAAGAAACATAGAAATTATTTACATCTACGAGTGCGAAGAGTGGATTTGAAGTGTTTTGTGTATTCATCTCACTTGCCCTCTTTGTTGTATCTGGTGCTGGCATTGCTGTACTTACGTACCACCCCAACCACTATACCCCAGATTTGTAGCTCACTGCCTTCATTAAAGGTGATGGCTTGATAGTTTGGATTCTCTGGTTGGAGCTCAATACGACCACGCAACTGATAAAGGCGCTTGATGGTGTACTCGCTATCAACCACCGCGACTACGATGTCTTTATGTTTTGGCTTAAGGGCTTTATCAACAACGACCTTGTCGCCATCGCAAATCCCCGCGCCCAACATGGAGTCTCCCTTCACGGTGAACATGAAGGTGGCTGGCTTGTTCTGGACGAGGTAATGATTCAGATCGAGGCCGTCTTCGGCGTAATCTGCCGCTGGACTAGGGAATCCAGCTGACATCCGATGGCTTAGGAGCTTGAGCTCATAGGCAGCAAAATGGCCTGCCAAGGCTTGTGGCGCCTGACTCAGGGTTACTTTTGCGGGGTTCATTACTTGCGTCATAGTCATTAATATACTGTATGTTTATACAGTATATGTAAAAACCGCAAAAATGGCCTTATTTTTGTTGTTTTGGGGCTATGGACTCACTCCCGCCCCCTCTTTTCCCCCTCTTTCTCTAGCCATAAACCCCGAGTGTCTCATGGTTGTATTGGGGCCAAGGAATTGCATAATGATCCCAGAAGTTACTGTGCAAGTGATCCAGTAGCTCATATAAAAAGAACAGTAGGAGACATATGAAGACGTATCAGATTGCGTCCGTCCCAGGCGACGGCATTGGCAAAGAAGTCATCCCAGAATGCGAGAAGGTATTGAATGCCTTAAGCAAAAAACATCCTGAAGTCGCTTTCCAATTTGAGCACTTTGATTGGGGTGGCGATTACTACCGCAAGCACGGCATCATGATGCCCGAGGACGGTCTCGAACCTTTGCGCTCTAAAGATGCGATTTTGTTCGGCTCAGCTGGCGACCCTAAGATTCCAGATCACATTACTTTGTGGGGCTTGCGTCTCAAAATTTGTCAGGGCTTTGATCAATACGCAAACGTACGCCCTACGCGCATTCTTCCTGGCATTGAAACGCCACTACGTAATTGCAAACCAGATCAGCTGGATTGGGTGATCGTGCGCGAGAACTCTGAAGGCGAATACTCTGGTGTAGGTGGCCGAGCACACCAGGGTCACCCCATCGAAGTAGCTTCAGATATGAGCATCATGACTCGCGTTGGAGTAGAACGCGTACAGCGCTTCGCCTTTAAGTTAGCGCAGTCACGCCCTCGCAAACACCTCACCGTCATCACTAAATCTAATGCGCAGCGCCATGGCATGGTGATGTGGGACGAGATCGCCACCATCGTTGCTAAAGATTTTCCGGATGTCACTTGGGACAAAGAGTTGGTTGATGCCGCTACTGCGCGCATGGTCAATCGCCCCGAATCTTTAGACACCATCGTTGCTACTAACTTACATGCAGACGTACTCAGTGATTTGGCAGCTGCATTAGCCGGTAGCCTAGGTATTGCACCAACTGCCAATCTGGATCCAGAGCGTCGCTATCCATCCATGTTTGAGCCGATTCATGGTTCTGCTTTTGACATTATGGGCAAAGGTCTTGCCAATCCAATTGGCACCTTCTGGTCAGCAGTGATGATGCTCGACTTCCTGGGTGAAAAAGCGCTCGGTGCAAAGTTAATGGCAGCCATTGAAAAAGTGACAGCCAATCCAAAGTTACATACTCGTGATTTAGGCGGCACGGCCATGATGAGTGATGTTACTAATGCAGTCATTGAGGAGATTTCTAAATGAGGCTATTTAAATTACTAAGTAGATTGCTGAGTATTGGCCTAATCTCACTTGGCTTGCTATCTGGCGCGCATGCTCAACCTTTCCCCGATAGAACCATTCAGTACATCATCCCCTTCCCTGCTGCTGGCGAGTCTGATTTAGTAGCGCGCTATCAAGCCGACATCTCAGCTAAGAAATTCAAGCAGCCGATGGTGGTTATGAACCGCGCTGGTGCTGGTGGCGCATTGGTATGGAGCACTATGAATACCTATCCCGCTGACGGTACAACGGTAGTGGGCGTGAATATCCCCCACACTATCTTGCAGCCGCTACAGGAGGGGATTCAGTACAAGACCGAAGATATTAATGCGATCTACTACTACCACTTCACCCCTGATGCTTTGATGGTGTCTGCGGATAGTCCCTACAAGACCTATCAAGAATTTATTGCGGCCGCCAAAAAAGATCCTGGCAAGATGACGCTTGCTGGATCTGCACAGTTCTCAGCCAACCACATGGCAGTCGAGCGCCTCAATAAACTGGCTGGCGTCAAAATTACTTACGTTCCCTTTAAAGGTACGGGTGATTTGATTACCGCCTTGATTGGGATGCACGTTGATGGCGCGATGGGTTATCTACCTTTGGCTATTCAGCAAAAAGGTAAGGTGCGCACACTGGCAATCGCTACCGAGAAACGTAATCCCGCTCTACCAGACGTGCCAACCTTTAAAGAACTGGGATTGAACTGGGTAGACGGCGCCTATCGTGGCGTTGCCGTGCCCAAAGCAACCCCGCTGGTATTGCAGCAAAAGATGTCTGACTACTTCGCACAGCTCAATGCCGATCCCGAGACTAAAAAGAAATTGGAAGATGCTGGCTTTGTGATTGTGGATATTCCATTGGCAAAGATGCCGGCATTCATGAAAGAGAAAACGGCTCAAGCCATGGATGATGCCAAGAATGCCGGGATGATTAAGTAAGGCTTTAACATCCTTAAATAAAAAAACCACCATATCGGTGGTTTTTTTATAGGTCATTACTTTCCGCTCTAGCAAAAAGCAAAAGCGAGAATTGCCGGATCGTCTAGAAAAGCATTGGATAGGTAAACACTGGCTCGGAAGAGCCAAGGGTTTACTGTCTCAACGATTTGTGAAAAATATTCCATGATTATATTGTAAGGACTATTTAGCCACCTAGGTAATCGGACTTACCAACCTCTACCCCGTTATGGCGCAGGATGTCATAAGCCGTAGTGATATGGAAATAAAAATTAGGGATGATCCAGGTCAGCAGATATTGCTCGCCAACAAACTCAAAGTTCCACTCTTTAATTGAGAACTTAATTTCTTTTGCTTCAGTGCCATCAACCTGCTCTGGCTTGAGACTATTGGCAAAAGCAATGGTTTTAGCGATACGGTCTTGTAGCTGGTCAAAAGTAGTTTCGTTATCTTCAAATTTCAGTGGCTCAACACCGGCCAGACGCGCCATGCCATTTTTCACTTGATCACAAGCAATTTGAACTTGCTTGGATAGTGGAAACATATCTGGGGCAAGACGGCCTTCCACCAATGCTTTGCTATCGAGACCCTTAGCACTCGCAAATGCTTCACCCTTTTTGAGGATATTCGAAAGATTGGTGAGCATCTTTGTGAGTTGCGGAATTGATGCTTGATACATTGAAATTGCCATAGTGCTCTCTCCACCTTCTTAGTTATTCTTACACGTCGCTCATAAAATCACCACCGCCATCATCCCAAGAGCTCGAACCACCATCATCCCAAGAGCTTGCATCATTGACGCCAAAGTTGGCAGCATCTGGTGCTTGACCGCCTACTTGGTTAAAGTCGTTATTGAGGTTTGGATTTGGGCGTTGATTACCGCCCATTAAATGACTTGCCAAAGCTTCACCAGCAACCATACCAGCACCGAGTGCTGCACCAGTCGCTAAGCTGCCCATTAAACCACCGCCCATGCCAGATGCTGGTGCGCCTGGGTAACTAGGCGGATAGGTGCCAGGCGCTCCTGGTACCCCTGGATATGGTCCATTTGCAGTCAGCGCGTTATAAACCTCCACTGGCTGCTGGCGCTTCCTCATAAAGAAGATTACGCCCGCAACCAAGATGGCAATCAAGATCCAAAAAACTGGGCTAGTAAAGATGGAGCTTGCACCCGCATTAGTATTAACGTTGCCTGGTGCTGTACCTGCACGTAATTGCGCTTGGAGCCTTTGTACAGAATCAGGTTGAGCAAATGGTAAACCTGGTGCCAGATTTTCTGCTTGTACAAAAGCGCTTCTTGCAGCATCTAACTTACCTTCTTTGAGGTAAAGCTCAGAAGCCATGTAATGTGCCTTGCCGCTATTAGGATGATTTTTCAAGACCTCTTGCATCATGGCATCCGCTTTTGCCAATTGCCCAGATTCAATTGCTTGATAGACCTCGGGCAAAGTAGCTTCTGCAAAAGCAAGATGACCCGTTAGTAATAGCGCGCTTGCGAATAGACCAACAAACAACTTGAGTAAATTACCCATTTTCATCATGACTCCTCGTGAAATGTTTTGCTGGGAATTTCATTATCGCCAGTTTAGACATTTTTGCTATTCATGATCTATATGGGGGCTTTTACGGGAAATTCAAGGGCATGACCACCCCCTTCACACCCCTTGCTACCCTCTTCTTTAGATTGAAATTCCCATAATTTTTGTAGTTATATTAATTCATTGATGTTATGATTTAACGTAACTACAATATTTCCGATGAAATTCACCTATGATTCGGTAAAAAATGACTCAAACCTTGTAAAACATGGCCTTCCGCTCTCAGATGCAAAGATACTTGATTGGGATACAGCCTTTACCTGGATCGATGAAAGAAAGAATTGCGGTGAAGAAAGACGGATTGCTTGGTGTTAATGAATGAACGCCTGTATTGCGTGATTTATGTAGAGTCAAAAATAGCGATGAGAATTATTAGTTTAAGAAAAGCAAATAACCGTGAGATGAAAATCTATGAAGAAGAAGCTAATTAGACTGAGTGCCGAAGAGGATGCCGCAATTACTAAGGCCGCCTTATCTGACCCCGATAACCCGCCTATCACGGAAGAAGAGTGGAATGCGATTAAACACAGAGTCGTTCGCGGCAGGGGAAGACCTGTGGGTAGCGGGATTAAAGAACAAGTTACCCTAAGGATTGATAAGGATGTTTTAGATTTTTATAAATCCAAAGGTGAAGGTTGGCAAACATTTATCAACCAAGTGCTTGGCGAAGTAAAAAGAGAATCTAAATCCATCTTGATGGTTGAAAAGAAGTTAAACAAGGGGACCTTGATCGCCAATAAATTCAAGGTAGCTGCTTAACACCCTACTTCACTTCTACCATCTCGCCTTTTGATGAAATCAAATAAGCCTTGTTTGGCTTGTCTTTTCTGATGCGCGTAAGTTCAGCTTGGTAGCCCTGTAATTGCTTGCGATACTTTTCATATTTCTCGCTACCCACTTCTGGGATAGTCAGCTTGTAATCGATGATGGCCAGATGGTCGGCAAGCTCCACCAAGCGATCCATGCGATAGCTCTTACCATCTTCACTAGCGATATCGAGCTCATTCCAAGCTTGTAGCCATTCGCCTGAGGCAAGATAGCGCTTAAGTTCGGGAGCCTCTAGTACTGTTTTTGTCCGAGCGATCAGCGTTTTTGCATGCTCCTCATCTACCCCCAGCCAATTCATCAGCTCTTGCTCGCTTGGCATGGGTGGCCTTGTTTCATTGCTGGAATCTGGGGTGAGGAACTCGAGCAATTTATGGAAGTTCGTACCTTCTTCCAAAATTTCTGGGTCGGGATCTTCTACCCGTTCGCCCTCGCCTGCAAATACTTCAACTGTGACGCCGCTTTCAATATCAGACAGCATTTGTATATGACTTTCTTGCGCGGGATTCCAGTCCAAGACAAAATCCTCGACCGCGTTTTCTTTACTAGATTTTATAGCCTCAGTCTCTTCTGTGACTGCAGCCTGATGATTGACCTGATATACAGTCAACCCTGCATTGCTCGCCTTCCCATACCAAGAGGCTTTATCTAAGCCACTAGGATTGTTGGCAGTTGGTTTTTGAGCATCACCACTAATCCATAAACCTTGTCGCGCACGGGTCATTGCAACATAGAGCAAGTTCCAGTTTTCTTTTTCACCAATTTGCTTCTCTGCTTCATTGATTTCGCTACGTGGGCTTGTCAATGTTTTGGATGTAAACATCGATAGATGCGATGGCCCCTCTTCTTGCGGAGACCAGTCTATCAATACTCCACTGTAATCCACATTGGTATCGGTATTATTTGCATCGAGAATAATGACAAAGGGTGATTCCAAGCCCTTGGCACCATGAATAGTCATCAAGCGCACACGCTTATGGCGATCCTCTTCTGACATCTCACTCTCTTCATCTACATCAGCCAAGTTCTCATCACTTGCCGCATCTACATCACCTTCATCGGGAGTTTCATCGTCATCCCCGCGGCGCTTAATATTGATTTCCTGAATAAAGCGACTCAAGCTTGGGTATTGACCACCGTCTTGATTAAGTGCCACTTCTAAAAAGGCATCTAAATTTGCCAAGACCTGAGGTCGATCGAGGTCCTGACAGACCGCAGCGTACTTCAAGCGCACATCACCCTCTTGGTAAATACGATCAAGCAGGTCATGCACTGGCAAGCGCTCACCTAAAAGATGCCAATGCTTTAAATAACGCGCAGCTACTTGTAGTTTGACATCCCTACTGTCTTGTAATGCATCCCACCAGGAGCGGTAATGGCCAGAAGTCATCGCCACTGCCAATTGCTGCATTTGTTTTTCTGTAAAACCAAAAATCGGGGTTCTGAGCACCTGCGCTAATGGCAAGTCATGGCGAGGGGTTACTAATACAGTCAGCAAAGCAATCAGGTCGTCTATCTCAAGAGTATTGAGTAGACCGCCTAGGCGAGGACTCTCATAGGCAAGCTTCACATCACGCAAAGCCCTTTCGTATTGGGGTAGATATTTACGGCGCTTGACGAGTAATAAAAAATCACTCGCCCTGGCGTCTCGCCATATTTCCTTGCCACCTTCTTTATCGGCAACTTTTCGGGTTGCAATCACTTCTTGAATGAGACGTGCTACTAACTCACCCTCATACTGGCGCTGAATTACTCCAACAGTTTCACTTGAATCCGCAATGGCACCATCAAAAGCGCTACCTTCTCGCAACTCTTGAGTCTGTTCCACATAAGGAATCAGCGGTAGTAAATAAATTTCGCCTTGTTGGGCATAAACGTCGGAGGGCTTGCCCTCAACAGGAGCAGTCCAAAGCGTTTGCTGTTCTGAGTATGGGTAATCGGGGGGAACTTGCTCACCCTGAAAGATTACATTTACTGCTTTATTGATTTCACCTGCATTACGGCGCGTTTTATCCTGTTCAATGTAAACGGCGGCATGGTATTGATGCAAAAACTGGGCTGCACTTACAAATAATCTCGGATCAGCGCGACGGAAGCGATAAATCGACTGCTTGGGATCACCCACAATAAAGACTTTTGGTCTCTCATCACCTTCGCTATAACCCGCCAACCAAGCTAGCAGAATTTGCCATTGCAGCGGATTGGTATCCTGAAACTCATCAACCAATATTTGCTTATATTTAGCATCCAAGCGAGATTGAAGGTAGGCAGCATTAGCGGCATCGCTCATCAGCAAACTGACACCAAGCTCTAAGTCATCGAAATCACGCACGCGCATATTTTCTTTTTGAGCGTTGGCGTGCGCCATCATGGATTGATTTAGAGCAAACCAGGCCTCATTGATTGCAAAGATATCCTGCTCTGCTTGCCATAGCAGATATTCCTCAAAAGCATGGCCCCAATTTTGCTTAATGGCGATGTGCTCATCAATACGATGAGCCTCACCCACCCGCTCAAGATATTTCTTCGCTTCACCTAAAGCCTTGTCGTTACTGCTACGGTATTTGGGCTCCTTGGTTAAGAAAGTGGTTTGAAAATTAACCGCAACCT
Source organism: Polynucleobacter sp. AP-Nickl1-40-C4 (assembly GCF_035012665.1). Lineage (NCBI taxonomy): Bacteria > Pseudomonadati > Pseudomonadota > Betaproteobacteria > Burkholderiales > Burkholderiaceae > Polynucleobacter > Polynucleobacter sp. AP-Nickl1-40-C4. The sequence continues at coordinate 81,853 of NZ_JAYGQR010000001.1, forward strand.
CAAGCACATCGCCAGCATTCTCTTTGCAGGCGATTGCAGGAAGCAAGTATTTCAGAAGATCACTATCTTTTACGCTGCTATTTTCAAAACAGCGTGCTAAAAACTGTAAGTCTGCCAGCGCATTAGGCGCATTCCACTGAGCTAGCAATGGATTGGGTAGATTCAGCTTATTTAGAGATTGCTTCAAGCGCTCTATTGGGGTGATACCCGCTTGATCGCATTGCTTCGCAAAGAAAGTCCATGCACCCCTTTGTTTAAAGAGGCTACCTTTACCCATTAAAAGTTTTTGGGTTTCATGTGAGCCCAAATGATTCAGCAAAACGTCGTAATGCGCTTTCAATTCTGGAGTGAGATCTCCCCACCAATCATCAAGACATTCCTCTTGCAGTCGCTTAGCATCTTCACGCAACTTAAACCCTGGCTGAATGCCCATTGATACTGGAGCTGCGCCCAGTAACCTGCCAAACCAACCATGAAAGGTATCAATCACAATTGGTTGTGGGTTTGCCAGCACCTGCTCATAAAGTGCTTTAGCCTTGGGCAGATATTTTTCGGCCTGCTCTTTTTCTATACCCCGAGCGGTTAACTCTTTCATCAAAGAGACATCGTCACTTTTTGAAAATTGTTCAAGCAATCCATATAGGCGGTCACGCATTTCTTGTGCCGCTTTGCGTGTAAACGTGAGTGCGAGTATCTCTTGTGGCTTTACATCATCGAGCAACAGCCGCACCATCCGGGCCACCAATAACCAAGTCTTGCCACTGCCTGCGCAAGCCGACACAATGACCGAACGCTGTGGATCACAAGCAAGCCTCTCTGAATAGGGTTGCTTTTCTGGAAGCGTATTCATTCGATTGCTCACCAAATCCCCTTCCTGCAAATGCCTCTTGCTTCGCAGTATTGACATACCCCTTCTGGAGCGAATGCTTGCATGGGCTTTTTAGCCCAAAGCTGCTCTACGTCTTCTGTAATTTGCTCGGAAAACTGTTGCATTATTTCCGGCATATAAACCACCTCTTGGCTGCGCAGTGCTTTTTGCTCACCCTTAGAAACATCCGCCTTCAAGGCCACCCATTCGGCTTGCTGCACCCGATGTCCAGTCAGCTTATGGCTTTCTTGACCTTCATTGGCGGCCCGTGCGTAGATCAATAGCTGTGGATCATCCAGAATATGCTCAGCCCTTACTTTGACTCTCTCAAAACGTTGATTTTTATAGTCAATCACTGAGGCAAGCTTGTTGTTATCTACATTGATGTCATAACGATCGGCATACCCCTCAATACGAATGATCTTAGGATTGCCATCCACATCCTTAAATGGCAAATCAAAGCCAACTTTGACTTCGCCATCGAAATATTGCCAACCTGCTAACTCACGTTGCAACTGCCAATCTACAAAACTAGGAATTTGTTTTTGCCAATCTCTTAACGCGCCCATCACTCTTGCATCACCCTCAATCAAAGAAGCAAACTCTTGCTCTGAATAAACACTTAAGACTTGTTCCATCCAAGCACGTCTTTGATCTAAATTGGATTTCAGCGCAGGATTAGTATGTTCTTGAGTTTTGAGTGCTTGATAGAAGCGCTTGAGCAATTTATGCAATGTCTGTCCGGCCAACGAGGCGTCAAAGCCTTCATCAAACTCTTTGTTCTTACGTAAGCCTAATAGACTGCGCACATAGTAACGATATGGGCAATCTCGCAGAGCCTTATAGGCGCTGGGACTCATTGACAGCGGCATTGGTAGATCTTCTTCAAAATGCGCAACCGCCATCTCCATGGGCCTCGGTTCAAAAGCACGTTTTTTCAATTGAGCTGGAATGGCTTCCCACTTAACTAGATTTTGCAAACGCTGTATCCATGCCGATGGTCTGAGCGGTTCTCCATTATTACTTTTGCTTTGCCAGAGCAAATCAACACTGGGACATGACACTAGCAATTGCGAAAGATCTCTAGCTTGCTGCACAAACTGCATCGCTATCGTTGAGGTCTTTAACAGCTGATTAAGCGCGTCTGAGAAAAATAATAGTGGCTCTGAATAAGCTGGCAACTGCTGCTCATCGCAACCCACAACAACCACTGCTTCAAAGTCACGCATACGTGTAGAGCTCAAAGGCAAAATGCTCAGTGTGGCTTTGGCTTCTTTACCAGCTTCTTGATAGCTTGCGCCTTCAATAACTGTTTTAAGCAAACTAAGCCACTCACTCAAACGAATAGAGGTTTTTTGGTATTGCGTCTTACTCAAATCAAATGTCTTGAGCACTTCCAGCAATTGCTTACCGGCCGAGTCTTTTTCAAGACTCTGATCCATGCCAGTCGCTTGGAGATTAGCCTGCAACAACTGATAGGTCGTACTGCAATCAACCTTAAGCGTCAGCCACTCATGATGATGCTCTCGAGCAAACTGCAATAACTCAAATAGTGCTGCACTTGGCATCGTGCCAGAGGTTTTTGCAGCATTCGCTCGCGCGCCTTCGATAGCTAGATGAAAGGTTTTCCAACCAGACTCTGCCTTGCTACCTACTAGGATATCTTCAAGCTCTGCAATGAGTCCGATGCAGACCTCTGCATCTCGATTCAAAATCTTTCCAAGATCTAAAAAAGGATTCTGCAAAAACTCAAGCAAGGCTTTTGCACTGGGCCCATCTTTTGGCGCTTTAATAAGTTCTAACCAACTATTAAGTGCAGCTGCAGCACGCGTAGTGGATAACTTCCAACCGGTTTCATCCCGAATGTTAAGTGCTGGGCCTAATCTTGAAAGCAGTGCACGCACCCTTCTAGCCACCAAGCGATCTTGTGCAACAAGTGCCAGCTGAGTTTTGCCATCAATCAGATGTTGCTCTATTGTTTTGGCAGCAGCCCACGCAAGCTCTTCAAAGCGTTTAGCTGCAATCAGGCGCCAACTCTTGCTATGGGCTTGCCTAACATTCCTGAGCGCCTCTGCCTGCGCATCACTAGTACCAATTGTCTCTGCCCATAAACCCACATCACCCCAGCTCATCCTGGCCTCTACCACAGGAGCATATTGGGCATACTCGGCCAGCAGAGCTCCGATGATCTCTTGATCGATGGGAGTCGGATCAGCAGTCTCTACCCATATCAGAGGTCTTGCGGGATTTGCATTCTTAGCAGCTTCGAGATGAGCTGCCATTGCAAACTGATTACGAAATGCTGGATCGCTCACACTCGCGGTGTAGCGCCAAAATGTGAGCAAGACCTTGGTCTCTTGATCAACGACCTTACGCGCCATTCCTGAGTAGACTTTAGCAACGGTACTATCGAGCAAATTCTGCGCCTGACTCAGACAGATCTCGCCGAGATTACTTTGCTCACTCCGATTATTTTGAATGAATTCATGAATCTGTTTTTGCAGTTGTGGACTCACTGCAGTTGATAAGGTGTCACATGCTTCAACGATTGCTTGCGCTAGACCCCATGCACCAGATTCTGTTTCGGCTTTAAACCATGACTGCAGATCTTTGTGTTTGCGCAAAGTGGCATAGACCCCCAACCACCTCTCTAAATCACTTTGCTTCTTTGGAAATTTCCATGCGCCTGGCGCAGCTTCCAGCCAATCTGTAAAGCTGATGACTTGAGGCAAGAATGCGATGTTGCTTGGAAGATCTTTGGGTCGGTTTAATTCAAGGGCTGCTCTTACCCCGATTAATGGTCCCGCAGTACTCAGAACCACTAGGGGGCGCTGATTGGTTTGCACTGCACAATCCCAGATGCCTTTTGCCAATTGGGTAAGCGCTTGGCTATTGGGTGCAATTGCCCAAGCTTGTGGCTGCTTTTGCTCAGAAAGGGCTTGGAAAGGCTGGGGCATGAATGGAGTAATTTATCTATTTTGAGCAGAATGTTTCGCTTATTGCTAATATAAGCGTTGTAACGACCTAATTAAATAACTCGCTAAATAAGTCTAAATAAGGAATTTTCATGAGTGCCGGCATTAAATATGTAACTGACGCCTCTTTCGAACAAGACGTCCTCAAGTCCGATAAACCTGTTCTGCTCGACTTCTGGGCGGAGTGGTGCGGTCCTTGCAAAATGATTGGTCCGATCCTGGAAGAGCTCGCTGGCGAGTATGGCGATAAGATACAGATCGCAAAAATGAACGTAGATGAGAACCAAGGCGTACCTGCCCAGTTCAATATTCGCGGCATTCCTACCCTAATCCTCTTCAAAAATGGCACCGTGGCTGCTCAAAAAGTAGGCGCTTTGGCCAAATCCCAGTTGACTGCATTTATTGATAGTCATCTGTAAATAGTCTCAGACCACAAGTTCACCAGCTGAGCCTGTGGCTTTTACCGCTTTAAACGCTTGTCACATGCATTTTTTGGTGTAGTATTACTCAAACGCACTAATCAGTGCTCCGATTTTCAGCAATTTACCTCCCCCTTCTTTTAGCAAATTCCCAAATTCTGTTTTTCCACTTCTGCGTGATCTAAATCAGCGCAGCGATACTCCAAAACAAATTCCCAAATTCAAATTCATCAACACCCGAGAACCACATGCAATTAACTGAACTCAAAGTCCTCCACGTATCCGCTCTGCTTGAAATGGCAGCTAGCTTGGAGATTGAAAACACACAACGGATGCGCAAACAAGAATTAATGTTTGCCATTCTGAAAAAACGTGCGAAGGCTGGCGAAACCGTTTTCGGTGACGGCACATTGGAAGTACTGCCCGACGGCTTTGGCTTCTTGCGCTCCCCTGAAGCCTCTTACATGGCTTCTCCTGATGATATTTATATCTCCCCTGCGCAGATTCGTCGCTTTAACTTGCACACTGGTGATAGCGTTGAAGGTGAAGTACGTACACCTAAAGATGGTGAGCGTTACTTTGCTTTGGTAAAGGTAGACAAGATCAACGGTTTGGCTCCAGAAGCCCTCAAGAACCGCATCATGTTCGAGAACTTAACCCCATTGCACCCAAATCGCGTGATCAGCTTAGAGCGTGATATCAAAGCCGAAGAGAACCTCACTGGCCGCATCATCGACATGATCTCCCCGATTGGTTACGGCCAACGTGGCTTGATTGTGGCCTCACCAAAATCCGGTAAGACTGTGATGATGCAGCACATTGCTCACGCGATTGCTGCCAATAATCCTGAAGCGATTTTGATTGTGTTGCTCGTTGACGAGCGTCCTGAAGAGGTAACTGAGATGCAACGCTCTGTTCGCGGTGAAGTCGTTGCCTCTACCTTTGATGAGCCAGCAGTACGTCACGTTCAAGTTGCCGAGATGGTGATTGAAAAAGCCAAGCGCTTAGTTGAAATGGGTAAGGATGTGATCATCTTGCTTGATTCAATTACTCGTCTTGCACGCGCATACAACACTGTTGTTCCTTCATCAGGCAAAGTACTCTCTGGTGGTGTGGATGCCAATGCATTACAACGTCCAAAACGTTTCTTTGGTGCCGCCCGTAATATTGAAGAAGGTGGTTCATTAACCATCATCGCAACTGCTCTGATTGAAACTGGTAGCCGCATGGATGACCTCATCTATGAAGAGTTCAAAGGTACTGGCAATATGGAAGTTCACCTTGAGCGTCGTTTGGCTGAGCGTCGTGTTTACCCATCGATTAACCTCAATAAGTCTGGCACCCGCCGTGAGGAACTCTTGGTTAAAGCTGAGAACCTCCAGAAGATCTGGGTATTGCGTAAATTGCTGGCCGATATGGACGATATCGAGGCGATGAACTTCATCGTAGATAAGCTCAAATCAACCAAAAATAATGGTGAATTCTTCGACTTAATGCGTCGCGGAGGCTAATTTAGGGGTCTAGAGGGCTGTTTCAGCCCTTTTTGGACACCTAAACAGCGCTTTGTTGTTGATTTCATGGCATAATTTCGCCTTTACCGCTTTTAAAACCTGGGAAAGTATTTCAGCCAATTTGGCTCAAACGGCTCCCCGCTCATAGGACTCAACATGAAACCTGGCATTCACCCCGAATATCGCGAAATCGTCTTTGTAGACGTTTCCAATAACTTCAGCTTCAAGACTCGCTCCACTATGTCTACTAGAGAGACAATCAAGTGGGAAGATGGCAATGAATATCCATTGGCCAAGATCGAGACTTCATCTGAATCACACCCTTTCTACACTGGTACCCAGAAAATTATGGATACCGCTGGTCGTGTTGAGAAATTCCGTCAGAAATTCGGTACTAAGGCTGTTGCTAAAGCTACCGGTGATGGCGCTGCTAAAACAGCTGAGAAAAAAGCTGCTGCTGCAGAAGCTAAAGCTGCTGAAAAGCCAGCTAAGAAGAAGGCTTAAACCACTTCTATTCGCGGGGTATGTTAAATACCTGCTCTGCGAGATAATTAAGGCAGCGTTTGCTGCCTTTTTTATTTTGAACTTCACCCATGGTCAAACTTACTGCCGCTGCCACTAAATCTATTCCGCGCATTATTATTTTTGCGCTGACCTTAGTTTATGGTTTCGCTGGCCTCTTCTTTCGGGACCCCTGGAAGAATGAAGATGCCATTGGGTTTGGTGGCATGTGGACACTATTTCGCGGTAACTCCTTAGACTGGATGGTTCCCCACTTAGCTGGACGCGATATCTCTCTTGGTGCACCCTTGCCTTATTGGATGGGCGCCACCCTCATTGAGTGGTTTGGTCCATTTATTGGCGCCGCTAATGCTGCACGCTTATACGCCGCCATCTGCTTCTTCTCTGCTGCACTAGCAATTTGGTATGCCACCTATTTATTAGGTCGTCGTCGTGAAGTGCAGCCGATGGCATTAGCGGTTGGTGGTCAGCCTGATTTAAAGAGCTACGGCATGACCTTAGCTGATGGTGCGCTGCTCATTTTCTTGGCATGCGTAGGTCTAGCGCAACGCGCCCATGAAACAACACCAATGATGGCGCAGCTCATGGGTATTAGCATCGTGCTATATGGCACAGTGCGCGGCTTAGATAAACCTTGGCAAGGTGGTTTTTGGACTGGCCTTGGTATTGCCATCGTCGCCCTATCAAGCAATCTCACACTCAGCTTAATCATTGTTACCTCCACCATCATTGCAGTCATTGCTAGCAATGCGAAGTTACGCTTTCGTTGGACGCTGACTAGCACCGTTTTAGGTTTAATCGGTTTTGCGATTTGGCCGCTGATTTGGTATCTAGCCGATCTGCCAGCGCAATGGCGTCATATCGCTGAAGAAGGCTGGCGCAATGTACCGGAAATGCGCGCTACTCCATCAATTGAATCACTCGGTTTCTTGAGTGTGAACTTCTGGGCTTACGCGTGGCCCGTCTGGCCGCTCGCAATCATCTCCCTTGCGCACTGGGGTCGCATTAAAGAATCGGGCGCATGGCGCGCACCCCATCTTTGCATTCCTTTGAGTTTATTCATCGGCAGCTTAATTTATGTTTTGTTCCGCCTAGAAGCAAATGAACATGACTTAATGATTTTGATTCCAAGCCTTTCGATTATTGCCGCATTTAGCCTGCCTGTTCTTAAGCGAAGCGTCATTAGCTTTATTGATTGGTTTGCAATGTTTAGCTTTACGCTGATCGCGCTAGCTATTTGGATTATTTGGCTCGCAAAAGTAACTGGCTACCCAGAATCTACGGCCGCCAATATTGCACGCCTACTACCTGGATTTACTGGTCAATTTAATGTCTTAGCCTTTATCGTAGCTCTTGCTACTACGGGTGTATGGCTGGCAGTAGTTCGCTGGAGAACTTCTCGGGCCCCGAAAGAAATCTGGCGCTGCCTCATCATCTCAGCATCAGGGACTACTTTGATGTGGGTACTGCTGATGTCTTTATGGCTGCCAACTATTAACTACGCTAAAACCTATCGTCAGGTTTCTGCGCGATTGGCGCAAGTAATCCCCGCTGGCGGTAGCTGCATAGACACGACCAATCTAGGTCCTGCACAGCTCGCCTCTTTTGAATACTTCTCCAAGCTCAATTTGCGAGATGACTCCAATTGCCCATGGATGCTAACCCACAGCCAATCCGAAGCAAAGGCATATGCAGAGCTAAATAATAAAAAGCTCACACTGCTCTGGGAAGATCGTCGCGCTGCTGACCGCGATGAACGCCTGCGTCTCTACGAAGTTATCCCGGAATAATTCGTGCTGCACTTTAAACTATCGCGCCTTCGCGAGGACATCCCCTCTTTACTAAAACTAGCCGGACCTTTATTAGTGGGACAGCTTGCTGTGATTGCATTTGGCGTGCTCGATACTGCGATGACGGCACGTTATTCAGCCGATGATTTAGCGGCGCTGGCAATGGCATCAGCCATCTTTATCAGCATTTACGTAGGCCTCACCGGAGTGATCTCGGCGTTAGCACCAATTGCAGGACAACTCTTTGGCGCTAAACGTTTTGGAGAAATCGGCGAAGAAGTGCGGCAAGCGGCTTGGCTTGCTTTAGGTCTCACTATTTTGGGCTGCTTCATTTTGCTCAATGCAGATCACTTGCTAGCTATTTCCCGAGTCAATGATGTTATTGAAGGTAAAGCAAAGTTATATCTCAATATCCTAGCAATTGGCTTACCAGCCAGCATGGCTATGCGCATATTGATGGCCCTACACAATGCAGTTTCACGCCCCACCGTCATCACTGTTGTACAAATTATTGGCCTAGGACTCAAGCTACCCTTAAACCTACTCTTTATTTATGGAGGCTTAGGCATAGAGGGCATGGGCGGACCAGGCTGCGCTGTAGCTACCGTCATCATTAACTGGTCTTGGCTACTCATGACTCTAGGCTTCGTTTTATTTGATCGCTTTTATAAACCATTTAAGATCTTTGCCCGCTTTAGCATGCCGGATTGGCATCGTATCTGGACATTATTAAAGCTCGGTGCACCTATTGGATTTAGTTACTTGATTGAAGTAACCTCTTTCACGTTTATGTCGCTTTTTATTGCCCGCCTTGGAACTACGGCATTAGCGGGACATCAAATCGTAGCCAACATGGGAACCGTCATCTACATGGTGCCGTTATCCCTCTCCATTGCAACCATGACCTTAGTGTCACAATCTATTGGTGCCAACAAGCCCGAGCGTGCCGAAGAGATCGGTTGGTCATCTGTCTTTTTTACCACCACGCTGTGCATCACTATTGGTATCGCAGTTTGGATTTTCAGAATACAGCTATTGGATTTATACGATCCACCAGCAGAGGTAAAGGCGTTCTCTATCCCCCTCTTCTTATTTATAGCCTTCTATCAAGTATTTGATGCCCTTCAAGTTACCGCGGCATTTATTCTGCGGGCCTATCGCATTGCTTTTTTACCGATGGTGATTTATGCAGGCTCACTCTGGGGCGTAGGCCTTGGTGGCGGCTACCTCATGGGCTTTAATATATTTGGCAATACACCGGCATTCCTACAGGGCGCCAATGGCTTTTGGGCTGGCAACAGCTTAAGTCTAGGCTTAGCTGCGTGCTTTTTGCTCTATCTCTTTAGAAGAACGGCGGAGCGCTATGAGAAGACGCATCCGCCGGTACAGGTTTAAGGCAAACTACTTTGAGTCCCTTACTTATAGACCTTCAAAGTGGAGGCATCGTCATTTAAACGGGTTTTGAGGTTACGCAACTGCCCTGCCGAACCAGGATTGTTAGTAATAAAGTTTTGATCAGCCAAATGCTTGCGTACATCCTCAGCCAAATCCAATGAAGCCAACTTCATTAACTTTGCATTACTTGGTTTATATCCAGTGTCTCTGCCATCGATTTGGACGTCCTTACCTTCACCAGAAGCTACAAATGACGCAACGATTTGCGTTGTCTTGGTGTCGACGATATTAAAGTCCACCGTTACCTCAAGCGTCATCTGTTGCGAGGTAGATTTGGTTCCAGGAATATCAGATACGTTATCCGTGCTAGAGACTTCCGCCAACACACCGTATAAAACATAGTCTGCATCACCGAAATCGCCAGCTTTGATCCGTTTAACAATATCAAAGTACTCATCGCCTTGATTAGGGGCGGCTACGGCAGCCTTGGCTTGAACCACTTTATAGCCAGACTTAATCAACAGGCCACGAATGGGGTTGGCCAAGTAACGCAATTCTCCATACTCATTATTGGCCTGATATCCCGACTTCTTCATACTTTGAGTATTGGCGCTTGAAGAGCTGTTACTTGGAGCTGCCGTATCCGTTACAGGCGCTGCGGCTACACCTGGACTAGTAGCTGTAGGATCGGCCAAATTAGTGAACTTCACTGGGAACGCAGATGAATTTGCCCCGCCAGCAATAGCAGATGCATTGGCTTTATCCGCATCCACCTCAATAGTCTTGGGCGCAATCGCAGAAGAAATATTGCTATCTGTAGTCGTCCTAGTTTCTTCGACAAACGTTAAATTTTTTCCTTCTTTCTTAAAGTAGATATCAGTGACTGCAATTGACTTGGAATCGGCCTTTAGTGCCTCAGCACTGATTACGGGATTTTTGGGTGGGTCTGCTGGAACTTGGCCAATATACGCAGATTCGACGAGAGCAGGCGGCTTGCTAGCACAGCCAGCCAAAAAAACTACGCTCATACCCGCACAAGCTAATAATATTTTATTCATGTGTTGCTCAATTCTTTATGGTGTTGAGTTGCGTATTAGCGTGTAGCAGTCTTACGAATCTCTTTTTCATCAGCCCACTCGAGCAAACCGGATTCGTTGTTAATGAGGTTGAGATTAAATACGTAATAAACGTCTTTCACATCCTTGGTGTTTTTGACAATAGAAGCAATCGATCCTTCGATACGATACTGAGCGCCCTGCATATTGCCGGTCTTGGCAATCGTGCTGTTCTTATATAAACCTGACTGATTTTGACGCTTGAGCTCTTCAGTCTGATTTTGCATTTCAGAAACACTCACTGCGAATCGCACTTGACCGCTCTTCATTAACTGCGTGCGGATCTTATCGGTAATTACACGCGTATCGATATATTCAGAAGTCTTATTCTTCACATCTGCAAGCGTCACAATAGGCGCATCTTTACTTCCAGAGATAGCCTTAGACTGGAGCAGTGATCTTGTCATTGCCTCGGCAATCATCTGTAGATCAGTTGATCCATAGTTTGCATTAACGGTCTCTACCGCCTTCGCATCGCCGTAACGAACCTGCGGTCCTGAGCATGCAGCAAGCGCTGCTACTGATAATGCAATAGCAGATAAGCGAATAGTTTTAGTGTTCATGATCATCCTTAATAAGCCTAAATCTTTTTAATATTAAATAGTTAATTGATTTTTATTTGTATTGATTTAATTCAAAACGAAAGTCAGTAGCATCTGGCGTTGGGGCGATTCCCATGATAACGGTCGACTGCCCCTTACCTACTGTTACAGGCTTCCACGGCTCCTCATCTGTTACCGCCATGCCGTTTTTACCAATCCACTTAAATCGATAAGACACGAGATTGGATTTGCTGTCATTCTGTATGGTTACCTGCGCTGTCAATACGCCATTGCGCATCAAACTACGCATATCAGTAATTTGAATGCTATCCGTATCACCCATGCGTACCGTCATGTCCTTCATGGATGGCGTTGAGCTACATGCGACAAGAGCAAGTGCCGTCATCAGGATTGCGAGGTATTTTTTCATCTGGGTCTTTCCTAATTAAAAAGCTGCTGAAAGCTATTCAACAGATTGGGTGGCTCGTAAGGCTTCACCCCTTCCATATTACCGCTAGCGGGGATAGTGTTGGGGGTGGAATTGGGGGTCGGGTTTGAGATAGGCGCCGCAGGTACGGGGGTTGCCTGTGTCGCTACTGGGGTAGTTATTACCGCTGCTGAAGCAGACTCTTCGGGCCGCGGATCCTGAAAGCCTCCCCATAGTTTCTTAAAGCCTGCAAATGCACCCTCAGATGGTTTAGATTCAACGAGAGCGGGTTGTGGGCTTACTGGCGAGATGGCGGCTGGAGATGCGACTATTGGAGTGCTAACAACCGGATCTTTGGGAGGAAGTGCAGTAGGATCATTCGAGGTCAGTACAGTTGCCCTATTTCTAAACATGCGGATATAAACCACGTTGTACCCGCCTACTAAATTAACCGTTTGAGATGCGGTTACGCCCGATGGCAAAGTGTATTTCAGAACAGTTGGTCCAATCGGCAAACCCATTCTGGCCATGTATGTTTGCGCGGGCAAAGTTGACCAATGACGCACATCAGTCACATTGATTGCTTGTAAGCTATATCCCGTAATCATTCCTGCAATCGCGCCAATTAGAGCAGCGCTACCATTATTCTGATTGTTTTGGTTATTCTGGCTCCGCTTGTTCGCCGCTTGCTGGGCGGCTCGATCCGCTGCATATTGCGCGGCTAGAGAGACTAAGGCTCTAGAGGATGCTCTTAAAACATAGGCTGGCATCTCATCATGCAAGTTCTTGCGAGCCATAGCATCAATATTGGCAACCAACTCTGGATTAGCCACCTTATCGCCTAACTGAACCATGGTTGGCCTGAAACGCTCAGTAGATTTTTCGATGACCGGAAAGGTTAAGGTCACCAACTTTGGGTTACCGCCCAGATTAAAAGACTGGCTGATTTGATAAGGAATAATTTTGGGCATGTAACCTGTATCAACAATAATCAAGGTATCAGCAAACGCTTTTTTGCCTTGATTGGCAATATTGGAGTCCAACTTAGCAATACTGGTTTTAAAGAAGTTGACTTGTGGTCGCAACTCAATTGCCAAGCGATAACCTGGCGCAGCTAGACTTGCCTCTCCTTGTGACTCGTGAATAAAACCAGACAGGTAATACGCTGCAGGATTCTGATACGAGTTCTTAAGGCTACGGGTTTCCTCGTCATCCAATAGATTGATTGGGTAACCGCTAATACTTTCAATACGACTAGATGCACCTTGAGTATTGGGATTATTTTGCTGCTCCTGCTCTACCTTGGAGACTGCGGCCACCCTACTCTGTATCAACTCCTCAATAACCTTTTCACGCTGCGCCATCTTTTTGGCTTCCACCATGGCATCATTCCAGCGTCCTTGAGAGATGTGGTTTAAAGCGATGGTTTGGCTTAATAGACTCACTTCATAAGGTTTAGGGTCATACTCACTACTGAAACCTTCAGACAAAACGTAACCACTTGCTCCTGAAAAAGAGCGTCTGAGTTTGTCGCTGGTAGTCACCTCCCAACGACTGACTAATTGATCTGCAGCTAATAGGTTTTGGGTGCTATTGGGAATCTGAGCGGGACCTTGCAGTCTTTGTACCTCGCCCAGCTCCATGTAATACAGGGTATTTTTATCCTTGAAGGCGCCCTGAATGGCCGCCGTCGTATTTTGCAGATCACCATTTTTAAACTGCTCTTTGGACTCATTCATCTTGATTTGCTGAGTCTGCGTAGCGCAACCGACCAACAAACAGACAGTCAAAGTCACGCCGAACTTAGAAATGTCTAATGCTGAAAATTTAGGCAAATTGAGGGGTTTATGAAAAAGAGGAAAAAATGAAGACCACATACCTTTAACGCTTAAAAATAGGCTTGGGTTGACAAGAAAATAGGGGTTTATTACTCTAATTTTGCACCTGATTGCTGTACTACCTTGCCCCATTTGCTTGCCTCGGAGGCAATCAACTTAGAAAGGTCTTTTGGGCTACCTGGAGCGGGGTCCAGGCCACCAGCCAAGAGCTTGGATTTGACATTGGGATTGCTCAAAGTTTGGCGCACCATTTGATTTAAGCGTTTTTGGATATCAGGCGGAAGGTTTGCTGGTGCCATCAATGAAAACCAAGATACAGCCTCAAAACCGGCCAAACCTTGCTCAGCTAGAGTGGGAATCTCAGGGGCGGCATGTGAGCGCTTCAGTGTAGTCACTCCCAAGGCCTGAACCTCTCCAGCCTTAATCAAGGCTAAGGAAGAGGAAAGATTGTCAAAAAGCATAGAAATGCGACCACTGAGTAAGTCAGGTAAAGATTGCGCTCGTCCCTTATAAGGAATGTGACGGATTTGAACACCTGCTATTTGTTTAAACAATTCACCTGACATGTGCAAAGAAGTGCCAACGCCTGATGAACCAAAAGTCAATTGGTCTGGCTTGGCTTTTGCTAGCTCAATTAACTCATGAAGATTGTTAACGCCTAATTTCTTATTCACAATTAATACATTTGGTGTGCTTGCTAAAAAGCTAATGGGTGTGAAATCCTTCGCGGGATCGTATGAAATCTTTTCATACAGCGCACCATTAATCGCATGAATGCCTACCGTACCAATTAATAAGGTATAGCCATCTGGATCACTCTTAGCAACGAGATCAGCGCCAATATTACCGCCATAGCCTGGGCGATTCTCGACCAGCACTGGTACACCCAAGTTTTGCTGCCAATCTTCCGCTAAAACGCGCGCCAATATATCTGGAGCACCACCGGGGGTAAAGGTTACAACGATGCGAATTGCTTGTTTTGGCCAGGTAGTGTTTTTCTGGGATGTACTTTGCGCATGAACACTAAAGCCAATAACCCACAACACAGAAATAAAGAGAAAGCTCTTCAGAACTTTAGAGAATGGCATGCTCAAAATGTAGAGCTAGACCGGAAGGTCTAGGTTAAAAACCAAAGCGAGAGCGTAGCCACAACCAGCCCTCATACCTCACTGGGTCATCAGCGCAGGGGCCGATACCGCATTCCAAGAGTGTAGATACGAGATTGCCAAAAACCAAGAGAACGAATGCAATGACAAGGGCATTGGCAAACCATGAGCGTGAGCGAACTTCACGGTTAGGTAGCATTAATAGCACTGCAAGACCCATTAACAAACCGGTATACCCAACATATGCCCAGGTATAGAAATGCAACTCTAAAAATGTTTTTCCAAATCCTTTGTCGCCCGGCAGAATATGCAAGAACACCTGACGAAGAGAAACCATCATACCAACCAAGCCGCCAATGATGCCCCATCCGTAATGGGATGAATAAGCACCACAACGAATATTGAGCACCAAAGCAAAACCAATAATCACAAATCCAACGCGCTGCATTAAGCACAAAGGACAAGGCAACTCACCAAAGTAGAGCTGATCTACAAAGGCATATGACAGCATGCCTACAACGGCTAGCAATGCAAACTGATTACCAAGCGCGGCTAGAGAGGGTAGAGAATGTTTACTCACAATCAATTACAGACTGATGTTGAGATGGTCAGTTGCATGAAAACGGAACCAAACCAGAAGAATGGCAACGGTAATCGCCAAAACTGTCAAACCTGCAAGACGCTTCTCAAACCAGACTAAAACAAGGCCGATAAAAGCCATCAGAAAAGGTAGAAACATATACATAAGGGAATTCTAGCGCAGGACTCTTAGAGTAGGGGTAATTCCATAAATTCAGGGCTTTGGGAAAGGGCTTTTGTTTAGAATGGGCTCATGATTACCAGCCCCTCCCCTCCCTGCTTAGATCTACAGATTGATGGGAATATGGCACGGGTTGTTTTTAATCACCCCGCCGCTCGTAATGCCCTCACTTGGCCAATGTATGAAGAGCTCAAAAGGATTTGCGACTCCTTAGCTAACAATCCTGAAATTCGAGTGGTCATCTTGCGAGGGTCAGGAGATAAAGCGTTTGTTTCTGGAAGTGATATTCAGCAATTTGTTGATCTCAAAGAGAATGAAGCATATGAAGTTGCTGTTGATCATATTTTCTCCTCACTGCAACAACTGCCGATGCCGACTATTGCCATGATTGAAGGTTTAGCAGTCGGTAGTGGTCTGTTGATGGCCACTTTCTGTGACTTTCGGATCTCGACGCCGAATGCCCGTTTCGGTATACCGGTAGCCAAGACCTTGGGGAATTGCTTATCGCCAAGTAATTTATCTTGGCTTGCGGCTCACCTAGGAACTCCAACAGTGAAGAAAATGCTTCTGACTGCGGAACTTATTAAGGCACCAGAATTATTAGCTTCAGGCTACCTCTATCAAACGGCAGAGTCCGCAGAAATCGAATCTGTTACCAATGCGCTCGCTCAAAAATTAGCGACCCTTGCTCCCATCACACAAAAAGCCAGCAAGCTGACATTGGCACGCTTACTCCAAAGCAATCTTCCAGACTGCACAGATCTGATGCGAGAAACCTATAACAGCAAGGACTTTAGAGGGGGTGTGAACGCTTTCTTAGAAGGTCGTCCGCCTCAGTGGAATGGGGAATAAGTAAGGCTGCTGGACTAGCTTTTAGAGTTTAAAAACTCCACCACGACTTTCAGGAACTGATCGGGCACCTCAACGTGAGGTACGTGTCCCACATTTTCAACTGGTACTAGCTTTGCATTCGGAATAGCTGCTTGCGCTTTCTTACCTAACTCTGGAAAGTTGCCCAAGGACTTCACTGCCTCTGGTGGGGCAAAGCGTCGACCAAATACTGTACGGTCTTTTTGGCCAATCACCAATAACACCGGCATCTTTAATTGTGGCAAATCATTGACCACTGGTTTTTCAGCAATCATTTGGTAAGTCAGCACTGAAGTCTTTGCATAGGCCGGATAGTCTGGACCTTTTTGCACGCGCACATAGACCTCTACAAACTTTTCATAAGCAGGCTGCCAGTTTGGAAAATAACTTTGCAGAAAGCGGCGATAACTCGCTTCAGTCTGAGCCATCTCTAGCTTAAGCAAATCGTCATTCTGTTGCGGAGGGATGTCTTTGCTGTAATCCTCAAGTCCTAAAGGGTTCTCCAATACTAGCTTTTGGACAGTTTGTGGGTATAAGCGCGCAAAACGAATACCTACCATGCCGCCCATGGAGTTCGCTATGACTGAAACCTGCTTAATATTGAGGGACTTCAGTAAGTCTTGCGTATTGGCAGCTAAATCATCAAAGTGGTATGCCACATCTGGCTTAGAAGACTTTCCGAAGCCAATCTGATCAGGAGCAATCACATGATAGCCGGCCTTTGAAAGGCCTGCAATAGTGAAGGACCAATAATCACTGGAGAAATTCTTGCCATGAAATAACACCACCACACCCTTTTGCTTGCCTAAGGCCGCAACATCCATATACATCATGCTTGCTGCTTGCCCCTGTAAAGAAGTTTTAAATTCTTTGAGTGGGTACGGGTAAGGCCATTTGCTGATTCGCAAATCTAAAGGAGCTGCATCAGCATAAAGACTGGCAGGTGGAGTTGATGAGGTCTTCTCAGTATTAGCACATGAAACCAAAAAAACCGATGCAACTAACGTTGCACTAATCAGCAATACTTTCTTGAGAAAACTTGTCATCAATCCGACTTTCTTTTTGATTTAAAGAATTTTTGTATTTAAGTTTGGTAAACCGGCAACACTACCTTCAAGTACATCCCCTTTTTTAACTGGGCCAACACCTGCTGGCGTACCGGAGAAAATTAAGTCACCTGGTTCCAAGGTAAATAAGGTAGATAAATAAGCAATCGTGTCAGGCACATTCCAAATCAACTGATTGAGATCGCCCTCTTGACGAACTTCACCATTCACTAAGAGCTTAACGGCGCCTTTGGCAGGATGACCGCACTGACTGGCTGGTGTGATCTCACCGCAAGGGGCAGATTGATCAAATGCTTTGCCGGTATCCCAAGGGCGGCCCATCTTCTTTGCCTCACCTTGAAGATCGCGCCGAGTCATATCCAGACCAACTCCGTAACCATAGACATGCTCCAAGGCTTTTTCTGCAGGGATATTTGCGCCGCCTTTACCAATAGCGACCACCATTTCAATTTCGTGGTGAACATCCTTTGATAAATTTGGGTAAGCAATATCTTTGTCATCAGTCACAATTGAATTAGCAGGCTTCATAAAGAAGAATGGTGGCTCTCGATCAGGATCATGGCCCATCTCTCGTGCATGATCGGCGTAGTTTCTACCAACGCAGTAAATACGATTCACGGCGAAGCGACGAGTATCGCCAGTCACAGGCAATGAAATTACTGCTGGGGGATCAATCACGAATGCTGAAGACATAAAAACCTTTCGAAGAATTTTAATGAATGAGTGCTTTATTTCTGATATTTAGAAGTATGACGCAATTTCAACAATAAGATGCTGAGCGCCAAGGCAAAGGTGAGAGCATTGGCCAAAATGAGGGGCCACTTTTCAATAATGAGGCCATAAACCAGCCACAAACCCACCCCCGCAGTAAATAAGGAGTACATCCCGAGGGAGATACCCGATAGGTCTTTGGTGCGCCAAGACTGTATCGCCTGCGGCAAAAAGGCAATAGTAGTCAAGAATGCGGCGCAATATCCAATAATCTCGATTTGATGGGACTCAAGGTTCATTTCTTCATTGTAATAAGGGAAATTTGCAGTTCATTGACGCAGCGCATGAATTTTTAATCTGTAGATAATAGAAAATCGTGACTCAACCCGCCATTAAAAATACAAAATGAGACAACATCTAATTAGAGGCTTTGGCCTACTCCTTTGCAGTAGCCTGATCACCACTCCACTATTGGCGCAAACCAATAGCTCTGCTATTAAAAACTATCCCGACAAACCTATTAGGCTAGTCATTCCATACCCACCAGGTGGTGCTACTGATGTGATTGGTCGCATCATAGCGCAAGAGCTCTCCAAGTCACTAAACCAGCAGGTAGTTCCCGATAATCGCGCAGGCGATAGCGGCAATATTGGTGCGGATATGGTTGCCAAGTCCCCTGCTGATGGCTATACGCTCTTAATGGGGGCTCTCACTTCACACTCTATCAACGCAAATCTTGATAAAGATAGGATTCGATACAACCTCGAAAAAGATTTCACACCAGTTGACGTGGTGGGAGTGGTACCTCTGGTGTTTGTAGTGAACCCTTCAGTCCCCGTAAAGAATATGAAAGAGTTCATTGCCTACGCAAAAGCCAACCCAGGCAAGCTCACGTTCGCATCATCTGGAGCTGGTGCGCCACAACGTCTTGCGATGGAAATGTTTCGCTATCAACTGGGCTTAGATTTATTGCATGTACCCTATAAAGGTAGTGGCCCCGCTATGACTGATCTAGTGGGCGGTCAAGTGCTTACGATGTCTGAAACAGTTCCAGCAGCTCTGCAATTTATTCAAGCCGGTCAGTTAAGGCCTTTAGCTGTGACAACCGCAAAACGCATTAGCCAATTGCCAGATGTACCAACGGTGACCGAAGCCACAGGCTTACCCAACTTTGATGTGGTGAGCATGTTTGGTATTTTGGCTCCAGCAGGAACTCCTAAGCCCATCATCGATAAACTCAGTGCGGATATCAAGGTTATTTTGCAGCGCCCTGAAGTGCAAGAACGTATGTTGGCGGCAGGTGTGTATGTGAACTATCTCTCGCCCGCAGATTCTAGCAAGCGAATTTCACATGAAATGACTATGTGGAGCAAAGTTATTAAGGACGCCAACATTAAGCCTGATTAAGGCTAATCGCGTTAATTTAATGGAATGGAAAAAATCGCTTTAAGCGTTAACGAATCCGTGCTGTTAGAGAAGCCCTTACCTACCCCAGCCTGAAAAGAAAGTGGTTTGCCTTCGTAGTACATCATCAAGAATCCCAATTGTTGGGTATTTTGGTAGTTGATGGGCTGACCAAGTTGATTCAGGTTGGAGTAATACTCTACCCCAAGCGCTAACTCAGGTGTCACCTCTCTAGATAAACGAGTTGCCGTGGAAAAATAAGGCGACTGATTTACGTAGGGTTGCGAGAGCGGCATATCTACAACCGGATTAAATGAGAAAAGCCACTCATCAAAATGCTTGCCGACAATGAAACGCATTTCACTGTTGTATCGAGATTCCTCAAACTGCGGTTGTACGTTAGCTAACTCTAGGTTTGCACCTGCAAAGAAAGAATCTCCTTTGTCTTCGCGTATTGGTAGCCATTTCATGCGGACCTTAGTCGCCGCATATTGAAACTTGTTGTCATAGTTCACATAAGAGATGTATAGGCCAGCCTCTAGATCGTGGCCTAAGCCATAAGCAAACTCTGGAGTAACCCGCACACCATTGTTATTCATCACCTCTCCTGGATAGGAGGGATTTTGAATGCCTCGGGGAGTACTGTTTAAATGCACCTCTAGACTAGCTTCACCCTTGGCATTAATTTCGTCATCGTAGACCTGAATTTCATCCTGCAGGACCGCCATACTGACAGATGGCGAGAGGGTTAATACAGTTAACAGCAGCCCCTGGATAAGTGCTGTCTTGAAGGGGCGGGCTAGCATCTGCATGATGCGTGAGTTTAACAAGAATTAGGGTTTTTTGACGCGCTCACTCCATAGCTGCCATGGGCGTTCAATGGTTTTCTCAATCGTTTCCTGCGAAGCGATGGCCTCACCAGGACTAAGGTACTGCACCTGCCCCATCTTCATTGCTTCAGACTGAATGCTTGCGTTCTGAATGGCGTATATCGTCCTAAAGACTGCTTTCTTAATGGAGTCCGCTCCCGCAGCATATCCGTGGCCGCGCATCAAAACAAAATATTGCAAACCCATAGTTTTGGATAAAGCATCACCCAAGTCTCCATTGCTAACAAACATGTCCGTATCGGGATTCGGCTTAGCAAAATTTCGGATTTCGAAAACCGGTGCACCCTCACCCAAAAAGGCACTCATGTGATAGACGGGCTTGAGTGTTGTGCCTGTTAAGCCGTATGGCAGGATAGGTGCAGCATGACCGTGAATAACCGAATTAATATCGGGGCGATTTTTCAGAATGCCGCTATGAATAAAGCGTTCACCATAAGCCACTCGTGTATCGCCGTTTAAAGCTTTGCCATTCATATCAAATTCCATGATATCTTCAACTTTGACAACGGATGGCGCAACACTTCTTGCGAGAAAGAAGGTATTAGGATTGGCAGGGTTACGAACACTAATGTGACCATAGCCATCTACAGCATTTTGGTCATACAAAATATGATTCGCAAGAACAAGCTCTTCAATCGCTGTTTTCACTGCTGGATTTTGATCCATCTGCTCCTGGACAGTTGCGGCATGCGCTTGGGAAAAAAGCAGAATCAGAAAAGAAGAAAGGAATTGTTTTTTCATTATTCAACTTTGCCAATTTTTCTCACAACCTCGCCCATCTGAGTAGATTCCTTATCCCAGTAGGTCTTAAATTCAGGCGCATCCATATATTGAATTGGACTTCCAGCTCCATTGATCACTGTGCGTACCCGCTCATCATTCGCAGCTTGTTTAGCAGCCTCACGGAGCTTATTGGTGATGTATTCAGGAGTTGCGCTGGGCACAAATAAACCAGCCCACTGAGAGAACTCAACCTTAACGCCCATCTCTTTAAAGCTAGGTACCTCGGGCATGCTAGCTAATCTGCCATCACCCCAATGGGCCAATGCACGTACTTTGCCCGCCTTAATTTGCTGAACAATGGAAGAAGGTCCAGTAGCGATCGCATCTACTTGGCCGCCCAATAAACCCACAATCGCTGGTCCTGCACCTGTATACGGAATATGAACCATGTAGAACTTTTCTGAAGACTTGAGCATCTCCATTGGTACATGCATCGTGCCGTAATTACCCGACGATCCAAAATTATATTTACCGGGATTGGCTCGCATTGCTGCCACAAAAGATTTGTAATCTTTCCATGGGCTGTCCGCCCTCACTACCAAAACCGTTGGGTCCGCTGTAAAGCGTGCGATCGGCTTAAGTTGATTGAGTTGAAAAGACTGCTCTCTTCCCACCACTTTATCTGCCTCTGGAATAATTGAAATGGACGATAAGGCCATCAAAATCGTGTAGCCATCAGGCTTTGCTCTGGCTACTGCTGCCATGCCAATGCCACCACCAGCCCCAGCTTTATTTTCTACAATCACCGGTTGACCCAAGCTACGAGAAAGTGCCTCTGCAACCGGTCTACCGACAGTATCAGCAACGCCACCCGGCGGAAATGGCACAACCATACTCATGGGCTTTGTAGGCCAGGCTTCTGGTGCTTGAGCAATGACCCACTGAGAGGCCAAGCAAGCACATAAAAAGGCTAAGGCAGTAGCAAATGAATATTTTTGTCTCATTTTTTGTCTCAAATACGTAAATTAGTTATTATTTATGCTCTTTATCCTACTACAAGATTCATCACAATAAACAGGGGTTAACGTAGACAAAACCCCAGCCGGAGACAGTAATCATGAGATATGCCGCATTTGTTTTAGCCAAAGAGCCTACCAAAACTCGCGTTGGAATTGTGTCTGCTGATGGCACGACAGTTCAAGAGCTCGATTTAGGCGTTGACGTTAGTGAAGATGGCATTGTTGCCATTCTCAAATCTGACCTCGCAGGCAAGCTCCCAGAACCTACTTCCACGCATGCGTTTAGCGACATCCGCCTACTCGCTCCAGTACCTAGACCGCGTCGCAATATTTTCTGCGTAGGTAAAAATTATCATGAGCACGCTAAAGAATTTTCCAACAGCGGATTTGATAGCAGCGCTAAACCAGGTGAGGATATTCCAAGCCACGCAATCTTTTTCACGAAGCCGCCCGAGTGTGTAACCGGACCCAATACTAACGTCATCATCCCCACTGCCGTATCCACCTGCATTGATTACGAAGCGGAGCTCACTATTGTTATAGGCAAAGGCGGCAAAGGCATTAGCGAAGCAGATGCTATGAAGCACGTCTGGGGTTATACCGCTATCAATGATGTGACTGCGCGTGATTGGCAGCAAAGACATAAGCAATGGTTTTTAGGAAAAAGCTTTGATACCTTCTGCCCTATGGGTCCTTGGGTCGTTACAGCAGATGAAGTCGATGCCGAAAACATCCCAGTCAAGTGCTGGGTCAATGGTGAATTACGCCAAAACTCCAATACTAAAGATCTGATTTTTGACATCCCCAATATGATCGCTACGGTCTCTGCAGGCATCACCCTTTACCCAGGAGACTTGATCGCTACCGGAACTCCAGTCGGCGTTGGCATCGGCTTTAAACCTCCTAAGTACTTAGTGAACGGCGATGTTGTAGTCGTTGAGATGGGTGGTATTGGAAAGCTTGAGAATACTTTTATTGCCGAGTAAAGCAGATTAAGTGTTTAAGAAACTTTCTAACCACTGATAAGAAAAGCTACCCTAGGGTAGCTTTTCTTTTGATAAACAAACTCTAGAGTGATCAAGCCAACGTGAACTTTAAATCTCCAAGTTTTTCTACTGAACTTACGATCTTATCGCCCTTCTTCAGCCATACCTGCTTGTCCTTTGGCATACCAGCAATAACGCCTTGCGGTGTACCAGTGAAAACAATATCTCCCGGCTCTAATGTCCAGTAAGTGCTGATGTAAGACAACATTTTTTGGGTATTGTGAATAAAGTCGGAAGTATTTGAGTTCTGACGCAACTCACCATTCACCCAAGTCTTTACGTCAAGCTTATTAGGGTCACCCACTAAGTCAGAAGTAACAAAGTAAGGTCCAATTGGTGCGTATTGGTCCAAGGTCTTACCAATCATCCATTGCCCACTTGGCAATTCCAGTTGCAAATCACGTGATGAGAAATCATTTGAGGTGCAATAACCTGCCACATAATCCAAAGCAGCCGATTCAGGAACATTGCGCATCTGCTTGCCGACAACAATCAACAACTCAGTTTCATAATCTAGTTTATAAGAAACCGATGGCGGTGGAATTTGCAATAAACAGTTGTGAGCCGTAAGACTATTGTTGTACTTATTGAATAGCGGCGGTACTCGTGGGCGAGCCATACCAACCTCATCCGCATGCGCACGGTAATTTAAGCCAACGCAAACAATCTTTCCAGGGTTTTTAAACAGGCGCCCGAAAGTAATGTCCGATTCTTTTAAATAAGGCACGCCAGATTTATCAGCGCTTGCTACTACCTTATTAAATCCCGCAGCATTACCCTCTTGCAATAATTGATCCAAGGTAGTCGGTGCTGCAATCTTCATTTTTTTAGCTACGGCACGAATATCGATAACACCTTTTGGGGTAACTACACCCAAGGTTTCTGTTCCATCCGCATTTTGGATCGAGAGAATTTTGCTGTTTTTGACCATTTCACGTGGACCGGTGTAAACCTCCCCTCCCCATACTGAGGTGGGATGTGCTGAAGCCTCTTTCATTACACCCATAGTAGAGGCAGCTACTAAACCGGCCCCAGCAGCTGAAGCAGTCTTCATAAATTGGCGACGTGAACTCATCTATATCTCCTTGTTTTGTTATCTATTTTTTAACTACAACAAGAATACTACCGCACCCTTTTATGCGGTGCCGCAGCAAATATAGATGTCAGCAGGCTTAACCTAGACCTAGATAAATAGCTAAGTGATAGGTAATAAAGGAGGCGATATAGGCCAAGGTAAATAAGTAGCTCAGCATGATGATCGGAATCTTCCAGCCACCCGTCTCGCGCTTTACTGCAGCAATGGTGGACAAACATTGAGGGGCAAATACAAACCAGGCCAATAGAGATAAAGCTGTGGCTAAGGACCAGCCATTGGAGATTAAGGGAATCAGCGCATCAGCTGCGTCGACACTCGAGCTAGATAGCGCATAAACCGTTGCCAGTGAGCTAACCACAACTTCACGGGCTGCCATACCTGGCACTAGAGCAATACTGATCTGCCAGTTAAATCCAATTGGTGAAAACACATGCGCTAAGGCCTGCCCCATCATTCCAGCAAAGCTGTATTGAATCGGTGATCCTGTTGCGCCCTCGGGCGGGAATGGAAAGCTAGATAACACCCACAAACCAATAGTCATCAGCAAAATAATTCCGCCAACACGGCGCAAAAAGATTTCTGCTCTTTGCCACAAGCTAATAGCTAGATTGCCTAAGCGAGGCAAGTGATAGCTTGGCAACTCCATCATGAGCGCGTTCATCCTAAATTGCTCACTCGTAAAGCGCTTCAGAATCCAGGCTACTGCCATCGCCCCCAAAATTCCAGCGAGATAAAGCAAGAATAAAACTAGGCCTTGTAAATCAATGCCCGCCCATAGCTTTTGCTCTGGAATGAATGCTGATATCAATAAGGCATATACCGGTAGACGTGCAGAACAAGTCATCATGGGTGCAATCAGAATCGTCACCATGCGATCACGCGCATTAGAGATGCTTCTGGTGGCCATAATTCCGGGGATGGCACAGGCAAAACTGGAGAGAAGTGGAATGAATGATCTGCCTGATAAGCCGACAGAACCCATCACTCTATCTAGCAAATAAGCAGCCCTTGGAAGATAGCCCGACTCTTCTAGCAAAAGAATAAAGAAGAACAAAATCAGAATTTGCGGCAAGAAAATCACCACGCCACCTAAACCTGCCAAGATTCCATTGATCAATAGACTACGTATCCATCCATTGGGCAATACTTCGACGATCTGATCACCCAGAAAGTCTACTGCGGATTTAATCAGGTCCATGGGTACCGTAGCCCAACTGAACACAGCCTGAAAAATACAAAAGAGTAAGGCCACCAAAATGATGGGGCCAAAAACTGGATGGAGTAATACCGCATCTAAACGATCGCTCAATTGATCGGGAATGATTTGATCTAGCTTGAGGTTTTGCAGAATTCGTTGAACTTGAATATTGTCAGATTCAGTATGGGCAATATGAGAGGCAACATTCTCTAGGGTCGCATCACTAGTACCTGTGCGCAATCCATTGAGATTACGCCAGTCCAGATTCGATAAGAACTGCTTGATTTCATCAGCGCCATCAGACTGAATGCCAATACTAGTGAGCACCGGCAAACCCAATTCACTTGAAAGTGCGGCAGTGTCTATATGCAGGCCTTGACGCTTAGCAATATCAAGCATATTGAGTACTACGATACAAGGCAGCCCCAAGCGCTTTGCAGCAAGTACTAAACGCAAGTTACGACGCAAATTCATGGCGCTCAATACGCAAATCACCAGGTCAGGACGTTTTTCACCTTCAGCTCGACCAAGCAATACGTTGCAGGTCACACGCTCATCTAAGGATCTTGGATACAAGCTATAAGCGCCAGGCAAATCCAGTATGCGAATATTTTTTCCGGACTCGAGCGATAGGCGCCCTTCTTTGCGCTCAACAGTAACGCCTGAATAGTTCGCCACCTTTTGACGACTGCCAGTCAGCAAATTGAATAATGCCGTTTTTCCACAATTGGGATTACCCAATAAAGCTACGAGTGGCTCACTCGAGAAAAAGTGAACTTTAGATTCAGGCATGTGAAATAGCATCGACCGTGATCATGCGAGCTTCGGCTTGACGCAATGCGAATGTGGAAGCTCCGACGCGAACCATATATGGACCTTTACCAAGCAAACCTTTGCGCAGAAGAGTCACCTGTTCACCAGGTAAAAATCCAATATCTTCTAGCTGCCCTTTAATTTGAGGGGCACCCTTAGGCGCGTTAACCGCGCTCACTCGGTAAAGAACTTCCAAATCAACCTGGTCCAAATGCATGGAGGATTGTCACTTTTATCAATAAATAGGAACGATTCTCATTATATACCTTATACTTGAGAATGGTTCTCATTTATGAAAAATACTTATACAAAACAGTTACTTATCAGCATTTTCTTGTTGTTAAATTTGACAAATATTGCCTATGGAGCAAGCAACGATATCCAGATTTCAATTAAAAATGGGCGATTTTTACCATCAGAGATTGATATCCCCGCCGATACCAAAGTAAAACTCACGATTGAAAACCTGGATGACACTCCAGAGGAATTTGAAAGCTACGACCTCAACAGAGAGGTATTAATCAAAGCCAAAAGCAAAGCCTCTTTCTACATCGGACCCTTAAGTCCTGGTGTCTATAAATTTGAAGGCGAATTTAGTCCGGAAACTGCTCAAGGTGTGGTGAGGGTTAAATGATGATGAGAAACAATTTAATGCAAGGCTTGTGTTGCCTGGCCCTTCTCTCTGCAAGCCCCTTGGTTCATGCTGGTGAATACTTAAGCGGGCCAGCAGATTACATCTACACCCCAAGAGTGGAAGAAGGTGAAAGAGAGATAGACACGAAGTTTGGAACCCAGACTCCCAGAAGCGGTGAAGACAATAGACAATCAGGCGCTTCTATTGGTTTCGGGTATGGCGTGAACTCCTGGTGGTTCACTGAGATTTATGGAAAAGCTATTTGGGATGGCACCAACTCTCAATTTGATGCAGTGGAATGGGAGAATAAATTTCAACTGACTGAAACTGGAAAATACCCAGTTGATGTCGGCTTTCTAATTGAGCTAGAGCGCCCTCAAAATCGCAATGAAGGATATGAAGCGAAATACGGTTTCTTATTTCAAAGTGAATGGAAAAAGTGGGTCGCCAATCTCAACGTCTTGATGCAAGGACATTACACTGGCACCGAAAATCAGGGGACCTATTTCGGCTACCAGGGCCAGGTGAAGTACCGCCTTCAACCAGAGCTGGAGCTTGGAGCTCAGATTTACTCTTGGCTAGGACAGGTCAATAGCTGGAACACCAATGAACAACAACAATCTAGTGCGGGGCCAGCCATTTTTGGAAAAACTAAACTGGGCCGCAAGGAAGCCTTGAAATACAACGTAGCCTACCTTTGGGGAACTACCACGGCATCACCAAAAAACACCATCAGAATGCAGGTGGAGTACGAATTTTAAGAACAAGGGCTCAATCTCTGCTATGTTCTTATTAAATACAACCTTTTACCCATTCTGCCTAGCCTCTTATGTACATACCAAAACATTTTTTAGTTGAAGATCAAGCGGTATTAGCCCAGCTGATTTCTGAATATCCATTGGCGACTATTGTTGCGAATCTGGATAGCCATTTTGAAATCAATCACCTACCCCTCATGTTGAGCCCAGATAAAACCAAGCTTTATGGACATGTCGCCAAAATGAATCCGCTTGTTAGGGTGGCGAGCAGCAGCAACACATCAGTTACAGCGATCTTTAATGGACCGAATGCGTATGTAACCCCATCTTGGTATCCATCAAAACAAGAGAGTGGGAAAGTGGTGCCTACATGGAACTATGCTGCGGTTCATGCAGAAGGTAGCATTAAGTTGATTGAGGATGCACAGTGGCTAAGAAGTCATGTATCGCAAATGACCAACATTCACGAACCAACCTATCAATCTAACTGGAAGTTAGACGACGCCCCAGAAGAATACGTGCAAATGATGCTCAAGGCCATCATTGGCATCGAGATTGAGGTCGGTAGTTTGGTGGGTAAATTTAAGCTAAGCCAGAACCGGCCGGCCGAAGACTATGACGCAGTAGTAGAGCAACTAGAGAAGTCGCCGCAAGAAGCTTTACAAGAGATGCTGAAGTACATGAGAGCACCCAAGTAATTAGCTACTAAGGTGTGATGTATCCATACCTTTGCAAAATGGATTTGGCTTGGGGTCCCTGCATAAAGCGATACATATCCACTGATTCTTGGGGCGCACCTTTTATTAGCACCATGCGCTGCTTAATGGGCTCGTATAACTTAGCGTCGACCAAAAGGAGGCTAGTTTCTTTTGCGACCTCTGGAGATTTGGCCAAAGATAAGGCAGTAAAACCAATATCTGCCGCACCGCTCACCACATATGTTGTAGCTACGCCAATGTTGTCTCCATAGACAAGCTTGTCTTTAGCCAGATCCCATAGGCCTTCTGCCTTGAGATAATCAACCGCAGCTTTACCATAAGGAGCGAGCTCTGGCTTAGCAATTGCCACTTTGTTTGTTTGTGCAATTGCCCGAGCAATTTCTGTCTTGCTGTCAGCCAAACGAATCCCAGATGAGGTTTTGGCAATTAAGGCAAGCTTACCAATCGCATATGTAGCGCCCTCATCTACCGTCTTACCATTCTTAAATAGCTCCAACGGAAAATGCTCATCTGCCGCAATAAAAAGATTGAATGGAGCGCCGTTCATGATTTGCGCCGCGAAGTTACCGGATGAGCCATAGACCACTCTCATCTCTGCTTTACCGCTAGCCTTAAAGGCAACCATAATCTCGTTAAAAGCATCTTTCATATTGGCAGCAACGGCAACAGTTGAGGTCTGCGCAAAGGCAAGATTGGTAAATAAAAGCAGCGATGCGAATAGGGAAATCGGGCGAATAAACATGATTGAGTTAATTCTAGCGGATAGAAATAAAAAACCACCCCGAAGGGTGGTTATCGATGCTTAGAAACCTGATCAACCAAGCAACTTTAAAGCGCTTAAGAAGGTTTTATAGACACCCCAAGCAAGTGGTATGCCTACAAATGCCCACGCCAAAATGACTGTCAAAGTAGAGGTATGCTCATGGCCAGCTTCCCCTTTAACAATCGATCCCATTGCCTTTTCATGGGCAAGACGCTTTTCTTCTGCTAATTCAGCATCAGTCATAAACCACTTATCTGCAACTGGGCGAATCATCAAATTAGCAATCAAGCCGATAACTAACATACCTACAAGGATGTACATCGTCTGGTTGTACACCTGACTCTTCGCAATTCCAAGACTTAGTTGATAGTCACGCATGTAGTTCACAATCACTGGACCCAGGATACCTGCTGTAGACCAAGCAGTTAACAATCGACCATGAATTGCGCCTACGTTTTGAGTACCAAACAAGTCAGCAAGATAAGCAGGGACAGTAGCAAAGGCTCCACCATACATACTTAAGATAATGCAGAAGGCACCAACGAAGAGAACCAAACTACCTGCAGCAGCACTAGAGGGAATGCTGAAATACAACACCCCACCTAATATGAAAAATATGCTGTAAGTTAATTTACGACCCAACTTATCTGACAAGCTGGCCCAGAAGAAACGGCCGACAATATTAAACAAGCTCAGCAGCGCAGTAAAGCCAGCGGCAATACCAGCAATCGCTACTAACTGACCCTTATCGAGCTCGCCAAATTTCAATGCATTACCAATTAAGCTACCAGCAAAAATTTCTTGGAGCATTGGAGATGCCATGCCAATCACACCAATGCCAGCAGAAACGTTCATAGTTAGCACAATCCAAACCAACCAAAATTGAGGAATACCCCAGATTTTCTTAACACTAACGCTGCGTGTAGTGATCATCGCCTTAGATGTATCAGCAACAGGAGGTGTCCAACCAGCAGGCTTCCAATCGCTCGCCGGCACGCGATAGCTCATTGCGCCAATCATCATGTAGATGAAATAGATCACACCCATCACCACGAATGTTTGTGCCACACCGACACTAGTAGGCGTTGCAAAGTTCTTCATGAGCATTGCGGCCAATGGTGAGCCAATCATTGCGCCACCGCCAAAGCCCATAATGGCCATGCCAGTTGCCATTCCGCGACGGTCTGGGAACCACTTAATCAAGGTTGAAACTGGTGAGATGTAGCCCAGCCCCAAGCCGATACCTCCAATCACACCTGAGCCGAGAATCATCATCCAGAATTGATGGAGATAAATACCCCAGGCAGAAAAGAGCATGCCACCAGCCCAACAACAAGCCGCTACAATACCCGCTTTGCGTGGACCCGCGCGCTCTAACCAGCCGCCCCAAATAGCAGCAGAGATACCAAGGAACACGAAAAATAATGTATACATCCAACCTAAGGTCGAAATTTGCCAGTCACAAGTAGTTGTGAAAAGTTGCGCAAAGAAGCCAACATCGGCAGCACATTTAATTGCCTCAGTACCGCCTAGTGAAACACCCAATGCCTTAGATAGCGGTAACCAGAACACTGAGAAGCCATACGCCATACCAATACACAGGTGAATAGCTAACGCCGCCGGTGGCACAAGCCAGCGATTAAAGCCTGGCCCTGCAATCGTTCTTTCTTTATCTAATAGATGAAACATGTTGCCTCCTATTTATAGTTATATTTACTACACAGTAGCTACTTCTTTACGTTACAACCAACCCTCAATTTGTCGATTAAGGCCTACAGCCTTATATCCAGGCGTATCTCCCGAATAGCTTCTTATCTTCCTGATTAATTTGGAGGTCTCTGATTGAGCAACCATCTCCCTATGCATGGCGATGAAAAATAACTCATCTTTAAGCGGTATAAACCCCAAACCATTTTCAATAGCAATATTTTTCACGCCCAAACCTACATCAGCCTTGTCGGCCAAAATAGCATTCGCAACCGCTGAATGAGTGAACTCTTCATGCAGATAGCCATTCACTTCAGAAGGATCAATACCCTCCTCTATCAGCAGACCATCAAGTAGTAGTCTTGTGCCAGAGCCGATCTGACGATTAATAAAGCGAATTTTTGGATTCACCAAATCATAGAGAGCAGAGATGCGGAGGGGGTTTCCTTTTTTCACCAGCAAGCCTTGTGTGCGCTTCATGACAGGATATATTTGAATATCATTTTTTGACAAGCGATGATGAATAGCCTTTGAGCTTCGCTCATCTGATACATGGTATCCGGCAATATGAGCTTCGTTACTCAGAAGCTTTTCAAGGGACTCTCCCGAACCAGCAATCTTCAAATCGAAGCCTTTAATCTCTGCGGCGGCCCTTTGAATGATGGAATCACTGCTAGAGAGAAACTTCCATTTTCTACTATCAGTCTTTTGAATCTTTTTAATTTCTTTAAGTAAGGTATCTTGATATGCGCTTCCATGCTCAACATACCCCGCTTGCATCTCATCAATAAACTCAATTAAAAACTCGCCGAGTTTTGTTAACTTTGAGCCATGTCCTTTAGTCCTCGTAATGAGTGGCATGCCAAGCGCAGCTTCCACATCATTCATCTTGCCCCAGGCGCTTCGATAAGAGGTGCTGGATTTTTTACTTGCTGAAATTAACGAGTTACCGCGACCGATATCCCTTAACAGCTGAGACAGCCAAACCAAATCAATAGGGACCCCGCCTTTGGCTTGATTATTTAATACTAAGGTTGGTCTAACTTCAATTTGCATATGTAATTGATTGCATATTCAAGTGGTAATAATTATGCGATGATATTACCTTAATAAATTACTCAGTGCACGCCTATGAAAAAATCAATCCGCAACCTACTTCTAGCGACCCTAACGGCCATTGCCCTCAACGGCTCACAGGCTTTCGCCCAAGAAAAAAGCATTGTGGTCTCCTCCACTACCTCCACTGAGCAATCTGGCCTGTTCAATTACATGCTCCCCATCTTTAAGATGAAGACTGGTATTGAGGTTAAGGTTGTGGCTGTTGGAACCGGTCAAGCATTAGATATTGGCCGCCGCGGTGATGCAGATCTGGTGTTTGTTCATGACAAACCTGCTGAAGAGAAGTTTGTGGAAGAAGGTTTTTCTACTAAGCGTTACGAAGTGATGTACAACGATTTCGTACTCATTGGACCTAAATCAGATCCAGCAAAAATTGCTGGTGGTAAGGATATTCAAGTTGCACTCCAAAAAATTGCTACTGCACAAGCTCCTTTTGTATCACGTGCAGATAAAAGCGGTACACATGCTGCAGAGCTTCGCTACTGGAAAGGTGCAGGCATCACCCCTTATTCCAGTCAGTCTTGGTACAAAGAAACAGGCTCAGGTATGGGCCCTGCCCTCAATACCGCCTCCGCTATGAATGGCTATATATTGGCTGACCGTGGCACCTGGCTCAGCTTTAAGAATCGTGGCGATCTAGTCATCCTTGTGCAAGGCGATCCAAAGCTATTTAACCAATACGGTGTGATGTTGGTTAATCCAGCCAAGTTCCCTCATGTGAAAAAAGTACAGGGTCAAGAATTTATTGATTGGCTCATCTCTAAAAATGGGCAGGACGTCATTGCTAGCTACAAGATTGATGGCGAGCAGCTCTTCTTTCCAAACGCTAAAAAATAATCTAGTCCCATCAAGCAAAAAGCCCGCATCTGCGGGCTTTTTTACAACTAGCATACAGCCCAGTTATTTACTGCTTATTCATACTTACTTCTTAGGTGTTACGAAACCAATAGCTGTGTCGTCAACAAACTCAACCATCACGTCATCACCAGCTTTGAACTTCTCAAGACCAAGAACAGATGGATCTACTTTTACTTTTTGCTTCTCGCCACTTGGCAATGTGAAGCTCACAATACGTGTCTTTTGATCAATGGTTGAGATCTTTACAGTTGCATAAACAGTTTCAGCTGTCTCTTCAAATGGCTTAGTAGCGCCTTTGCCAGCGATCACTACAGAGCGAACGCCTGAAACACCTGGTTTTTGATCTTTACCAACAGCAGTTAAGCCAACAGCAACTGCCTGCGCATGCTCAACCAAGAACACGTCGCCCTTTTTAACTTTATCTAAATCATTTACTGACTTAGCGACGTTCATCTGCGCCAAATTGCCGTTAGCATCTTTCAATACAACGATACGCTTCTTTGCATCTACTGAATCAACGGTTGCGCTCAAAACGACAACATCAGCAGCTAAAGGCAACATCTTTGCAGGAAGCTGTGCAAAAACAGAGCTTGCAAAGGTAATGCCAACTGCAGCAAATAAACCAGCTAATAAAGATTTCTTCAAGATAACTCCTAATTGAGTAAAAGGTTACGAATGGGCTCAATCCAGAGCCACAATTCATTGTAACCATGTAATGAGGCGCTTTTTGTACAGCTTCGAACTGTGCTCATATTTACCTTTATTTGGTAAATTGGATGGAAACAGCACTTGGAGGCACTGGGCATCTTGGAAATACTAATAAAACCGTGGAAAGAGGCTGAAGTAGACGCCTTTTGGGTGCGCCAAGAGGTCTTTATCCTAGAGCAAAGAGTCCCAGCCGAGCTTGAATTGGATGAATTCGACCCTTCTGCCGCTCATGCCCTAGCCTATCTGGAGTCACATTGTATTGGCACTGGAAGACTGGTGGATCTGGGTGGCGGGCGATCCCAAATTGGACGTATGGCTGTCTTGACGCAATTTAGAAATCAGAGAATTGGAAGGAAGATCCTGGAAAAGCTGATTGACCTCGCTAAATCTCAAAGGGCAGAGTCTATCGTTTTGCACTCCCAAGTAGCCGCCATCCCTTTCTATCAAAAACTAGGCTTTCAGGTACAGGGGCCCACCTATGATGAGGCTGGTATTGCTCATCGTAATATGATTCTTGTATTGTCAAAATAAATTTAATAACCGATGACCTCTAACACCAATCTAAATACCAGCGCCTTTATCTATACCCATCGAGTCTGTTACTCAGATACAGATGCAGCAGGTTTTGTCTATCACGGACGTTATCTAGAGATTTTTGAACGCAGCCGTGCAGAGTGGCTTGCTCAAAAAGGCTTAAGCCCTACCAAACTCGAGAATGAATTTAATATGGTGATGCCGTTGCGCGAACTCACAATGAACTTCTATAAACCAGGGCGTCTAGATGACTTGCTTTACATAGACCAAGTGATTGAACATCGCGGCCGCACCCAGGTGAGCGTTAAACAGACTGCGCAAAGAAAGCTTCATGACAGCGAAGAATTCCAAATTATTGCGAGCGCCTTGCTGCATATCGTTTGCGTTGATACCAACACACTCAAACCTAAGGCATGGCCTGATTGTGTATTCCAAGATGAGTGATGTATGTAATGGAGCAAAAAATGTCTGACGGAAAATTACTGACCTTTATTCAAGAACTCAGTTTGCTACTCGAGAAAAAGCCAAGTGAAGAGATCGTTTTTACTGAAGGCAAGAAAATATTAGAGAAGCTGATTGCAGTGGATGATTGGTTGCCAGAAGAGTTCACTAAACCGCACCCGCAGTACTACCAGCAATATCTTCTCTATGCAGACCCATTGGATCGATTCTCTGTAGTGAGTTTTGTGTGGGGCCCCGGACAAAAAACGCCTTTGCATAATCACACCGTTTGGGGAATGATTGGTCAGTTGCGCGGTCAAGAAACGGGCACACCCTACTATCGCCAAGCAGATTCCAGCTTCAAAGCAGGCAATGCATGTGTCAGCCTGCCCGGGCACGTTGATACCGTATCACCAGATACTCACGACATTCATGTGGTCGAGAATAGTTTGCACGACAAAACTTCAATCAGCATTCACGTGTATGGTGGCAATATCGGCCGCATTCATCGCTCGGTATTTAACCCTGAAACCGGTGCAGAAAAGTCATTCGTCTCCGGTTATGCCAATACTGTCGTGCCAAATCTCTGGAATCCAGCGTAATTCTCTAATTACCGAGCTTTTGAGGTTGATGACTTAAAATAGAGATTCTTACTGCAAACGCTCCAGCGTGGCAGCTCACCCCATTGACCGGGATAGTCGTTTAATTGAATACGGGTCAATACTTTATTGGCCCCTATGTTATTTACAGATCTTGGTTTATCAGAACCCATTCTTCGCGCTATTGCTGAAGAAGGCTACACCAGCCCTACCCCAATTCAAGCAAAATCGATTCCTGCCGTCCTAAAAGGTGGCGATCTTTTGGCTGCCGCTCAAACCGGCACAGGAAAAACAGCTGGCTTTACGCTTCCAATTCTGCAACGTTTAAGCAGCACCCCTAAATCTAGCGGCAAAAGATTATTACGAGTTCTCATTTTGACTCCCACTCGCGAGTTAGCCGCCCAAGTCCAAGAGTCTGTTGTGACTTATGGAAAATATACCGGCTTGAAATCCACTGTGATTTTTGGCGGAGTTGGCGCTAATCCGCAAATCAAAGCCATTGCTGGCGGTCTCGATATATTGGTAGCTACGCCAGGTCGACTGCTTGATCTCATGTCACAAAATTGCGTATCACTCAACGATATTGAGATTCTCGTATTAGATGAAGCCGATCGTATGTTAGACATGGGCTTCTTACGAGACATTAAAAAGATCTTGGCTGCCTTACCTAAAAAGCGCCAGAATCTTTTGTTCTCAGCAACATTCTCTACCGAAATTAAGCAATTAGCAGATGGCTTACTCAATTCGCCCGAGTTGATTGAGGTAGCTCGTAGCAATAGCGCCAATGAAGCAATTGCCCAATTGATTCATCCAGTAGATAGAACCAACAAGCATCCCCTGCTAGCCCATCTCATTAAGACTAACGACTGGAAGCAAGTACTAGTTTTTACCCGCACTAAGCATGGCGCGAATAAGTTAGTTACCCAATTAGAAAAGGATGGCATTACGAGTATGGCCATTCATGGCAATAAAAGCCAATCCGCTCGTACTAAAGCCTTAGCTGATTTCAAGGCAGGTAAGTTAACCGCATTGGTTGCCACCGATATTGCTGCACGCGGTATTGATATTGACCAACTCCCTCACGTAGTGAACTATGACCTTCCAAACGTTTCTGAAGATTATGTCCATCGTATTGGGCGTACTGGTCGCGCAGGTTCAAATGGCGTAGCAGTTTCCCTGGTGTGCGTTGATGAGCATCAAATGCTCAGAGATATTGAAAAACTGATTAAGCAAAAGTTGCCTCAAGAAGTGATTGCTGGATTCGAACCAGATCCAAATGCCGTGGCGCAACCGATTCAGCTGCGTAGTCAGCAACACCAGCAATCTCGCAAGCCAAGACCTGCCGGAACAGTTGGAGCTCCAGCGAAGAAGACTCCTGCCAAGCGTAGTAGCCCACCTAAAAGAAGCTTTAACCGCTAAACCAAGCTGCAATTAGGATTTTGAGACCCTCCAGAGTTGATCTGTCTGGGCTACGGAGCGTCTTTAATTTATTTTTTTAAATTAAAGACGCTTGAGAAATCCAGTTGGCCATTACCGGCTTTGCTGTGACTCTCATAGAGTTGTTGCGCTAATTTCCCAAGGGGAACACTAGCATCCTGATCTTCCGCATTCTCAACTGCCAGCCCCATGTCTTTGAGCATGAGATCTACACCAAAACCACCAGCATAACCTTTTGAGGATGGGACATTTTCCATGACGCCTGGACATGGGTTATAAAGCTCCAAAGCCCAGTTTCGCCCTGAACTCTTAGACATGATGTCAGATAGAACTTTGGGGTCTAGGCCATTTGCGATGCCTAATCGCAGCGCCTCACTTGTTCCCAGCATCTGAATGCCCAACATCATGTTGTTACAAACTTTAACGGTCTGCCCCGCCCCATTGCCGCCAGCATGAAAGATATTCTTGCCCATCTTTTCTAATATAGGACGTGCGCACTCCACTGCACTCGTTTCGCCACCGACCATAAACGTTAAAGTACCCGCTTGCGCACCTGCAGTTCCGCCCGAGACTGGCGCATCAATCATGGCAAAGCCTTTTGCTTTGGCGGCAGCGGCAACTATTTGAGCTACCTTTGGCGAAATCGTTGAGCAATCAATGAGCAATGTTTTAGGATTCACGCTTGCCAACAAACCGACATCACCAAGATATAAGCCCTCCACATGACGAGAGGCGGGCAGCATGCTGATCAAAACATCGACATCTTTTGCAGTGTCGTTTGCATTTGCTGCAACGCTACCTCCTGCAGCTGCAAAAACATCAAGCTGATTCTTTACCAAATCGAAACCTGTAACTTGGTGTCCTGCTTTTAATAAGTTCAGGGCCATTGGTAAGCCCATATTGCCAAGTCCAATAAAACCGATTTTCATATCACTCTCAATTTCTTAATATTGTTTATTGTTTTCTAGAGGCTAGGTATTTCACCCCCTCAGGCCCATATGACTCGGAATGCACCTCTTTAAATCCCAACTCAAACACATCACCAGCCTGGTAGGTCCTATTCTTTCCATGAATAGTGATATCGATACTGCCTTGAATCACTAGCGCCCTTACTTCAAATAGATGCTCGTGATTACTAAGCTGACTATTGGGGGCTTGCTCAACCTCTACCGGCTCAGGAAATCCTTCCTGCTCAAGTAACCGTTGAAATTGCTCTGTATTCATGACCTAACTATAGCGTGGATATACTCTCTTAGCATTAGGTAATCTATATGAGGAGTCATAATGGTGAAGGTCATTGGGCTGATGGAGTTAATGGATCAAAGCGCTTTTGAGCAATACCGTTCTCAAGTTGGGCAAACGGTTGAGCTCTACAAGGGCTCTATCAAGAACCGTGGCTCAGTTGTAGAATTATTCTGGAATGAATTAGGAATTGCGTCCTTCAGATCTTTTGTGGAGCTCGAGTTTCCCAACGCGCAAGACGTTCATGCTTGGGCCAATAGCCCCGAATATCAAATGCTCGTTCCTATTCGTAGCAAAGCAATGAAACTAACTTTGTTTGGCATTGCTATTTAAGCAAAGTACTGTAAGTGCAAGTCACTAATAAAAAAGCCTAGCTCGCAAAAGCTAGGCTTATCAATCAGTCCGGAGTGAGAATTACTTCTTAGCTTCCATTGCCTCTTTAGCGGCAGTGATTTCTTTGCGGCGCTCTTTGCAGGCACCGGCGATTTCTTGCAAGGCCTTACGTGCGCGAGCAGCAGATGCCTTAATACCTTTTTCAATGAATTTTTCGTTTTCAGCTTTGTATGTTTCAAAAGCAGCCAACAATGTATCGTGTTGTGACATCTCGTCTCCTATTAACAAATGAATATTTATACCGACAGCTGGATCAGTATATCCCTATAAAAACCATAGAAAATCGCCCCCTAAATCAGGGATAACTCTTATATTGGCGGCTTCAGCCAAAATAGCCCTACAAATACTATAAATAAACTAGAGACAAAAAATGATTAGAAATTTCCTTCTATTGCTTATTGGCAGCCTAATTGGACTCTCAGCAAACGCCCAAACCAGCTCTTGGCCAAGCCCCAACAAGCCAATTACTTTTATTAACCCCTTCCCACCAGGTGGGGCTGTGGACGCTTTTGGGCGCCCCTTAGCAAAGCAGCTTTCAACCCAACTGAATGACGCCATCGTGGTTGATAACCGAGGTGGTGCAGGTGGAACCCTGGGTGCTGCAGTTGCAGCAAAAATGGCGCCGGACGGCTATACCTGGCTTCTTGGTGCAGTGCATCACTCTATTGCCCCAAGCATGTATACAAACCTCTCATATGACATCACCAAAGATTTTGAGCCAGTCGCGATCATTGGTAGCGTTCCTCATGTCATTGTTGTAAACCCAAACAAGTTTCCAAAAAATGATTTGAAATCTATCATGGAAGAGATTCGTAAGCATCCAGGAAAATATAACTACGCCTCTACAGGCAATGGGACTTCGCAGCATTTAACAGGTGAGCTATTTAAGTTACAGAACAAATTATTTATCACCCACATTCCTTATCGTGGAACTGGGCCAGCCCTTCAAGACCTTGTCGCCGGTCAAGTGGACATGATGTTTGATACCTTGGCAGGTGCAGCACCATTCATTAAGAATGGGCAGCTTATTGCGGTTGCGGTTGCAACCTCCAAAAGAGTGGATGCGTTTCCAAATGTGCCAACCGCTCAAGAACTAGGGATCTCTAATTTCATTGTATCAAGTTGGTATGCTCTGTGGGCAATCAAGGGAACACCCAAAGACATCGTTGACAAGATGAGCGCAGAAACACAAATAGCACTTGCCTCTCCTGATATTAAGGAACGCTGGGCATCTATGGGCGCAAGCGTACCAAAAATGACGCGTCCTGAACTGGCTGCCTATATCAATCAAGAAGTTGTGCGCTGGGGTGAGGTAGTCAAAAAATCTGGCGCCAAGTTAGACTAAAAGATAATCATTCAATTAAAAATACAAAAGACAGTATGGCAATTCAAACTAAAAATCACTCATTCGTTCGCAATAAACTCCTCAACAAAGAAGAAATTGCATTCTTAGATGTGCGCGAAGAAGATCCTCATGCGCAAGAGCATCCCCTCTTTGCCGCAAACCTGCCTCTTTCCAGAGTAGAGATTGATGCTTACGCAAAGCTACCAAAGAAAAATGTACCTATCGTCACCCTTGATGATGGCGAAGGTTTTTCTCAATTAGCTGCGCAACGCTTAATCAATCTTGGGTACACCGATGTATCGGTTTTTGAGGGAGGTGTTCAAGGCTGGAAAGCAGCTGGCGGTGAAGTATTTAAAGATGTGAATGTTCCCAGTAAATCATTTGGTGAGTTTGTAGAATCCAAGGTCCATACCCCCTCTTTATCAGCGCAAGAAGTAAAACAATTAATCGATGACAAAGAAGATGTCGTTGTTGTTGATGTACGCCGCTTTGATGAATACAACACGATGAGCATTCCCACCGGTATTAGCGTTCCAGGTGCAGAGCTGGTTCTGCGCCTTCCAGAGTTAGCACCCAACCCAAAGACGAAGGTCATTGTGAACTGCGCCGGCAGAACTCGCAGCATTATTGGCACTCAGTCGCTGATTAATGCCGGCATTCCAAACAAAGTTAATGCGCTACGTAATGGCACGATTGGCTGGACGCTTGCCGGCCAAGAATTGGATAAGGGACAAAGCAGAAAGTTTCAGGAAGTGAGTGACGACACAAGAAATGAAGCAGCAGTACGCGCTCGCAGTGTTGCTGATCGAGCCGGCGTTAAGCGCGCTAGCCTTGGCGATATACAGACATGGAAAGCACAAGCCGATCGAACGACTTATTTCTTTGATACGCGCACTCCAGAAGAGTATGAAGCAGGTCATCTTCCTGGCTTTAGATCGGTACCAGGCGGACAGCTTGTACAAGAAACGGAGATGGTTGCTCCAGTTCGTGGCGCACGTGTAGTGTTGGTAGACCCAAGTGGTGGTGGCGTGCGCGCTAATATGCCCGCATCTTGGTTGGCGCAAATGGCTTGGGATGTTTATGTTCTTGATGGAGTCAATACCTCCGATCTCAAGGAAAAAGGAATCTGGAAAGCGCCCCTACCCG
The DNA here is from genome assembly GCF_035012665.1 of Polynucleobacter sp. AP-Nickl1-40-C4. Lineage (NCBI taxonomy): Bacteria > Pseudomonadati > Pseudomonadota > Betaproteobacteria > Burkholderiales > Burkholderiaceae > Polynucleobacter > Polynucleobacter sp. AP-Nickl1-40-C4. The sequence goes on from NZ_JAYGQR010000001.1 coordinate 122,361, forward strand.
ACCTTCCAAAAATAGAGAGTGTTAATGCTGCTACTGTCTCCAATTGGCTTAAGAGCGATAGCAATACCATTGCAATCGATTTCAGCACACATGCCAACTACGTGAAAGGACACATCCCTGGAAGTTGGTATGCACTCCGTTCTCAACTTACTGAAGCAATGAAAAAAATTCCTCAGGTAGATCGCTATGTTATTACCAGCGCACCAGCTGAATTAAGTCTTTTTGCTGCCCAGGAAGTGCAAGTCTTGACTAAAGCTGAGGTACTCGTTTTGGCAGGTGGTAATGCCGCCTGGGTAAGGGCAGGATTAGATCTAGAAAAAGGTCCGAGTCATTTAGCCTCACCTCCCCTGGATCGCTATAAGCGCCCTTATGAAGGCACTAGTGTAGATCCTGCAGCAATGCAGGCCTATCTTGATTGGGAGTTTGGTTTAGTGGAACAACTGGGCAAGGACGGAACTCATCACTTCTGGGTTCTCTAGGTCCTTGCTGTTGTTCTGAAAGCTTACTGAGTTAATTAGTTAAGCAATCTTGTTGCGGATGATGCCAATGCCAGTGATGTTTGTTTCCATAACATCACCTGGCTTCATAAACTCCTGAGGAGTTCTGCCTGCGCCTACCCCAGAAGGAGTGCCAGTTGCAATAATGTCGCCTGGCAATAATGTTAAGCCACGCGATAGCTCAGCAATAATTGCCGGGATCTTGAAATACATTTGCTTGTAACTAGCGTTTTGCTTTTCAACGCCATTCACACGGCAAATAATGCGAGTGTCATCTAAATTGACACCACCTGCAGTAACAACCCATGGACCCATTGGACCATGACCATCCAAGCTCTTGCCTTTAAACCATTGGCCGGACTGACGCTTTTGCTGAATATCACGCGCCGTAGTATCGTTGAAGGCAGAATAGCCAAAGACGTAGTCCATTGCATTCTCTTCAGAAATATTCTTGCCTTTTTTACCAATCACCACTGCTAGCTCAGCCTCCCAATCAATCATGGTGGAGATGCCGGCATCATAAGGAATGTTATCGAATGGGCCATTCATAGTTTGCGTGCCTTTAGTAAAGAGCACAGGAACCTTTGGGTACTCCTTCACAGCAGTATCGGCGCGATGCTTGAGGCCTTCTTCAAAATGGTCTAGATAATTCCAGCCCACGCAATAAATATTGCTTTGTGGCTTAGGAATAGGTGATAGCAAAACCACATTATTCACATTGGCTAAATTACTTCCACGACCTTTAAATAATGTTGCCAACTCACTCAAGCCTTTGTTGCCAGAGGCAGCCAATGAAATCATTGAGGTAGGATCGAATGAGAGCTGTACTTTTTGACGAGCCGCTTCCGCAGGGATATCAACCACCATACCGTCATTAGTAACCAATCCCAATCTTGAGGTGGCACCCATTTTTGGCAAATAGTTAGCAATTCTAAGGCCTGCTTTACCGGTTAGTGGCTCCACCACAATCGGCGGCTGACCATCAGTAGCAGCAATGGCATTAGAAATAAACATACCGCTAATAGCAGCAGATGCACCTAATTTAAGCGCATCTCTCCGATTTGTATCCACAGCGTCTCCTTCAATATTTTTGTTTTTAAATGTCTTATTAAGACTAAGCGTTGTTTATTAAACAATCTGCAGTAAATATTAATACCAAACCTGATTCTTAGGCGAAATATTGGAAATATCGCTATCCTCTAGGGGTGCAATCCTTGAGAATCCCTCCCCAAATTCGCCTAGCCTTCTACCTTGCGATCCTTCTCGGGCTCAGTGCCTGCGGTCGAGAGACATACACCACTTGGAGTTGTAGCTCCCCTTCCGAGTCTAAAATTACCATGGTGCTCCGAAAGGCCCAAATGGAATTTAAGGGGGCGGCACTGGATTATTGCGGTAGTTTGGGTACCCAAAGCTACTTTGATAAGAAATGCTCAGGTCAAACCAATCAATCGAAGACCATATTTTCTCCCTCCTCAGGATTGCTTTTGATCAATGGTCAAGAATTCCAGTGCACCGCCTTATAAAAAGAATAGGAATGCATTACCGATGAATCGACTCAGCCCTAAGAAATTACTCCTCACCAAATGGACCGCAGTTAAACCGATTGCCAAGCAAAAGCATTTCTTGGTGAGTAAAGTAATTCTGCCAGAACCACCAAACGAGAAAATTGAGTTCGTCGAAATTGAGGCGGTCTACTCGAAGCAAACTACGCAAATTGCATGGCGTGATCTCACCAATAGCGAGCTATGGCTACAAGGCTGGAAATAAAAAACCGCCCCAGTCATGAGGCGGTTTTTTTGTTTGGTTTAATCAGGGCTATTCATCAGCCTTCTTCTTACCACCAGATTTTTTAACCAAGTCATCGATATTCTTTTCGGCAGTCTCGGCCACTTGGTTCACAATGCGACGCCCTTCTTTAAACATATTCTGACCAGTCGTTGACATTTCATGAACTACCTTAGATAGCTTTTCAGTATGCGCTGGGATTTTATTTTCAGCGTCCTCAAGCCAAGTTACCAAAGAGCTACGAACCTTTTCAAGATGCTTCTCAGTTTCATCAGCAGCACCTTCGCCGAGATCTTTTAAAACTGCTTTTACCTTCTTTTGATATGCAGCTGCACGTTTCGCAGTTTCTTTTGCAGCTTCTTCCTGCAAGTCTTTTAATTTAGCTAAATCGTTCTTAGCGGCTGACTTGGCGCTATCGAGGGCATTTTTCATACCCCACTCAATCTCCGCCATATGATGCTCACTTAATTTTTTTGCTGCCTCAAGCAAAGTATGTGAGTAATCGAATAATTCTTTTGCTTTTTCACGCTGCCATTTTTGAAGTTCTTTTGCATCCATTTTTACGCTCCTATAAACAAGGGTTAATAAAGCTTTGGCATTTAACTCTATACCGAAATAGACGAACTGCCAATTCCCCGAATTTACCGCATTAAAATGACAAGATGAGTGAAAAAATATCCATTTATGAGTCTATAGGCGGCATAGATCAAATTGACGCATTAGTAGACCGTTTTTACGATTTAATGGCCCTAGAACCCCATTTTGAGGATCTACGGTCCATGCACCCTCAGGACCTTTCCGGCTCTAGGGAAAAACTCAAGTTCTTCCTCACCGGCTGGATGGGAGGTCCTGATATCTACTCCCCGAAGTACGGCCACCCCATGCTTAGGGCTCGACATCTGCCATTCAAAATTGGTTTAAAAGAACGAGATCAATGGTTAGCTTGTATGTATAAGGCTATGAAAGATTGCGGAATAACTGGTGATGCCGCGAAACAACTTGAAGAGTCTTTTCTGAACACTGCGGATTGGATGAGAAATCAACCCAACTAATGATGTGGTCATTAAGCGGGAATAGTGGTTTGGTGTTATTCGCTAAACTCTAATTAATAGCTCCATTCGCAAAGTAAAAAATGATTGAAAGCACGATGCAGCTCCTGAGCGATCCCAATGCTTGGATTGCCTTTCTGACACTCTCTGCCCTTGAAATTATTCTCGGCATTGATAACATCATTTTTATTAGCGTTATCGCCAACAGACTCCCCTCTGAAATTCGGGAGAAGGTGCGCCGCTTTGGTCTTTTGTTTGCGCTTGTCACCCGCATTCTTTTATTGCTAAGTCTATCGTGGGTAATGGGCCTTACCAATCCCCTCTTAAGCATCTCCGACCACCTGATTAGCGGCAGAGATTTAATCTTATTGCTTGGTGGCTTCTTCCTGATCTGGAAGGCTTCTAAAGAAATTTATATTGAAGTAGAGGTGGGTGAACATGGTGATGAACAAATTGACTCTCAGGGGAAAGACCGCGCCAAGTCAATGCTCTCTTTATTTATTGGCTCTGTTTTACAAATTGGCTTGCTAGATATTATTTTTTCCCTAGATAGCGTGATAACAGCAGTAGGTATGGTGGATCAAATTAGCGTCATGATCGCAGCAGTCCTTGCTTCGGTGCTCATCATGCTGATTGCCGCTAAACCCATCGGGGATTTTGTTCAGCGCCACCCCTCTATTAAAGTGCTGGCCCTGTCATTTTTGACTGTTGTTGGTGTGGTATTGATCGCAGAAGGGATGGGCGTTCACATTCCTAAAGGCTATGTCTACGTTGCTATGGCATTTTCATTATCTGTTGAGCTTTTAAATATCCGCTCGCGTGAAAAGAAGAAAAAACTGAAGTAAGCCCTGGTGCGATGAGAAATTTATAGGGATTGTGCACAAGCATAGCCGCTGGCCCATGCCCATTGGAAATTGTGCCCACCCAAATGACCAGTGACATCAACGCACTCACCTATAAAGAATAGCCCTTGGTGTTTGCGCGACATCATCGTTTGACCGTCCAACTCTTTTGTATCCACCCCACCCAACATGACCTCAGCTTTTTTCCAACCCAAGGTACCCGCTGGCTTTACAGACCAATTCGTGAGCAGCTCCTTGAGAGCTTGACGATCCTTTTTAGAGACTTCGGCCCATTTTCGACTCATTAGATTGCGCTGCTCTGCAAATACTTTAGCTAAGCGCTGAGGAAGCACAGAAGCCAAAATCGTTTCGGTAAGCTTTAAGCGATTCTCTTCATTATTAAAAAGCTCATCGCAGTTAAATCCTCCAGGACGCTCAATTGCGCCAAGCCAATCGATGTGAATCGGTTCGCCCTCTTCCCAATAACTGCTAGCCTGAAGAACTGCGGGACCAGATAAGCCCTTATGGGTCAGAAGTAAGTCCTCATTGAATCTACAGGCGCCATATCGATATCCCTTAGAGCCGGAGGCGATTCTGACTGGGACAGCTAGACCAGCTAATTCACTGAGATCGCCGAAGTTATCTGCAGTAAATGAGAGTGGCACTAAAGCAGGCCTAGGATCAACCACATTTAATCCAAACTGCTTTGCAACATCCAAGGAATAAGCAGTGGCTCCAATGGCGGGCACTGGTAAACCACCCGTTGCCATGACTACTGACTTGGTTTTTTCGGTGCCAGCATTCGTTTGGATGAGCCATCGATCATCCTCTTGCTCAATTGATTGCACGGAGACTGGATGACGTATGGTCACATTTCCTTTGGCGCACTCTGCAAACAATAGCTCAATGATTTGTTTGGCAGAATCATCGCAAAATAATTGGCCTTGGTGTTTCTCATGATAATTAATGCCATGAGATGTCACCAGCTTGATAAATTCTGTTGAGGGGTATCTAGCGAGTGCGCTTTTTACAAAATGCTGATTGAGAGATAAGAAGTTAGCTGGGCTACTATGGAGATTGGTGAAGTTGCAACGTCCACCACCGCTAATACGAATCTTTTCGCCCAAAACCTCTGCGTGATCCAGCACAAGTACTTTTTTTCCTAACTGACCAGCAATTCCTGCGCAAAATAGGCCAGCTGCCCCGCCACCGATAATGATGGCATCCCAAGTTTTACTCATCGATTACTCAAAACGATCAATGATGTCAGATGAGATGTTAAGTTTTCTCATATGGAGCTTGGTATAGGCTTGGCGGAAGTTCTTGGTCATGGAAATCATGACTGATGCAGTCCATGCAAAGGAAAACATTCCAGAAAAAGCAATGATCACTGCCAGCATCTTCCAGCCATCGGGAAGAATGTCCTCCATAAATCCCATTGCCGTATAGGTACTGCCGCTAAATAAAATACTTTGCCCCAGAGCGGGTAGTAACTTGAATGCGTACAAAGCAATACCCCAAATCAGTATTTCAGCGATATGGGTTAAGAACAAACAGAAGACGCTCACGTAAAAACAGAGAGCCACAGCAGAGTATTTTTTCTCAGCCAAATACAGAAAAGTTTTCACTTCATAGCGCTTGGCAATCTGCAGTAACGCTACCCCATGAAAAACCATGATCAACAGGAGCATGGAGGCACCCAAAAGATAGCCAGGAAGATCTAGTGATGTAGCGATGCTAGTTTGAGATAGATTCATGGTGGTGATTTTACAGGCGAGCGCTTGTTAACCCAATTGATACCAATCCTGAATCACCTGCCAAGCCTCCTGGGCAGTCTCTGAGAAGTGAATGGTTTGCATATCCTCTTGATCAATCACACCAAATTCCACCATGTGATCAAAGTTAATCATCTCATTCCAATATTCTTTGCCCACCAATATCACCGGAATAGGAACAACTTTTTTAGTCTGGATCAGTGTCAACACCTCGAATAACTCATCAATGGAACCGAACCCCCCGGGGAAAGCTACGATTGCTCTAGCGCGCAACATAAAGTGCATCTTGCGTAGCGCGAAGTAATGAAAGCGAAAACTTAAGCCCGGGCTGACATATAGATTGGGCTGCTGCTCTCTAGGTAGACTGATATTAAAGCCGATAGTTTTATCGCCCGCTTCAAATGCACCTCGATTAGCAGCCTCCATAATTCCAGGACCGCCGCCTGTACAAATATGAAGTTTATTGAAGTTACTCTCTTGAGTCGCGTTGTAATGAGCAACCAAAGAACCGAACTCTCGGGCTGATTCGTAGTACTTGCTGTGCAGAAGCGATTTGTTAGCGGCTGCAATTTCCTCTGGAGTCTTTGCTTTTTTCTTCAGAGCTAATGCTTCAGTATGACTGATAAATCGAGTTGAACCAAAGACAGTAATCGTATGCTCGATACCGTGCTCTTTAAGCAGCACATCGGGCTTGAGTAACTCCAACTCAAAACGAATACCCATAGTCTCTCTTCGAGCTAAAAAGGCTTCATCACCAAAAGCAAACTTATAAGAATCCTCGGAATCTTCTTCTGCTATTTGACTCTTGTGAAGATTTAAAAACTCAGTGATCGTCTGTGAGTTATTAATGGGGAGTTTTGGACTCATGTTGCAACCTTTTGACATCTATTTAGGCCCATCTTACTCTGCGAACTAAATCAGTATTAACACCTAGATTAGCCAAGGATTTGAGGGCTTAGGGCTTATCAGGATTTACCTAGCAATTAAGCCGAGTTAAGATTGCCAGAATATCAACTAAATCGAAGGAAAAGCAATGAGCAACCGTTCAATCATCATCATGGTGCTAGTTTTAATTGGTGCCACCGCCTACTTACTCCTCAAAGGCGACGGCAACGTTGATATGGGCGGCGAAAAGCATGGTGCAGAAGCTGCTCATATGGAAGAAGCTAAGAAAGATGCTCCTGCCGCTGCTCCAACAGCACCTGCTGCTGCTCCAGCGGCTGATGCTAAGAAGTAATTTCTTCTTTTGCTGATAAAACCGCGGTCTGCCGCGGTTTTTTTATCTCTATATTTTGATGAAGCCGATTTTCTCCTCACTCCTATCTCTGACGCTTTTGTGCATATCGCAACTTGCTATTAGTCATTCATCCAAGCCCATGAAAACCATTGATCAGCCCACCTTATCTTCTTTTTCCCCAACTGGTGTTTTGCGTGTTGGCATTAATTTAGGAAATCCGGTTCTTGCTAATGAAGATCCAAATTCAAAAAACTTGTACGGAGTGACGATTGATATTGCCAATGAGATTGGAAAACGCATTTCATTGCCCGTGCAGTTAATCCCCTTTAAATCGGCAGGTGCAACAGTCGATGCAGTGAAGACTGGAGAAATTGATTTGGTGTTTGTGGCGATAGATCCTATTCGTGGCGCTGATATTAGCTATACCCCAGCCTATATACAAATTGAAGGCGCCTATATGGTGAAGGCCTCCTCTGCTTTAAAGACGAATGATGAAGCAGATGCTGCTGGCAATGAAATTGTCGTAGGCAAAGGCAGCGCTTATGATCTTTACCTTACGCGTGAGATTAAGAATGCCACCCTCCTGAGAGCCGCAAGCTCACAGGCAGTGATTGATGACTTTATATCTGGAACTGGAAATGTTGCGGCAGGCGTAAAACAGCAGCTAGAGAGTGATGCCAAGCGCTACGGGGGATTACGGATGCTACCCGGTCGTTTCATGGTGATCAATCAAGCGATTGGCATTCCTAAGGCTAGAGCCAATTATGAAAGTGCAAACGCCTATTTAAGCAGTGTCATCACTGAACTCAAGCAGACTGGGTTTGTGGCAGACGCTATGAAACGTCATAACATCCAAGGCGCAAAAGTGGCCGACTAAATAAGATTATTGAGTTAGCACCAATAAGAATGCAAGCGCTCAGGAATAATGACCTTAGTCCAATGCAATTCGTCCCTGATGCATTGAGCTAAAACTGATGATGATTCTGGTTCACCATGCACAACAAAGACAGCGCTTGGTTCCCGCTTGAATCCTCTAAGCCAGTCTAGTAAACCCGCCTGATCAGCGTGAGCAGATAAACCACCAATTGTGTGAATCGAGGCCTTAACCGGAATCTCTTCACCAAATAGTCGAACCTTCTCCACCTTCTCCACCAATCGTCTACCCAGACTTCCATAAGCCTGAAATCCAGTTATGACAATGGCATTTTGAGCACGTGGCAAATTACTGGCTAAGTGATGAATAATACGACCAGCATCACACATCCCACTTGCTGAAATAATGATTGCTCCACCTTTAATTTTATTCAAGGCTTTTGACTCTTCCACATCCGCAATAAACCGAAGATCTACAGACTCCGGGTTATTTTTGTACCATGCAAAAGTAGCTTGAGACTGGCCATCCAATTGTGAGAAAAAGTGCTGGGTGAGATGTGTCGCTGCAGTAGCCATAGGTGAGTCAACCCAAATGCTTAAATGGGGTAGACGCCCTCTTCGTACTAAGTCGATTAAGAGAAATAAAATCTCTTGAGTGCGGCCTACTGCAAAAGCTGGCATTACTACATTGCCATGGGCGGTCATGGTTGAGGTGATAACCTCAACTAACTCATCCTCGGTATCTTGCAAGCTGCGGTGTAATCGATCTCCGTAAGTAGATTCAACCACAACAACATCAGCCTCTTGAATTAAATCAGGGTCAGGCATTAAGACTTTACCCTTCATGCCGATGTCACCTGAAAATACACAACGCTTTTTCTGAAGCTCATCTTCTACAACATCGATAACAGCGATAGCAGAACCCAAAATGTGTCCGGCATTATGAAATTCCAACTGAATTCCAGGCATCAACTCTAATGACTGCCCATATGCCAAAGGCTCAAACTGAGCCAGAGTCATTTCAACTTCCTCTTTGGAATAGAGCGCAACAGGCACCTCTCCACGCCACTTTCCTGCCTTGATCTTTCTCTCGGCTCTTTCTACGTCTGCGCGCTGCAAATGGGCGCTATCGAGCAATAGAATTTTTATTAATTCAAAGGTGGCATTTGTACAGTAAATGGGCCCAGCAAAACCTTGTGCACATAGACGAGGCAATAAACCACTGTGGTCAATATGCGCGTGCGTTAGCACTACAAAATCGAGATCTTTTGGTGGAAATGGTAAAGGCTCGAGATTCTTATTTGTTGCCTCGCGGCCACCCTGAAACATGCCATAGTCAACCAGGAAACGCCTTGGCATGCCAGATAACATGACCTCAACTGAATGGCGAGAGCCTGTTACCTCACCTGCCGCACCAAGAAATTGGATCTTCATATGTTCAGCATACTCTTTCCTGTAATTTGCTCAAGACCTCTTAAATCAGAGCGATACTATTAATATGACCATCAAACCAGACACCCTTGACGCTCTTAAATTGGTTAAATTTCTTGAGCGCGAGGCTTCAGAACATAAAGGCAATGCAGGCAAAGTTGTTTTAATAGGTGGCGCACCAGGAATGGCGGGCGCTCTGATTTTGGCGGGTAATGCTTGCTTACATCTAGGCGCAGGCTGGACTATCTTAGAAATCTTAGATCCTGCTTCAGCACACGCAGATTTCGATCACCCCGAGCTCATGATTCATCTTGCGACAGACGATATTCGTCAAACACTGAATACCGCTCAGCCCGATGTTATTGCTGTTGGCCCAGGCCTTGGCAAATCTCCTTTAGCAATTCAATGCCTAGGTGCAACACTTTCATACTCCAACATTCCACTAGTAATTGATGCTGATGCTCTCAACTTAATCAGTGAATCTACTGAGCTACTCGAGAAGCTACAAGTTCGTAATCAAGCACTTCCAGGGTTGACTGTTCTCACCCCTCACCCCGGCGAAGCGGCAAAGCTTTTAATGACCACCACAGAAAAAGTGCAATCAGATCGTGTGGACGCCATTCAAAAGTTAGTTGAATTAACCCAATCGATCGTGGTTCTTAAAGGGCAGCACACTCTGATTGCCTCATCCCAACATTCTCCAGTTCAATGCCTTGCCGGTAATGCCGGTATGGGCACTGGAGGCATGGGAGATATTCTGACGGGAAGCATTGCCGCTATCGCCGCTCAAGGTATACGCCATCAACTGGATCTATGGCAAGCCACTGGGATTGCAGTTGAGTTGCACGCCAGCGCGGCAGATAGTCTAGTGAGTAAAGGGATTGGTCCTATAGGTCTAACGCCCTCTGAGACTATTTTAGAAATGCGAGCACTACTCAATAAGCTGTTATAAATCGTTATGCATTCAGTAAGCGCAGCACATCACCACCGACGCTACCTCTATGGCATTTTGATAGCCGGAGTAGGCTCTATGCTATTTTCCGGCAAAGCTATTTTGGTTAAGCTCGCCTTTGGTTATGGTGCAAATGCGGAGACCCTCCTAGCCTTACGCATGCTCATGGCGCTCCCCTTGTTCTGGGGGATCTTTTGGTGGGAGTCGCGCCGCAAGGCGATGAGCCCCATCACCTGGCTTGATCGCTCCAAATTATTTTTCCTCGGATTTTTAGGTTACTTTTTATCTAGCTACATTGATTTCTTGGGACTTCAATACATCTCGGTTGGCCTGGAGAGAATTGTTCTCTACCTCACGCCAACCATTGTTTTATTAATCTCTTATTTTGTTTTAAAGAAACCGGTCTCTAAACTACAGTGGCTCTCTCTCATCGTTGGCTACATTGGCGTTTTCATTGTCTTTATTCAAGATACTAGCTCCACTGGCATTGGCGCTTGGTTAGGCATGGCTCTCGTATTCGGTAGTGCCTGCTCCTATGCAGCCTACATGATTGGCGCCGGAGAAATGGTGAAGCGTATTGGTAGCGTGCGCTTGGTTGTCTATGCCAGTTCAGCCTCGGCATTTTTGAGCATAGTGCAATCAACCATCCACAACCCAATGGCAATATTTGAACAGCTTCTACCTATTTATTGGTTTAGTCTACTGAATGCCAGCTTATGCACCGTTATTCCAATGTTGCTAATTATGATCGCCATAAACCGCATCGGATCTCCACTCGTAGCTCAAGCTGGAATACTTGGCCCAGTCTCCACTATCTTTATGGGATACCTCATTCTGGCGGAGCCAATCACTTGGACACAAATTGGTGGCATGACTTTGGTGATGGCTGCAATGTGGTTGTTAGTGCGCAATGATGCGCCAACAAAAAAGTCACCAAATCCCAAAGGATCTGATGACTTCGATAGTGCGGAGCCCCTCAACTAAGGGGGACTCATTTATGTGTATTACTGAGCTGCGGCGTCAGCTGCTGCTTTAGCCTTCTTTTTGGACTTCTTTTTCGCTTTTTTCTCAGCTTTCTTTTCTTTCTTTGCTTTTTTCTTTGCTTTTTTCTCAGCTGACTTCTCAACCGGAGTGGCGGCAGGTGCGGCCACTGGAGCGGCAGCAGGTGCGGCCACTGGTGCAGGTGCAGGAGCTGGATCAGCAGCCATCACAGAGATGGGGGCAATGCCGATAGCAGCAGAAATAAGGGTTGCCAGGCTCAAGCGCGCGATACGAGAAATCATGTAATTCTCCAAGATAGTTTGTGGATAATTTAATAATACTCAAAAATTTGAGAAAAATGCTTCATTTTTTAAAGGTTGCTTATGAGTGGTTTTCCGAACGACATTTTTACTGAGCCCCAAGGCTACTCCGTCAATACCCTAGAACAGCTTGGGCCCTTGACTGGCATGGCTGGCATCTGGGAAGGAGTTCGTGGCTTAGACGTAAAGCCCAAAGCAGAAGGACCTAAGAAGCAAGCTTATGTTGAGAGAATTGAGCTTCAGCCCATTGACCCCCAAACCAATGGCCCCCAGCTTTTTTATGGCTTGAGATACCACACCCACATTACCAAGCCCGCCCAAGTAAAGACCTATCATGATCAAGTAGGGTATTGGTTATGGGAGCCTGCAACTGGCAACATCATTCATACACTGACTATTCCTCGAGGCATGATTACGATGGCTTCTGGTTACGCTGCAGCAAATGCTAGGCAATTTGAACTGAATGCAAAAGAAGGTGATCGCTGTGCGGGCATCTCCTCTAATCCATTCTTAGACTACGCTTTCAGAACAGTAGAGTTTCGCATTCAGGTTTCAATTCACGATGATGGCACTTGGTCTTATGAACAAGACACCGTGATGAAGATTAAAGATCAAGCAGAGTTATTTCATCATGTCGATAACAATGTACTTCATAAGATTGGCGATGCCACTCCTAATCCACTAGCTAGATAGGCGACTGATCAATGCAATTTTCCAGATGTAATAAAGGCCATCATCTGATGACCTTTATTGCTTAATGCTGAACTACTTGAGTTGATTACGCAGGTAGTTCCTCAGTCTCAGTAATTTTTTCTAATGCGGTAGCAAGATGTCCAACTGTGCGATCAACATTTGCCAACTTCTCTAAACCAAACAATCCAAGACGGAAGGTGCGGAAATCTGCACGCTCGTCACACTGCAAGGGAACGCCTGCAGCAGTTTGCATACCCAGGGCAATAAACTTCTTACCAGATTGAATATCAGGATCCTTGGTGTAGCTAACAACTACGCCAGGAGCTTGAAAGCCCTTGGCAGCTACAGAGCTATAGCCTTGAGAGACTAATAGGTTGCGCACTTTTGTGCCCAACTCTACTTGCTTATCCTTTAATACAGCGAAGCCAAGCGACTGGGTCTCCTTCATTACGTTGCGCAAAATCTTTAAGGCATCAGTCGGCATGGTGGTGTGATACACATGGCCACCCTTTTCATATGCTTCCATGATCTGTAGCCACTTTTTGAGATCCATAGAAAAGCTACTGCTTTGGGTTGCATCAATGCGCTCACGTGCACGCTCACCTAGAGCGATCAATGCGCAACATGGGGAGCTGCTCCAACCTTTTTGAGGTGCAGTAATCAATACGTCAACATTACACGCCTTCATGTCAACCCACATTGCACCAGAGGCAATGCAATCCAATACAAACAAACCATTTACAGAGCGCACTGCTTCACCGACTGCTTTGAGGTAATCATCTGGCAGAATGATGCCGGCAGATGTTTCTACGTGCGGCGCAAATACTACCCTTGGTTTTTCTTTCTTGATATAGGCAACCACTTCCTCAATTGGAGCTGGTGCAAATACACCTTGTGTTGAATCTTCTAACTGATGGCCTTTGATAACCGTCACGTCTTTAGTAATGTTCGCCAAATCAAAAATTTGCGTCCAGCGATAGCTAAACCAACCATTACGCAAGACTAAGCATTTTTCATTGTTAGCAAATTGGCGTGCTACTGCTTCCATACCAAAAGTTCCGCTACCGGGCACGATGACTGCAGAGCTGGCGTTATAAGCATCCTTAAGGATGCTAGAAATATCGACCATCACGCGCTTGAACTCTTCAGACATGTGATTTAAAGAGCGGTCGGTATAAACAACCGAGAACTCTAATAAACCATCTGGATCAACATTGGGGAGTAAGCCTGGCATAGTAGTTTCCTAGGGATTTCTGTGATTAGCCCTAAATGATACTGATTTAAGGCTTTCTTGGGGACCGGACTCCAAAACCCTGCTTAAAAGGTCATTTTTGCCAGTTTTGGCAGATTTACCTTCCTCTTTTTGAGGAGATAACAATACCCGCCACAATCAGAGCAAAGGCGACCCCATGGAATAGCTGGGGAGGCTCGCCCAGCAAGGCAGCCGATAAAAGCGCAGTAAATAAGGGTATGAAATTAGCAAAAAAGGCAGCGAGCGTAGGACCCGCTCCATTCACACCTAGACCCCAGCAACGATAAGCAATCAAGGACGGGCCAATTGCCACGAAGAGAATTAAAGAGGTGGTCCACCAATTAAGATCCAGAAAGGCATGCCCAGCTGCAATTTCAAAACCATCAAAAAATCCCGTCCACAAAAGACCCACCGTTACTTGCGCCATTAAAAATTCAGCCCATGGCCATTGGCGCTCCGAACTAGAGCCTGGTCGACTCAACATCCAGCTATAAAAGGCCCACAAGATTGTGGCCAGCATGATTAAAAGATCGCCCACCACCATTTGCATAGACAGTAAGGCTGCTAGATCTCCACGGGTAAGCACAATACCAACACCTAACAAGCTCACCACTGCGCCAATCATCTGCAAGATGCTAGGCTTTACTTGATAAAACACCGCACCAATAAATAACATCCAGATGGGCATGCTGGCACCGATCAGGGTGACGTTAATGGCGGTAGATGTTTGAAGAGCGAGATATAACAGCACGTTGTAGCTACCTACCCCGAATAAACCTAAGAGTAGAAAACGTTTCTTGTTTTGCCATAAAGCACTTCCCGGCATCAGCACACGCCAACCCAAAGGAAGCAAAAGTAAGGCAGCCAATCCCCAGCGGACTGCACTTAAGGTAATGGGGGAGATACTTCCAACCAATACTCGCCCGGCGATTGCATTACCCGCCCATAAAGCAGTAGCTATGAGCAAGTAGGCAATTGTGGCGAAATTCAGTTGTTGCATTCTGGGGCTTATTGGGGAGGTGGTTATTTAAGGTTCCCAAGCAAGGGATACCCTAGCATTGTAGAAACAAATCCCCGGTATTGCTAAGATAGAGCTTAAATTAAGCTTTTGCTTCTACAAAATAGCATCAAAAAGAAGGATACATTGTGGCAATCATTACCAATATAGAAGACTTGCGGGTCCTCCATCAAAAGCGCACCCCTAAGATGTTCTACGACTATGCAGACTCGGGATCGTGGACTGAGTCAACATACCGTGCCAATGAATCCGATTTTCAAAAGATTAAATTGCGTCAGCGTGTAGCGGTCAATATGACTAACCGCACCACCAAGACAACCATGATTGGCCAAGAGGTTGCAATGCCAGTGGCGCTGGCACCTACAGGTCTTACTGGCATGCAACATGCCGATGGTGAAATTTTGGCAGCCAAGGCTGCTGAAAAGTTTGGTGTGCCATTTTGCTTATCTACTATGAGTATTTGCTCAATTGAAGATGTGGCGGAGCACACTACAAAACCATTTTGGTTCCAACTTTACGTCATGAAAGATCGCGGCTTTATTGAGCGCTTAATTGAGCGCGCTAAAGCAGCCAAATGTTCCGCACTAGTTCTGACTCTGGATTTGCAAATCCTAGGTCAGCGTCATAAAGATCTTAAGAATGGCCTCTCCGCCCCTCCTAAGCTGACGATTGCCAATATGATCAATATGGCGACTAAGCCACGCTGGTGCTTGGGTATGGCTATGACGCCACGCAGAACCTTTCGCAATATTGTTGGTCACGCTACTGGTGTCGGCAATATGTCTTCACTGTCTTCTTGGACTGCAGAGCAATTTGATCCGGGCCTCAATTGGGGTGATGTGGAATGGATTAAAAAACTCTGGGGTGGAAAGCTCATTATCAAAGGTATCTTAGATGAAGGTGATGCGCGCTTGGCAGCAAACTCGGGCGCCGATGCTTTAATTGTCTCCAACCATGGCGGCCGTCAATTAGATGGCGCGATTTCTAGCATTCAGGCTTTACCTGGAATTGTGGATGCTGTTGGCAAAGATATTGAAGTATGGATGGATGGCGGCATTCGCTCAGGTCAAGATGTTTTAAAAGCATGGGCTTTGGGTGCGCGCGGCACGATGATTGGTCGCCCTTTCCTATATGGCTTAGGCGCCATGGGTGAGGCTGGTGTCACCAAGTGTTTAGAGTTAATTCACAATGAGTTGGATATCACTATGGCATTCACAGGTCATCGCGATATTCAGAATGTGACTAAAGATATTTTGTATCCAGGAACCTTTTAAATTTTTCCCATCCTCAACCACCCTCTTGCTGTCTTTGGCGTCTCACTTACAGTATTTGCCTTCTCTGTTTGGTTTGGATATGCCGCACTGAGTCGCTACCGTACAAAAGATACTGAGACATCTGCAGATCTTGGCATTATTCAGACCGCCACCTTAACCTTGCTAGCCTTAATTATTGGCTTTACCTTCTCAATGGCTATCAATCGCCATGATCAGCGAGAGCTCTTTGAGGAAGGCGAGGCAAATGCCATTGGTACCGAATTCTTAAGAGCTGATCTGCTGTTCCCAAAGGCTGCAGCGGCTACCAAGGACCTCTTACTTCAATATACAGATCAACGCATTCTGTTTTACTCAAAACAGAGCCCCGAAAAGATTGAAGAGATTCGTAGTAAAACAGATCAATTGCAAACTGCCCTCTGGAATGAGATTCTTCCAACCGTTCGCACGCAAAACACTGCTTCTATTGCATTGGTTGCTGCTGGTATGAATGATGTTTTGAATTCTCAAGGCTATGTACAAGCAGCTTGGTGGAATCGCATCCCCCTTACGGCCTGGGCGCTGATGTCAGCAATCGCTATTTGCGCCAATCTATTGGTTGGGTTTGGCGCGCGGAATTTTGAGAAGAATATCGGCCTATTCATGATCTTCCCTTTTGTTATCGCGGTATCTTTCTTTTTGATTGCCGATATTGATAGTCCAAGGGGTGGAGTCATTCGGATTGAAGCTAGAAACTTAGTGGCACTAAAAAATAACCTAAGCCAACAGATGAAAATTGCCAGTCCATCTATCGGCAATCAATAAGCTTCACCTTAAAGGCGGCCCAGATGAAACGAGTAGTCGATGTTTTTAAAAACCGGGGGCGCGAACTGGTGTGGACCTATGTCATCCATCTTCAGAATGACGAGGAATTTCATCCTGGACAGCTAGATTTTGAAGTTGAGGCTCTTAGGCTCTCCCAAATAGACAAGCGTGGCTTAGTAAATGAGCTCAGCGCCAAGGTTAGGCTTAATAACTAAACCTGAATTTCCGCCTTAAAGGGTAAAGTCCCTGGCATTAATAATGTGAATGAGATTCATTATCATTTGTGATGAATTCACTTAACATCTATATGCAATGCCGAAAATCAAATACCACCCCGCCTCTATCTTCTTTCATTGGCTTGTTTTCTTCCTAGTTGTCGCTGCTTTTGCAGTGATTGAGCTCAAAGGACAGTTTCCCAAAGGCAGCGAGCCTCGTGAACTATGCAAATCAATTCATGGCGTTATCGGACAGCTCATTTTTATAGCTATGGCTCTTCGCCTCATCATCCGTTTGACTTATAGCGTTCCCGAACCCACAAACCCAAAGACTTGGTTCATCTCATTGGCCAAGGCAATGCATTGGCTGCTATATGCCCTACTCTTAATATCGCCCATCTTTGGGGTCCTGTATTTTCAGTATGGCGGCAAAGAAATCCACTTCTTTGGCTTGGTATGGCCTCAGCTAGTCACCCCCAATCCAGAAATGAAAAAAGTAGTTGAAGGGATCCATGAATTCCTAGGAAACTCACTCTATTTTTTGATTGGCATTCATGCTTTAGCAGGCTTGTGGCAACATTACGTCGTAAAGGACGATACACTTCGTCGTATGCTGAATAAAGTTGATGCCTAAAATGAAACCTCTCTCTAAAAAAGCCAAGATGGCAATAGGCTGGACAGTCTTAATGACTGTAGCGGGCACCGCGATGCTGCATCAATGGCAATTTTTTGCCATGGGTTTCGCATCTCTTGCCATGTTGCTCGTAGCCAATCATTACGACCTTCTTAAAGACCCAGAAGACAAAAAATAATCCCGCCGGTTTGGACGGGATTAATTGTTAGGTGCCCCAAGATTCTGGGGCTCCATTAGAGGGCCGGATAGTCCGTATAACCCGCCTCTTCGCCACCATAAAAAGTAGCGCGGTTATAAGCATTCAGAGCGGCACCCTGCTGAAATCTCTCCGCTAAATCTGGATTAGAAATATAGAGTCGTCCATAAGCTACTGCATCAGCCAGACCTTCTTCTAATACTTTTTCACCCATAGCTTGGTCATACCCACCAGCGGTGATAAATTTGCCTTGATAAGCAGCACGGAACATCTCTGAGGTAATAGGAGCATCTTCAAAGACTTGATCGCCGCCGCCGGCACTGGTTGAGCGAGGCTCAATCATATGCACGTAAGCTAAGTTATAGCCATTAAGCTTCTTAATTGCGGCAGTAAATAATGCTACCGGATCACTATCACCCATATCGTTGAAAGTGCCGTATGGTGAAAGGCGAACGCCCACTTTATCGCTCGGGAATACTTTGCTTACAGCCTCGATCACTTGACCCAATAGGCGCAGGCGATTATCAATCGAGCCGCCATATTCATCCATACGTTGATTAGTTTTATCTTGCAAGAACTGATCTAACAAGTAGCCATTGGCCGAGTGAATTTCAATACCATCAAAGCCTGCAGCTTTTGCATTCTGTGCTGCCGCCTCAAACTCTTTGAGCAAGCGAGCAATATCTTCCAAACTCATTGCCGTTGGAGTCTCATAATCATGCAACTTCCAATCTGCGCCATACGTTTGACCAGCCGCAGCAATTGCAGAGGGCGCCTCAGGTACACCCTGCTCTGGATGCAAGGAAGAATGCGAGATGCGGCCTACGTGCCACAGCTGCGCAACAATCGCACCACCCTTGGCATGAACTGCCTCAACAATCTCTTTCCATGCAGCGGTTTGTTCCGCCGAATAGATTCCAGGCGTCGCTGGGTAACCCTTACCCAGTGGAGAAATCTGTGTTGCCTCAGTAATAATGAGTCCGGCACTCGCACGTTGTGCGTAATAGGTTTTCGCTAACGGATTAGGAACATCACCATCAATCGCACGCATTCGTGTGAGTGGTGCCATTACTAAACGATTTTTTAAATGAAGTGCCCCCAGATTTACCGGAGTGAACATGATTTCTTTGCCTGACATTTGCTGCCTTTTAAATAAGTAAAAAGAGGGTTGACTGTAACAAGGATTGGTAAATTTTGCTGAACATGTGATTAAGCGACGCCAAATTGTTCGCGTATGCAATCTGCTAGCGCGTTAAATTCTTGAGTATGTGCGGTAGAGGGTCGCGCAACTAAAGCAATCACTCTTTTGGGTGCTGGTGAGGCCAACTCTTTTGCGACTAACTCAGAGTTATTTAATAGACTACTTTTGACCGCCATTCCAGGAAGCAAGGCAATACCAAGTCCAGACTCCACCATTTGCAACAAGGTCAACAAGCTAGTAGCTTCCATCCCCTCAGCCTTACGAATGTCAGTGTGCTTACACGCTTGCAAACTATGCTCTCGTAGACAATGCCCTTCTTCGAGTAGCAAGAGGCGCTCGGCCATCTTGGCAGGCAAGGTCACTTCCTTTCCCTTCAAGGCGGGATCCCCCTCCTTGGCAACCAACCAAAAATGGTCGTCAAATAATTCCTGAACGAGAAGACCCTCAACATCATATGGAAGCGCTATCAAAGCAAAATCCAATTTATGCTCAGCTAATCTAGAGAGCAGATTAGCAGTGAGATCTTCTCTGAGTGTAATTTTAAGCTCTGGAAAACGACTGCGAATTTCCGGAAGCACCGTTGGCAATAGAAATGGTGCAATAGTTGGTATGACGCCCAAACGAATTGTGGCAGTCATGGGTTTACCAGTGGCGCCTGCATACTCCACTAAATCTTCAGATGCCGCCAAGATGAGCTTGGCACGTTCAAGAACCTCCAAACCTATTGGAGTGATAGATACATTCTGTCGATCACGTTCCACCAAATGGATCCCCAATGCATCCTCCAACTCCTTCAGGCCAGCACTTAAAGTCGACTGACCAACAAAACAGGCTTGAGCCGCGCGTGTGAAATTGAGCTCTTTCGCCAATGCAACGAAATACCCCAGTTGCCTTAAAGACGGCAAATAAGCCATTTTTCCCTCCATTATCGAATAATTAGATAAATACTATCATAATGATTCATTAGACTGATCAATAAATAAGGCGCACACTGCATTCATGGTTGAAAAAGCAGCAAAGAATACTCAACAAACCGTATGTCTTAATAAAGGAATCAAAATGACACGTCCAGAAATCAAAACTATCCAAAACTTAGAGTCCGCCTTCGCCGGCGAATCTATGGCTCATATCAAGTATCGTTATTTTGCAAAATTAGCTCGCGCTGCTGGCGACGAAGAAACCGCAAAGATCTTTGAAGCAACCGCCGACCAAGAAGTGATGCATGCCTTTGGCCACTTAGACTTACTCTACCCTGCCGGCACAATTACTCCAGCAAGAGCCTTAGAGATTGCCATTGAAGGCGAAACCTATGAATACACAGAAATGTATCCATCCTTTCGGAAAACGGCAGTTGAAGAAGGCAATGCTGCGGCCATACAAGAAATCGATGAGCAAATTGCGGAATCTAAAGAGCATGCTGAGCAATTTCAGGCGGTATTGGTCAAAGCAGCAAAACGCTTCGCAGCGTTAGCAAACGTTGAAGAGCGTCATGCGAACCATTACAAGCAAGCTTTGGAAAAGGCTAAGGTTTTTGCAGCCCAATAAGATGAGCCCAGAAAGAATTAGAAATTAAATTTAAAATCAACAGACTATTTAAGGAATCAAAATGAAAACTTACCAATGTATCGTGTGCGGCTATATTTATGATGAAGCCAAAGGAATCCCAGAAGATGGCATTCCAGCCGGCACACTCTGGGCTGATGTACCAGAAGATTGGGAATGCCCTGATTGCGGTGTAGCAAAAGCAGACTTCGAAATGGTTCAGGTAAGCTAAGACCGCTTCAACATCCCTTTACCCTGTTTACCTATTCGTCACTTGGAGAGCCCAGCTTTGGATCAAACTACCCCTCAATCCCAATCCGCAATTGTCATCATTGGCAGTGGATTGGCTGGCTACACTGTCATTCGGGAAATTCGTAAACTGGATAAAGCAGTTCCGATAACGCTAGTAACGCGTGAGCCTGGATATTTTTATTCAAAGCCTATGCTTTCCACCGCTCTTGCGAGCAAGAAAGAAGCAGCGCAATTAATCTCCACGCCAGCAGATGGCATGGCAACGCAACTAGAGATGACTGTCTTGGGTGAGTGTGACGTAAGCTCAATCAATCCTAGCTCACAAACTATCCATACCAGCAAAGGTGAAGTGCCTTATGGAAAACTGGTAATGGCTTTGGGTGCCGATCAAATTCGCCTCCCACTTCAAGGGAGCGCCGCGAACGAAGTCATCACAGTAAATGATCTGGAGGACTATGCACGCTTTCGCAATGCAATCAATGGAAAAAAGAAAGTTGCCATTCTGGGTGCAGGCCTGATTGGTTGTGAATTTGCCAACGATCTTGTGCTGGGCGGCTATGAAGTAGATGTGATTGACTTGGCTCCACAGGCCCTGGGTCGCCTCTTGCCTGAAGCTGCAGCTCTAGAGCTACAGGAGAAACTCAGTGCAGCTGGCGTGCGTTGGCACCTATCTACAACCGTGCAAGTAATTGATCGTCACGGAGGCTCTTTGCAGGTCACGCTAGCTAATGGCAACATAATCTCTTGTGACGTATTTTTATCGGCTGTTGGTCTGAAGCCCAGAATTGAATTAGCTAAAGCATGCGGCATTAGTACGGAGACCGGCATTCAGGTAAACCGCGAACTCGAAACCAATATTAAAAACATCTTTGCTATTGGAGATTGTGCAGAGGTGGACGGCTTAGTTCTGCCTTACGTGATGCCCATCATGCAAGCAGCAAGAGCATTAGCACCCACCTTAATCGGACAAACTACCGCACTTACCTATCCAGCGATGCCGGTAATGGTCAAAACCCCCGCTTTGGCTACCATAGTTTCTCCGCCAGCTAATGGTGCCGAAGGTAAATGGACCACATCACCTATTGAGGGTGGTATGGAGTCTCGCTTTGAATCCACTAATGGCAAGTTGTTGGGCTTTGTATTGATGGGTACCGCTACCGCACAACGTGGCGCACTCACCAAGGAGCTGCCAGCTATTTTGACTTAAATCCTCTGAAATTTATTTGATTGATCAAACAAAAAGGCCCGCGATGCGGGCCTTTTATTTATGCAGCTGGTAATAATTAAGAAACGATCACAAACCATGTAGTGTTGTGTGATTGAGCAACCATCAAGAACAACATTGGTACGGATAGCAATGTATTCAAACGGGATGTCAACATCGCAACGCGAGCAGATTTTGCCTTAACGTCAGCTTCAACAGCAACGATACCAAGAGCGCGCTTTTGATTTGGCCAAATAATGAACCAAACGTTAATAGCCATTACCAAGGCAATCCACATACCTAAACCGATTGCGCGGAACGGGGCTTGCAATGTGAAGGCTTGATGAAGGTAACCATTTAAAGCGGCCACAATCAAACCCGTTAGCACAGTAAACAAAGCCGCGTAACGAAACCAGAACAATGCTGCTGGAGCAATGACTTTGCCAATCGCTGGCTTTTGCTCATCGGGAATCTTTGGCATTGATGGAATCTGCACAAAGTTAAAGTACCAGAGCAAACCAATCCACATCACACCGCACATCACGTGCAACCAGCGGAAGACAAACGGAAGTTCAGCAGAACTAAAGTTGCCGCCTAAAGCCAAAATAATAAGGGCGAGCAGGACAAAACCGGCAAAAATAGTGCGTCCCAAAGAGGTCAAGATTGATGTCATTAGATTTTCCTAAATGAGATAAATTAAATTAAGCAAAATTTTGGCTAGCAAAATCCCAATTCACTACATTCCAAAAATTTTCTACATATTTTGGTCGCGCATTGCGTGTATCAATATAGTAAGCATGCTCCCAAACATCACATGTCATCAGCGGCTTAGCATCTGTGGTGATAGGAGTTGCAGCATTACTGGTAGAAGCAAGATCAAGGCTGCCATCTGCTTTTTTAACCAGCCATGCCCAACCTGAACCAAAAGTTCCTACAGCACACTTTGTAAACTCTTCTTTGAATTTATCAAACGAGCCCCACTTGGTATTGATAGCATCAGCCAATGGGCCGCTAGGAGCGCCACCACCATTTGGCTTCATGCTTGACCAATAAAAGGTATGGTTCCAAACTTGTGCGGCGTTATTAAATACACCACCTGTAGATTTCTTAATGATATCTTCAAGAGATGAATTTTCAAACTCAGTCCCTTTAATCAAATTATTTAAATTAGTGACATAAGCCTGGTGATGTTTACCATAGTGGTACTCCAAAGTTTCCTTGGAGATATATGGAGCCAAAGCATCGAGTGCATATGGCAACTGAGGTAAGGTATGTTCCATTTATATTCCTTTTAATTACATTGCGCCAAAGTTAGATTAATTTTGGATAACTATAGACTATTCTGGGGTTTTTGTTTGATCCAAGAAAAATGCCGGCAAAGCAGCCTGCCGGCATTAACTTCAACTCTGTTTATAAAGGTTTATTGAGCGGTCCAGCCGCCATCCATGTTCCAAGCCACTCCACGAACTTCAGAGGCGTCTGGCCCACAAAGGAAAACCGCCAAGGCTGCCAATTGCTCTGGACTCACAAACTCTCCAGAGGGCTGCTTTTCGGATACCAGGGCATTCTTGGCGGCCTCATTAGAAATGCCTTCGCGTTCTGCGCGAGCGTCTACCTGCTTCTGAACTAAAGGGGTTAATACCCAACCCGGGCAAATTGCATTGCAAGTAATGCCAGTGCGCGCATTTTCCAAAGCCGTCACTTTAGTTAATCCAACAATGCCATGCTTAGCAGCAACATAGGCAGCCTTCTGAGTAGAAGCTACTAAGCCATGTACTGAGGCGATATTAATAATGCGGCCCCAGTTGCGTTTTTTCATACCGGGTAAGGCATGGTGTGTTGTGTGAAATGCCGAACTTAAATTAATAGCAATGATGGCATCCCACTTATCTGTTGGAAACTCTTCAATGTTCGCGGTGTACTGAATACCCGCATTATTAATTAAGATATCAAGCGAACCAAAACGCTTCTCTGTTTGCTTGATCAGGTCTTCAATCTCAGCGGGCTTGCTCATATCAGCACCATGGTAATCAACCTCTACACCACAGGCTTTAATTTGAGCAATGGCTTCATCTTTCTCGCCAAAACCATTGACCATGATGTTGACGCCTTGTTTAGCCAGTGCAATAGCCATTCCTAAGCCAATACCGCTAGTGGAGCCAGTAACTAAAGCTGTTTTACCTTTTAATGTGGACATATCATTTACCGTATCAAGTTAATTAAAAGGGCTGCAAAACGCTTTATGGGCCCCAAAACTGGATGTTACAGGATGTGCTGAACCACCCTCGGAGGTGATGCACCAGGGTGGTCAGAACCTATAAATATTAGATTTTCTTAAGAGCCCGCAGGATCTTTTCACAGGTGATGGGCTGATCAAAGACGGATGCATTTAATGGTGCCAAGGCATCATTAATAGCGTTTTGAACTGCACCTGGCGCTCCGGCTGTACCAGCCTCACCTGCTCCTTTAGCACCCAATTTGGAAGATTGGGTAGGCGTCTCAACGTGAGCAACCTCAATATCCGGCATCTCATTAGCCATCGGCACTAAGTAATCCGCCATGCTGCCATTGCGCAACAAACCACTTTCATCATAGAGACACTCTTCGAACAGAACGCCACCAATACCCTGTACGATTGCGCCGCGCACTTGTTCATTGACCAACATTGGATTGATAACGCGACCACAGTCTTCTACCGCCCAATGTTTCAATAGCTTCACAAAGCCTGTGTCTGGGTCAACCTCAACGTAAGACGCTTGCACTCCATTAGTAAAGATGAATGGATATTCTTTTTGTGTGTAGTGACGCGTCACCATGAGATCAGCAGAAAATCCAGCCGGTAAAGTATCGGTGCGGAAATAACCCACTCTACCCACTTCACTAAAGGGCAATAATTGCTCACCAGTCGCTTTATCAAGGATATGTCCACGACGCGCAGTTAATTCAGCAACAGGTCGATTCAAAATAGCACCCGCAAGTTTAATGATGTTTTCTTGCAGTGCTTGAGAAGCCAAGAGAACTGCTTCACCGCCAACACCGGCTCCACGTGATGCCCAGGTACCACCCCCGTAAGGAGTGACATCGGTATCACCAGTAATAACACGTACTTGATCGATTGGAACGCCAACAGCATCAGCGGCAATCTGGGTATAGATACCTTCAGTGCCTTGACCTTGTTCCCCAACACCAATCAATACCGAAACCACACCGCTAGGATCCATACGAACAGTAGCGCCATCCTGCGACGCAATACGTGCGCCACCCACACCATAAAAAGCGGGACTTGGATTGGTTAACTCAATCAAAGTTGCAAATCCAATGCCGCGATAGATTCCTTTTTTGCGCAACTCAGCCTGCTCTTTACGCAGGGTGGAATAGTCCATCATTTTTTCAATGGTTCGCAAACATTGTTCATGCGAGAGAACTTCTAACTTAATTCCAGAAATTCCGGAGCAAGGATAAGCGTCATCCGGAATCACGTTACGCTTACGGAACTCAAGTGGATCCATTTGCAATTTTTCCGCAGCCAAATCTACTAAGCCTTCGGTCACAGCGCAAGCAATCGGATGGCCTACGCCACGATACTGACAAGTTGGTGTTTTATTCTGAAAAACAACATTGAGCTTAGCGCGATAGTTTTGATGCTTATAAGGACCGCCCACCAAGTTCACGACTTGATTGCCTTCAATAGCGCTAGTTCTAGGGAACATGGAGTATGGGCCAATTGCAGTCAGATCATCAATCTCAAAGGCCAATATATCGCCTGCCTTATTGGCAGCAATACGTCCTTTAATACGATGCTCACGCGCATGAATATCACTAGTGAATGATTCAAGACGGTCTGCTACAAACTTCACGGGGCGCTCAAGCATCATGGCAAGCCCTACGGTAGCGAAGTCATCTGGATAGGCATGAACCTTAATTCCAAAAGACCCACCCACATCCTTGCAAATGACATGCACATCTGATTCTGAAAGACCAAACTGACGGCAATACAGATCTTGCATCATGTGTGGCGCTTGTTGCGAATGGTACACAGTGAGACGACGATCGCCTGGGTTGTAATCTGCAATCTGACAGCGCGGCTCAAGCGTTACACCGGTATGGCGCCCAAATCCAAAAGTAGCTTCTGCTACCACGTCAGCAGTTGCAAATACCTCATCCACATTACCAACATCGAGGCTTCGGGTAAAACATAAATTATCACCAAGGTCGGGATGAATAACCGGAGTGTCCGCATCAAGCGCGGTTTCCATGGAAACGACTGCCGGCAACTCTTCCCACTCAACATCGATATGCTGCAGAGCGTCTTCCGCCTGCGCTCTAGTTTCTGCAACCACCGCCACCACCGGCTCACCCTGCCAACAAGCACGATCAATTGCTAAGGCGTGTTGAGGGGCGGACTTCATACCAGCTAGGTGACCTAAAGTGGCTACCCAAGGCTTACAAATTTTCGCCATTTGCACGCCATCTACAACCGCAAGAACACCGGGCATCTTACTGGCATGCTCTGTATGAATTTTGCCGATTTTCATGTGTGCTACTGGGGAGCGCCAGAACACCACATGCGCCATACGAGGCAATTGAATATCGTCAATGTAAGTGCCCTGACCTTCAAGCAGACGACGAGCTCCATGTCGTGGTTCGCTATGACCTATATATCGCTGATCATTTGTTACGGGATCCAGTACCATTCCCTTTAAATCACTTGGCTTATTCATAATGCGTTTTCCTTAAGCGTCAGCAAGGACAGGTTTAATTTTTTGGCCCTTGGCACGAGCATTCAATACGTCGATGATTGCATCGACGATAGAGTGGTAGCCAGTGCAACGACAGTAATTGCCTGAGATCCATTCGCGCACTTGTTCGCGCGTTGCTTTTGGTTGTTTCTCAATCAACTCTGCTGCAGCTAACAACATGCCAGAGGAGCAGAAGCCGCACTGCATAGCGTTGTGGCGCATAAAAGATTCTTGTAGATCTGTCAAAACACCATTTTTGGTGAGACCTTCGACCGTTTCAACCACACTACCATCCGCCTGTACTGCCAGAAATAGGCATCCGCGAATGATTTGCCCATCCACCTTGACGGTACAAGCCCCGCACGCGCCCTGCTCACAACCCAAGTGAGGGCCTTTTAAATGCAAATCTTCGCGTAAAAAATCCACTAGGTGTCTGCGCGGTTCAATCTCTGCGTTGACGAGTCGACCATTCACGGTCATTGAAATTTTTTTCTTCAAACTCATTTTGATCTCCGAATTCTTTTGCCAATACTTACTATTTGAGTATTAAGCAATCATGTGCTTGAGTCCACGCTCGAGCAATACACCAATTAAATGTTGTTTCGCTTCTGCGCTATTAGTTATGTCTGCAATTGCTTCGATTTCATCACGCGCTTCTGCTACAGCCCTAGCAATCAACTCATCGTTGAGTTTTTGGCCATTGATTAAATCCTGCGCTTTAGTTGCCATTACTGGCGTAGCGCCAACAGAGAAGAATGTAAAGGCACAGCGAGTCAAAACATCACCTTGCTTCTGTGCAACTGCAGCTAAACCAGCAACCGCATAGTCGCCATGACGTCTAGCCAGCTCATGAAAATAGAAAACTTCTTGCTTGCTTGCCAATGGAATCTCAGTCGCCACGAGAATTTCATCGGGCTCTAATGAGGTCGTATACAGGTCAATGAAAAAATCGTTTGCAGAAATTCGGCGCTCGCCTGCTGGTCCATGAATAATCATCGTCGCCCGTAAAGTTAAGCTGCAAGCGGGCCATTCAGCCGCTGGGTCACCATATGCCAGTGAGCCTCCCCAGGTTCCTAGATTACGAATGGCGCGATGGGCAATATGTGGGGCTGCTGCTTTTAAAAGTGGGGCATGTTTTGCGACTAATTCTGAATCTTCAATTTCAGTATGGGTCACTAACGCGCCAATACGCAAACTATCACCAACAACTGAAATACCTTTGAGCTCAGCGATATCAGTGATATCGATTAACACTGCGGGCTCAGACAAACGCATATTCAAGGTGGCTAATAAAGTTTGCCCACCTGCAATTAATTGAGCATCATCACCGCCCTGCTCAAGCAAAGACAAGGCCTCTTGTAAGGCCTTGGGCTTTACATAATCGAATGCTGCAGATTTCATTAAGTCTCCTCCACCACCAATGTATTAAGCTTTTCTAGCTTTTTATTTTTTGCGCTACTTTTTTATTACCGCTTTTTTATTTACCACCAGCGTCTGACTCCAACGCCACCGTCTCCCCGCCTAATTCTTTTGCAAATTTCTGAAAAAAATCATCTGCAATCTTTTTTGCCGATGCGCTAATTAAGCGACCGCCAATTTGACCTAACTTGCCACCAATCGAGGCTTCCGTCGTATAAGAGACCAAAGTACCTCCTTCGGCTTGCTTTAGCTCCACTCGTGACTTACCTTTGGCAAACCCTGCTGCCCCACCAGACCCTTCAAAGGCCATAGAGCAAGATTGGTCCGGGATGATGTCACTTAGGAGCAATTTCCCTGCAAAACGGGCTCTAACGGGCCCAATTTTGAACATCACCTTGGCATGAATCTCTTCTGGGGAGATGCGACTGATCTCCTCGCAGCCAGGAATGGACTTGGCCAACACGTCAATATCGTTCAAACCCTTCCATACTTCAGGGATTGGAGCGGATATGAGTTGCTCGCCATTTAATTCCATTTGATCTCCTTGGGGTTTGTACGAATAGAGTCTTATCTACCAATTGTTCAACAATGTACCATTATTTAACTTTTGGTCAATAAGTCCAAATTCGGATAAACCCTGAGCATCCATGCGTTTTACTGAAGATAGCGTTTCCAGCCCAAATACTGCTGAAAGTTCAGAAGGCCCTTTGGCGCCCATCCGAAAAAGAATGGGTACAGCCGAGCGTAAACGCCAAATATTGGATAGCGCTATTCAGTTCTTTGCTAGAAATGGTATCGATGGTCAATTAAGAAATTTATCTAAAGAACTAGGCATCACCCATGCCCTGCTTTATCACTACTTCCCCACTAAGGATGCGCTGATTCAAGAAGTTTATAAAGAGGTCTTTGAATCTCGCTGGAAGCCAGAGTGGGAAGAGCTGCTGGATGATGACTCCCTCACTCCCGAAGAAAAATTCAATGCATTCTATTTGGACTACTCCAACACAGTCTTAACTTATGACTTTGTGCGCATTTTGATTTTTTCTGGCTTAAGTGATCACTCTATTAGCGATCGCTTCTTCGAGCTTTTGCGCACGCGCTTATTACCAAGACTCATTCGCGAAACTCGCAAGTATTGCGGCAGGTCTGATACATCAAAGCCTACCCAGCGTGAGCTTGAATTCCTCATGGGATTGCATGGTGGCGTCTTCTACATTGGCATGAGGCGCTGGATCTATGGACAAGCCATATATGCCGCCGAAAGCCCCAACACAGAACAAGAAATTATTCGCGACCGAGTGCAGTCTTATCTCCATTCCGCTAAATCACTGTTTGCTTAATTCAAAAGGTATCCATGTCTAACTTAAGCCTGAATCACTTCTCCATCCGCAGTCTAGAGATTGAAAAAACGACTGAATTTTTTAGCAAGCTCCTTGGCTTAACTGTTGGTCCAAGACCTGAGTTCCCTTTCCCAGGTGTTTGGCTATACAACGGTGATGAGAGTAGTTGGGCTAATGCGGTCCTGCATCTCATTGCTATCGACAAAAATGATCCGAACGGACTGAAAAAATATTTAGGTGAACGCGACCCCAGCACACTCCATGGGTCTGGTGCAGTAGATCACATTGCTTTTTTTGCAACCGGACTAGAAGAAAAAATTGCTCTCCTAAAGAAACTCAATGTTTCTTATCGCGAGCGCACTGTACCCGTCCTGAAGCTCCACCAAATATTTTTGGACGATCCTAATGGTGTGGTTATTGAACTCAACTACCCGGCTGAAGAAAAGGCTGCTCTGGATACGAAAGCAGCATAGGGGCTATTGATGGCAAAAATTCTAGTTGTAGGCGGCTCTCTTGGCGGTTTGTTTGTGGCAAATATTTTGCTGCGCCAAGGGCATGACGTTACTTTGCTAGAAAAGACTATTGGATCCTTGGACGGTCGTGGCGCCGGCATTGTCACCCATGATGCTTTGGCTGAAGCACTACGCGCTGCTGGAGTGACTGTTGATGAAACACTCGGCGTACCCGTGACTAAGCGTGTCACTTTGGGTGCTGACGGTCAAAGCCTTGGTGAAATGGAGTTACCTCAAGTATTAACCTCTTGGAGCCGCCTTTATCACATGCTCAAAGAAAGTTTTCCAAGCGAGCGCTACCTTCAAGGCAAGACAGTGAAGTCGGTTACGCAAGATGCGAACGCCGTAAAGGTACTTTGTGAAGATGGCAGTCAGTATGACGCAGAGCTACTCATTGCATCCGATGGCATACGCTCTGCAGTGCGAGCGCAAGTCGCACCACAGATTCAACCTGAATATGCAGGCTATATAGCTTGGCGTGGCGTGTGTGACGAAGCCTGCCTATCAAGGAACACTCTAGAGACTCTATTCAATCGCTTTGGCTTTTGTTTGCCCAATGGCGAGCAAATGCTGGGTTATCCAGTTGCTGGTTCTGGCAATGACACGCGTCCAGGCAAGCGTCGCTATAACTTTGTTTGGTATCGCCCAGCCTCAGAGCATGAGGAGTTGGTAAGCCTTCTTACAGACGATGATGGTCATCACTACCCTACCGGCATCCCACCACTCAAAGTGTCTTGGAAGCATATCGCTCGCATGCGAAAAGTGGCGCAGGAGATCTTGGCACCCCAATACGCAGAAATATTAGAAAAAACAGCCGCACCATTTTTACAAGCCATTTATGACGTGCGCTCCGAACAAATTGTCTTTGGCAGAATCGCACTCATGGGCGACGCCGCTTTTGTTGGTAGGCCGCACGTAGGTATGGGCGTTACCAAGGCCGCTGATGAGGCAATAGTGATTGCAAAGCATATTGCCGCCCATGGCGCTACCCCAGCAGCGCTCAACGCATACAGCGAAGAGCGCTTAGAGCTAGGCCAACAAGTAGTGGCTAGAGCCCAATATTTGGGTCGCTATATGCAAGCCCAAGGAAGTAAGGGCAATAGGGATAACGAGAAGTTAAAAAGAAATGCCGATACTGTGATGGCGGAAACCGCGATTGATATCAGCGATCTATTAGCTCAAGGGAAAGCAGTGCCTGAATCTGCGCACTAAATGGCGCATTCAGTTAAGATTTAAAAAATAAAAAATATTCTTATTTAACAAAGTTTTATATGGAGGAGACAACCATGAAACAAAAAGTAACGAATCAAACGAGACGCAAGATGTTGATTGGTGGAGCCGCAGCAGCAAGCACCCCACTTTGGTTAAACGTAGCAAATGCTCAGGCTGACACTATCAAGATCGGCTTTCCAACGCCGTTGACAGGACCCTTCTCAGCAGAAGCTCAGGATCAGGTGAAGGCGGCTGAATTAGCCATCAAAGAATTTAACGATGCAGGCGGCCTTAACGGACGTAAGGCAGAGCTTCTAGTGAGAGACACCAAGCTCAACGCTGGAGAAGCCGCAACTCGTACTTTGGAGTTGATTGAAAAAGACAAAGTTAACTTTGTCGTTGGCTCACTTTCAGCGGCAACACAACTTTCTATCAACGCCGTTTGCAAAGAGCGTAAAGTTCTCTTTAACTCCATTAGTCAATCTGATGCAATTAACGAAGCGAAAGACTGGAGTGTTTATACATTCCACGAAGCACTAAACCCAACAATGACTGCTGGCGCTGTAGCACGTTACTCTATTCCACGTTTTGGAAAGAAGATTGTGTTCTTAACAGCTGACTATGCTTACGGCCATGAAATGGTGCGCGCGTTTGAGCGTGCTGGTAAAGAAATGGGTGCTACAACCCTGGCTGATATTCGCCATCCATTGGGCACATCAGATTATTCAGCATTCTTACCGCGTATCAAAGCCTTGAATCCAGATATTTTAGTTTTATGCAACTTTGGACGTGACCTGGTGAATTCAGCAAAGCAGTGTACTGATTTTGGTTTGAAATCCAGCATGAAAATTGTGGCGCCTGTTTTGCTCTACACCTCACGCATTGCCGGTGGAGCAGAAGCATTTGAAGGCATTGCTGGTGGAACCTCCTACTATTGGGGTCTGGAGGATCGTATCCCGCAAGCAAAAGCATTTAACGATGCCTACAGAAAAGCATACAACGGCTCCGTTCCTTCTGATTACGGTGCATTAGGTTATGCAGGCGTTAAAAGCGTACTTGCATCAGTCAAAATTGCAAAATCTAGCGACACTATGAAGGTGGTCGCTGCAATGGAAAATCTCAAGTATGACTGGTACAAGGGTCCCGAATACTATCGTAAATGCGATCATCAAGCAGTTCAATCTGTCATCATCATCGAGTCAAAATCAAAAGATATGAAAGATAAGTATGACGTCTTCAAGATTTTGACGATTGAACCTACTACAGAGAAAAACATGCGCTCTTGTGCAGAGCTAGGTCACAAGGCCTAATCCAAAACTTCAGGGTGAATTTCTAATTCACCCTGATTCACTCCTCAAAACCACTTGGTGGAGGGGAGTTTTTTCTGAGTACATTTATGACCGGTCTTACATTCGAACTTCTCTGCATGCAATTGCTTACAGGTATCGCCTTAGGCAGTATTTATGCACTTCTAGCCCTTGGCCTATGTCTCATTTTTGGCATGCTGAACGTGGTGAACTTTGCACATGGCGCCTTCTTTATGGTGGGCGCATTTTTAGGCGTCTACTTCCTGGGTATCACCGGAAGCTTTTGGTTCAGTCTGGCACTAACACCCCTAATAACAGGCTGTATTGGTCTTGTAACCGAGCGTTTCTTAGTTAGGCCGCTCTATGGTCGCGGTCTCGATTACCCCCTTCTTCTTACCTTTGGTCTTTCTTATGTTTTGATCGAAGTTATACGTATAACCTTTGGCATCGAAGGCCTTCCGTCAGTTACCCCAGAGGGTCTTGGCGGAACAGTGAATGTAGGCATTGGTTATTTCCCTAAATATCGCCTCTTCCTCATTGCGGCTACTGCAGTCGTCATTTTGGGTGTTTGGTTCTTCATTCAAAAGACGCGTTATGGCCTCATCATTAAAGCCGGCGCTGCCGACCAAGAAATTGTGAAGGTCTTAGGCATCGATATTGCTAAGGTTTGGCTTTTGGTTTTTGGGTTGGGTTGCGCAATTGCCGGTCTTTCAGGAATTCTTGCCTCACCAACACGCTCAGTCAATCCAGAGATGGGTATTCCCATTCTGGCGGAATCTTTTGTGGTGACCGTTGTAGGCGGCATGGGCTCTCCAGTCGGCGCAGTGCTGGCTGGCTTGTTAGTGGGTGTGGTCTACAGCATGACCTCCCTCTTCTTCCCCGACTTAGCAGAACTTTCCATTTTTGTACTGATGGCTGTAGTGCTGTTAATTCGCCCACAAGGTTTATTTGGCAAAGCAGGAGCAATGGGCTAAGGCTCCGAATATTTATGAATTCATTTTTCCAACTCATTGCACGTCATCGCGTACTAGCTTGCATGCTGTTCTTAGCAATCTTTCCATTCATCATGCCGTATGAAGCCTTGGCAATCAATATTTTGATCTTTGGTTTATTCGCCATGGGCTTTAACTTGCTGTTTGGTTACATGGGCCTACTATCTTTTGGTCATGCAGCCTTCCTAGGCATTGGTAGCTATATCACCGGCATAGCCATTGTTCACTATGGTTTACCTTGGGGCGCCGCCATTCTGGTTGGCGTCATTGGCGCCGCTCTTGGCGGCCTCATCATGGGCTACCTGGCCATTCGCACTCGTGGCATCTACTTCTCCATGGTGACCTTAGCGCTTGGTCAAATTGTGTACTACATCTTCTATAAGGCAGAGAGCCTTACTGGTGGTGAGAATGGTTTACGAGGTGTCCGCGTAGATGAATTCAACATTTTAGGCATCCCAGTTGACTTCTTAAATCCATTGATCAAGTACTACATTATTCTTTTCTTTGTAGTGATTGCCATTTGGCTTATTTCCCGTATCCTAAGCTCACCTTTAGGTGCCGTCATGGAAGCGATTCGGGAGAATGAGAAGCGCGCAGCAGCTTGTGGATTTGATGTAGCCCGTACCAAACTATTGGTTTTCGTATTGTCAGCGGCGATTTGTGGCTTAGCAGGCTCATTGCGCGCCCTCCACCTCTCTATCGTGCCAATTGATTCTCTGCACTATCTGCAGTCTGGTCAGGCAGTCATGATGAGCATTCTCGGTGGAATGGGCACCTTCTTTGGTCCATTTATCGGCGCAGCAGTCATGCTCTACTTGGAAGACGTGGTCACCACCTTCACCAAGCATTGGATGGCTGTTGTTGGTTTAGTGTTCATGTTCTTTGTGCTGTTCTTCCCTAAAGGTATCTGGGGAACCATTCTGAGCAAGCTACAAATTAATCAGGATTCGAAATAATGAATAGCGCAACTACAACCCCTATTCTTGAAGCGCGTCATGTCAGCAAGAGCTTTGGTAAGTTCAAGGCATTACAGGACGTATCCACTAGCTTTATGCCTGGAACACTTACGGCAATTATTGGCCCGAATGGTGCAGGTAAAAGCACCTTCTTTAATGTCTTGAGTGGCGCGTTTCCACCATCGAGCGGTCAAATTCTATTTAATGGCAAAGATATCACCGGCATGCAGCAGCATGAATTTGCTCGCATCGGAATTTCTAAAAGCTTTCAGATCACCAATGTGTTTAAGCAACTCAGCGTTCATGAGAATGTTCGCGTAGCAGCACAGATGGAAACGGCGCGCTACAACTTCCTCCGTAACGCCCAAAGCTATCCCAAGCCAATTGAGATCGCCGATGAATTACTGCATCGAGTTAATCTAGAGCACTTACGCAATAAGAAGACGGGTGACTTAGCGCATGGCCAACAGCGCGCCCTGGAAATTGCGATGGCATTGGCCTGCAACCCCAGCCTTCTATTGCTAGATGAACCCACTGCCGGCATGTCTCCAGAAGAAACTTTGGTCATGATGGAATTGATTCGCACACTTGCTAGTGAGCGCACGGTTATTTTGGTTGAACACAAGATGAAACTCATCATGGGCCTTTGTAAGCGCATCATCGTACTGCACCATGGCGAGTTCTTGGCAGAAGGCACTCCAGAAGAAATCCAAAATAATGCAGAGGTACGTCGTGTGTACCTAGGTCAAGGTTAATCAGAAAGCAAACTATGTTGCGTGTAGAAAACTTAAACGCTTGGTATGACCGTAGTCACGTATTGCAAGGCATCTCACTTGAGGTGAACAAAGGTGAGATCGTTACTTTGATGGGCCGCAATGGTGCCGGCAAAACCACTACCCTACGGTCTCTGATGGGCCTGTTATCTAAACGCCAAGGTAAAGCATCCATTGATGGCACTTCATTTTTAGATTTACCTGCTCACGAGCGCTTTCATTTAGGTCTGGCATATGTTCCAGAGGATCGCCGCATCGTTCCCGGGCTGACTGTTAAAGAAAACTTAGAGCTTGGGGTGATCGCCAAGAAGAACTCAGGTGACATGAGTGCATTAGTTGATGAGATTGCTGAAACCTTCCCCAGACTAAAAGAGCGCTTACATCAAGACGGCACATCAATGTCTGGTGGCGAGCAACAAATGTTGGCTATTGCCAGAGCCATGATTGGTAAGCCTAAAGTCATTCTGCTCGACGAACCCTCAGAAGGCATCATGCCGGTCTTGGTTGAAGAGATGTTTGAGCTCTTTGCAAAACTAAAGCAAGAAGGTCTAACCATTCTACTGGTGGAGCAAAACGTACAACAAGCTTTGAAAATTTCTGATCGCGCCTATATTCTTGATCAAGGCGAGATTGTTTTTCATGACACTGCACAGAACCTCTTGAACAATGATGAGGTTCAGCAGAAGTATTGCGCCGTTTAGATGAGATGTAGCC
The DNA here is from genome assembly GCF_035012665.1 of Polynucleobacter sp. AP-Nickl1-40-C4. Lineage (NCBI taxonomy): Bacteria > Pseudomonadati > Pseudomonadota > Betaproteobacteria > Burkholderiales > Burkholderiaceae > Polynucleobacter > Polynucleobacter sp. AP-Nickl1-40-C4. Next base: position 158,349 of record NZ_JAYGQR010000001.1, read on the forward strand.
AGTGACCCAACTGGTGCCAAAAACTATCTGGCACCAAAGTCAGCAACCAGGTTAAGGTCAGATAGCGCAGCAACTTGCCAATGAACATATAAATTATGCAAGGTTGCCAAGCAAGTTTCAACCATCCAGCGGCAAGGCATAGGGGATCACCAAGCCCAGGCAGCCATGAAAGTAACAGAATTTTTGGACCCCAAGCTTCTAGCCAATCTTTGAGGCGTTCATTTTTTGGCTCACCAACAGACTTCATACTTCTACGGGCAATGAGACCAAGCCACCAGTCGAACATGCCCCCCAAGGTATTTCCAACAGTGGCCACAAAAATTGCAACCCAATATAAATCTGGATTCAAGGCGGTGTAACCAAACAGAATTGGCTCCGAACCAACCGGTAATAAAGTTGCTGAAACAAAAGCGCTGATAAACACCGCAGGTAAGCCAACTGAAGGCATTCCAAACCAGCTAAAAAAATGTGAAAGTGCGTGCTCCATAAAACGCATACCCCTTATGTAATGCCTTCTAGGGATTCATTAACCCCAATCAGTCTATTTTGCCTTGTTTTGGCCAATCTCCAGGAATTTCAAATCTTGCTTAAACTAATGCTTGAAACGGTAAATACACCATAAAGCCTATAAATTGAGACTTTCATGAATCACCCTATTCCCAAGCCAGACCAATATCAAGAAATCCGTGAAGCATTGCGTGATCTCTGCGGCTCTTTTGATTCCGCCTATTGGCAAAAGATTGATCACGAACGAGGTTATCCACAGGCTTTTGTGGATGCGATGACTAAGGCTGGCTGGCTGGCTGCCTTAATTCCAGAAGAATATGCTGGCTCTGGTTTAGGCTTAGCGGAAGCCTCCGTAATCATGGAAGAGATTAATTTTTCTGGGGGTAACTCAGGTTCATGTCACGGACAGATGTACAACATGGGCACCCTACTTCGCCATGGCTCAGATGCTCAGAAAAAAATGTATCTTCCCAAAATTGCTTCGGGTGAATTACGTCTTCAAAGCATGGCAGTCACAGAGCCCACCACAGGAACAGATACCACCAAACTAAAAACAACTGCCGTTAAAAAAGGTGACAAGTACGTAGTGAATGGTCAAAAGGTATGGATCTCCAGAATTCAGCACTCTGACTTAATGATTTTGCTGGCGCGCACTACTCCACTTAGTGAAGTACAACGCAAGTCAGAAGGCATGTCGATCTTTATCGTTAATCTCGCTGACGCCATTGGCAAAGGCATGGAAGTGCGACCCATCGCTAATATGGTGAACCACGAAACTAACGAAGTGTTCTTCGATAACCTAGAAATCCCTGCAGAGAATCTCATTGGCACCGAAGGTCAAGGATTTAAATATATTTTGGATGGCTTGAATGCCGAGCGAGTCTTGATCGCTGCTGAATGTATTGGTGACGCCTACTGGTTTATTGATCGCGCCCGCCGCTATGCTAATGACCGAGTCGTTTTTGATCGCCCAATTGGTAAAAACCAAGGGATTCAATTTCCGATTGCGGATAGCTATATTGAAACCGAAGCCGCAAATCTCATGCGCTTTAAAGCATGCGAGTTATTTGACAATCACCAACCCTGTGGTCCAGAGGCTAATATGGCCAAATACCTAGCGGCCAAAGCATCTTGGGAAGCAGCAAACGTCTGCTTACAAACCCATGGTGGCTTCGGCTTTGCCAATGAATACGATGTTGAGCGTAAATTTAGAGAAACTCGCCTCTATCAAGTGGCACCTATTTCAACGAATTTAATTTATTCCTATATTGCCGAACATGTTCTTGGTCTTCCAAGATCTTTCTAAGAAGACATTAATATGAGCATTCGTCCATTGGATGGCATTACCGTTGTTTCTCTAGAGCATGCTATAGCAGCACCTTTCTGCACACGCCAATTAGCAGACTTAGGGGCAAGAGTCATTAAGATTGAGAGGCCTGGTGGAGGTGACTTTGCTAGAGGGTATGACACGCAGGTAGATGGGCTATGCTCTCACTTCGTTTGGGTCAATCGCTCTAAGGAAAGTTTGACGCTAGATCTTAAGCAGCCATCAGCAATTGCAGCGCTTAAGACATTACTAAAGACGGCAGATGTCTTAGTACAAAACCTTGCCCCAGGTGCTGCTGCACGTATGGGACTCACAGCCGAGATTTTGCAGAAAGACAATCCAAAACTCATTCTGTGTGATATCTCGGGCTACGGCAATAACGGCCCCTATCGAGATAAAAAAGCTTACGACTTACTTATTCAGAGTGAGGCCGGATTCTTATCGGTCACGGGTACACCTGAAACCCCTAGCAAAGCGGGAAACTCGATTGCTGATATTGCAGCCGGCATGTATGCCTATACCAATATCTTGGCGGCCCTCTTGCAAAGAGGAAAAACAGGTAAAGGATCTGTCATCGATATCTCTATGCTCGAGTCGCTCACTGAATGGATGAGTTTTCCTCTGTACTACGCCTACAAAGGCGCAGAGCCGCCACCACGCAATGGCGCCTCCCATGCCACCATCTATCCATATGGCCCCTTTAAGGCTGGTGATGGTAAGACGGTCATGCTGGGCTTACAGAATGAACGTGAGTGGGTGCAATTTTGCGAAACCGTCTTAGAAAACCCTGCGCTTGCCCAAGATGAACGCTTTGATCGTAACTTTAAGCGCAATGAAAAGCGCACTGAGCTTTTAGAAATTATTGACGCTTGCTTTAGCAAGCTTACTTCCGAGCAATTAATTACAAGACTAGAAAAGGCACAGATTGCAAATGCCCACCTCAATGATATGGAGGGTCTTTGGAAGCATGAGCAGCTTAAAGCGCGTAATCGCTGGACTGAGGTAGATACCCCCAACGGTGCGATTGCAGCCCTACTGCCCCCCGGCTTAAATAGTAGCTATGACTATCGTATGGATCCCATCCCAGCGGTTGGAGATCATACCGACTCCATCCTTAAAGAATTAGGGCTGGACGAGACTGATATTGCCAGCATGAGGGCAAGTGGCGCGATTTAAAGCAGCGGCGAAGTAAGATGCGCTGCATTTTCAAGATAGCGATGCCAGCGCGGGCGCTTCGCCCAGGCCTTAGGATCAACGTAATCTGATTGCGCTAAGTAGGACTGAATCAGCCTTTCTAGATTGGCGCAGAAGTCATCGTCATACACAATCAAGCTAATTTCAAAGTTGAGTCGCAAACTACGTTGATCAAAATTCACTGAACCAAAGATTGCAATCCGTTTATCGATCAGCAAACTCTTGGTATGTAAGAGCCCCCCATGGAACTCTGCGATTTTGACGCCTGCATTCATTAAATCGCCATAGAAACTTCTACTGCTCCAGGCAACCAATTTGGAATCATTCAATTTGGGAACGATCAGCGTAACGTTTACTCCACGGGCCGCAGCCGCCATCAATGCCTGAAGTAAACCATCATCTGGGCCAAAGTATGGCGTAGTAATGGTTAACTCCTGTCTAGCATCCATAATGGCCGACAAGAGTACTTGATAAAGAATATCGTCTCGGTATACCGGGCCAGATGAAAACTCCTGAGCTAAAACACCACCTTCATGTGGCGATACTGGTGGCTCACGATCATTGAAGTGGGTAATTTTAGGGTTATCAATACTCCAGTCTAAGGAAAACGTAAGTTCAAACTGAGATGCAACTGGGCCCTCGATGCGCACCATGGCATCAACCCACTCTCCCACTCCAGAGTCCTGCTTAAAAGTACGAGGGTCAACCATATTCATGCTGCCAGTCCACACCACAGAACCGTCCACCACAAATATTTTTCGATGCAAGCGTAAATCTGCACGGCGGAACTGGAAACGGCCAATCTGAATCGGCAATGCCTCAGTGACCTGAATGCCAGCCGTTTTAAAACGTTTGGGCCAAGCAGACTTAAACCAATCTTTACTTCCGAGCGAGTCTAACAAAACGCGGCATGCAACCCCACGCTTGGCTGCGGTTATCAAGGCTTCACAAACCCGATCGGCATCACCGCCCAATGCCCAGATATAAAACTCCAGATGGAGACTTTTCTTTGCTGAGTTAATTTCATCAATAAAATTTTGTAGAATTTTTAAAGATTCCGTGTGCAATTTAATCTTATTGCCAGCAACCACGGGTGAACCGTTCTTAGATTCAGCAAGCAGACTCAAGGCCTTTCCTTCCAGGGGTAATTCCTCTCTATCGCCAATAAATTGCTTCCTCATTAGCTCAGTGGTTTCCTGGTATTCACGATTCATGCGAATAATTTTTCGAGTCAAGGCTCTTCCAACCGGGCGCTCACCAATCAAAATATACAAACCTATTCCCAGCAGCGGGAACGTCATCACAATAAATATCCATGCAAAAGCTACGCCAACAGGCCTTCTTACAGAAATAATAAGGAGAATAAAATACGTTACCAATAAGAAATGGATTAATAAAATCAATCTCAAATTAAAAGGAGATTGTGTATTAATAAAAATGCCTAATAAATCATTCATTCAAGTTCCAATTCAGCAGTAATACCTAGGTGATCTGATAACGTTAACCATTCATGCAAAATTTCTGCTGAATGTACTTTTATTCCTCGAACATAAATTCTATCCATTGCAAGCAACGGCTTCACACTAGGAAATGTTTTTGCCGGGGAGCCGGTCAGTAATTCAAACACCTCATCGAAGCCAGCAGCCTTCATGGGGGCGCTTACCCGATTGCGCCAATCATTGAAGTCTCCCGCCACGATCGTAGGTCCATTTTGGGTGAGATCCTGAATATGTCCAATGATGGCCTCCAGCTGTCGCTCTCTACCTCCTTCGAAAAGCGCCAAATGTACACAGAAACAATGAATGGGTTGATCCATACCATCCAAAGTAGTAACGCTATGTAGAAGACCGCGACTCTCAAAGCGGTATGCTGAAATATCGTAGTTATTTCCTTTTTGCTGAGGGTGCTTGGAGAGGATGGCATTGCCATGATGTCCATCGAGATACTCAACATTTTTTCCATAATGCCAATCGCGCCAAAATCCCTCCGAAAGGAAGTGAGTCAACTCTGCTAAAGGCCATTGAGTAAAACGACGCACCCTACCACGATGCTCCTGTTGCAACTCCTGCAAGAAAAGCAGGTCTGGATGGTGACTGCGCATTTTTTCACGCAGCTGGTAAATCGTGGAATGTCTATGCAAAGGAGATAACCCTTTATGGACATTCATACTTAATACTGTGAAACGAGCAGTTTTAATGGCACTCATCAAAACTGACCTGCAGCACGTTGGCGTCGAGCGCGCGCTAAGTAAATTTCACCTTCGACCAACTCTTGACACTGCATGCATTTATTGCAAATAGATGCCTGCTCCCGTAACTCGTCAATCGAGTCTATCGGGTGAGCATCTAAATATTCGCGTAAATCCACGTCGAGAACCTCATTACAGAGGCAAACCACTTCAGCCATAGGTCAAAAATAGGGAAATCAATCTCATTACAGTCATTTTGCCATTGCCTTGATAGAATCAAGCGCATGTTAAAAGCTTTTCAAGACGCCCTCTCCTTGCTCGCCCACTTAGATGGCGGCGTAATGGGGATAGTCTGGGTTTCTCTACAAGTCAGCCTTACAGCCCTTCTGGTTGGAACGCTTTTGGGCCTTCCGATTGGCGCCCTTCTGGCTACCGAACGTTTTGCAGGCAAAAGGACCATCATTGTTACCCTGAACACCCTCATGGGTGTGCCTACAGTCATAGTTGGGGTGCTGGTATACCTCCTGCTGTCACGTACAGGGCCCCTTGGCATGTGGGGCTGGCTATTTACAGTGAAGGGGATGATTGTGGCTCAAACATTGCTCACAACCCCGTTAATTGCCGCCCTTAGTCGCCAGATACTGGAGGACTCTTGGAAAATACATCGCGATTCCTTTCTGAGCCTCAAATTGCCACCCCTCCCCCGCTTTAAATGGCTGATATGGGATTCCCGCTTCTCGCTGACTATTGCCGTGCTTGCCGGTCTAGCTAGAGCCATATCCGAGGTTGGAGCAGTCATGATTGTTGGTGGCAATATTGATCATTCCACCAGAACGATGACAACTGCGATAGCGCTAGAGACCAGCAAAGGCGATCTACCTTTAGCCCTCGCCCTTGGCATAGTCTTGCTCACCATTGTTCTTATGGCCAATTTATTTACCTTTGCAGTTCGCCAAATTGCGGAGCACCGCTATGGTTAATGCAATGGAAACTTTTGAAAAGTTCATTGAGCTCAAAGACATCATTGTCAAAAGTAATGGCAGAACTATTCTAAGCATCCCGCACGCCCTTATTCCAGCAGACAGAATTACTGCCTGTATTGGCCCCAATGGCGCTGGCAAAACTACTCTTCTTAAGCTTCTAGATGGACTCGTTAAGCCAGATAGCGGAACAGTGAGTTACTCGTTTAAAACAAAAACGGCTTTGGTTTTACATCACACGCCGATGATCAAAGCCTCAGCTAAAACCAATATTGCAATGGTTTGTGACGCGGATGGATCCATTGAAAATGCTGATGTAGACCGCGTAATTGAGCAAGTAGGTTTAAACGAGCTAGCTAACAGCCCAGCGCATAAATTATCTGCAGGCGAAAGACAAAAGGTTTGTCTTGGAAGAGCCATTCTTCAAAAACCCAATTTGGTTTTACTAGATGAGCCTACCGCCAATCTCGACCCCAAGACTACCGAACAGGTTGAAGAACTGATTCGTCAATTTGACCGTCAGGGAGTAGATGTGATTTTTTCATCTCACCAGCTTGCCCAGGTACAAAGACTAGCTGAGCATATTATTTTTATTGATCAAGGTGAGATAAAAGAAAGGGGACCCGTAGGCCCCTTCTTTAATAATCCCCAAACACCAGCAGCTAAGCGCTACTTACAACAAGAGTTGATCGCCGATTAATTACTTGGCAGCGGGTGCCGATGCAACAGGAGGTACAAACGGCGGAGGGGCAACACAGGCAGTCGGCGCAGGAGTTCCAGAGACTCTAAAACGATCAGCAACTCTATTCATGGATTGACACAATTGGTACGCACCCACCTTATCGCCATAAGCGGCTTTAGCTTTAGCCAAATTAGCAGCCTCTTGTGCCTCTGGGCTCAATGGTGGCAACGTCGCCATTACCGAGGAGGCAGCAAATACGCAAAACGTAAGAGCAATGATTCTTTTCATGGCCTTATCCTTATTTATTCAGTTTGTCATACCAGAGCTCATGGTGCTCTTTAGCCCAAGTAGCATCTACATAGCCGGTCTTCATGCCATCGATTGAGCCTTGCATACCAATAGTACCGATATAAATGTGGCCCATCGCCATAGTAGTCATCAAGATTGCAGCACTACTATGAATGATGTTGGCGATTTGCATCGTGCCACGCAGGTACTCTATCTGCATAAACGGCACAATCATGTCGAGCACAAATCCTGAGGCAGAAATTACTAAGCCTAAGAAAGTCATACCAAACCAGAACCAAAATTTCTCACCCATATTGAAGAAGCCAGCAGGCACATGCTTGCCGCTAAACATTCCACCGAAAGTTAACAACCAATTGAGATCGCCTTTTTCTGGAATATTCTTGCCGGCAAAGAGCAAAAAGAAAATCACAATGCTAAGAGTAAATAATGGGCCGGAAAAATTATGAATATTCTTGCAAACAAACAAGAAGGATCCATATGCGACACCGCCCATCAATGGCATTGCAAAATATTTGCCATACAAAATCATCAAACCAGTAAACGCTAAGGCCAGGAAGCTAAAAGCCATCACCCAGTGAGTGATACGGTCAAATGCGCTAAAACGCTTCACTTTAATGCCCGACAATGGCTCATGCAGTTTGATTGAGCCTTTGAGGGTGTAGACAGCAATAATTCCAAAGAAAGCAATCGCCAATAACCAGCCTCCATAAACGGTAATGATGCCGTTACGAATCACGCGCCATTCTTGACCGGCACGCTGAATCAAAACACCTGCTTGCTTATCAGGAATGCTGACGTAATTTTGTGGATCGCTGTTTGGCGCCATGAAAATGGATGGATTTGCTGGCTGAGCCTGCGCTTGAGTGCCATTGGCCAAAGCGTTTGGATTTGCCGGCACAGATGCAGGAGGCACGTCTACTCCACTAGGGGAAGGCAAAGGCGCCATCGGTGCACGCTCAGCCAAGCTCATACCACTCGCAAGAGTCAGTGACAAACCTGCAGCCACTACCAAAGTGCGTAGAACTTTAGAAAATGATCGTTTCATACACATATCCTTAAACGTTTTCGTTTTATTTATTGTTATTGAGTTGATCACTTAACGCGACTGTATTCGTTTTGACCTTGATTGCGCTTGTCAATTGACTCGGTCCAACTAGCCAGATTGCCTGGCGTCCAATTCTTAGTCATAAATCCATCATTAGCGCCCATATAAGGAGCTACATCTGGACGCTTAGCAGCTTTAGCAGCAATTTCTGGAGGCTCAGAGCAAGCCCCCAACAAAGCTGCTGCTGCAAAACACAGACCGAGAGTTTTGAAATTTACTTTCATTATTGAGCTCCTGGAATTTTTGCAGCAGGCGTTGGTGTAGGTGCTGGCGCATCCGGTCCACCGTAAGCAGTATTCCAACCAAAGGCTTTGGATCCTGGGTACTTGCCATTCTTCTCACGGGTAGCAACGCGATTATTAAAGATGCCACTAATGACATCACTATCGCCGCCAATCAATGCCTTGGTAGAGCACATTTCAGCGCAAAGCGGTAACTTGCCTTCTGCCAAACGATTGCGGCCATACTTTTCAAACTCTGCAACGCTGCCGTTTTCTTCTGGGCCGCCACTACAGAATGTGCACTTATCCATTTTGCTGCGGGAGCCGAAGGCACCCTTGCTGAGGAACTGTGGTGCGCCAAATGGACAGGCAAAAGAGCAGTAACCGCAACCGATACAGATATCTTTATCGTGCAGCACAACACCCTCATCCGTGCGGTAGAAACAATCTACTGGGCATACGGCCATACAAGGAGCATCGCTACAGTGCATGCAAGCAACTGAAACTGATTTTTCTTGACCAATGATGCCGTCATTCACCGTTACAACGCGACGACGATTAACACCCCAAGGTACTTCGTTTTCATTCTTACAGGCTGTGACACAACCGTTGCACTCAATGCATCGCTCCGTGTCGCAAATAAATTTCATTCTTGCCATTGTGTTCTCCTGACCTTATTTTTTGACTTAGGCAAATTTCTCGATTTGACACATTGTGGTTTTCGTTTCTTGCATCATCGTCACCATGTCATAACCATAAGTAGTTGCAGTATTAACCGCTTCACCCTGAACTATCGGCGCAGCACCCTCTGGGTAGTACTTGCGAATATTTTCGCCCTGCCACCAGCCAGCAAAGTGGAATGGTACAAACGCGGTTCCTTGGTCAACACGCTCAGTCACTAATGCGCGTACTTTGATCTTGGCACCTGTTGGTGATTTCACCCAAACATAATCCCAGTTCTCAATGCCACGATCTGCTGCAGCCTTAGGATTAATCTCCACAAAGTTTTCTTGTTGGAGTTCTGCTAACCATGGGTTGGAACGAGTCTCATCACCACCACCCTCGTACTCAACCAAACGACCTGAAGTCAGAATGATTGGGAACTTCTCATATAACTTCTGATTCAAGTTTTGATCTTGAACAGTTTTATAGAGGGTTGGCAAGCGCCAGAAGTTTTTCTTATCGGCAGCTGTTGGGTACTTACGCATCATTGGAGCGTTTGTACTGTAGAGCGCTTCACGGTGAATTGGAACTGGGTCTGGGAAGTTCCAAACCACCGCACGCGCCTTGGCGTTACCAAACGGATGACAGCCATTCTTCATTACCACGCGCTGAATACCACCAGATAAGTCAGTCTTCCAGTTTTTACCTTCAGCGAGTTTTTTCTCGTCTTCAGTTAACTGATCCCACCAACCTAATTTCTTCATAAACACGTGATCAAACTCTGGGTAGCCGGTAGTAATTGCAGCACCCTTAGAGTGGGATCCATCGGCAGCAAGCAAGCTGACGCCATCACGCTCAACACCGAAGTTAGCGCGGAAGTTCCCACCGCCCTCCATCACGCTCTTACTTGTGTCATACAGATTTGGTGAGCCAGGATGCTTAATAGCTGCTGTACCGTAGCAAGGCCAAGGCAAGCCATAGTAGTCGCCAGTAGTGTCATAGCCAGTCACTGGATCAACAGCACCACGAGACTTCAAGGTCTTCGGATCAAAGGTTGCCACCATTCTCATGTGAGCCTTGAGGCGCTCAGGAGTTTGACCTGTGTATCCAATGGTCCAGCAAGAGCGATTAATCTCGCGCAGGATGTCTTCAATTTGCGGCTCTTTCCATTGCTTACCGGCAAATTTGGAACTAAGCATTTTGTAATTCTTAGACAACTCTTCTCCGAAGCCTAAGCGATCAGCAAAAGCCTGCATGATCACGTGGTCAGGAACAGATTCAAACAATGGATCAATTACTTTCTCACGCCACTGTAATGAACGATTGGAAGCTGTCGCTGAACCGCAAGTTTCAAACTGCGTTGCTGCAGGCAATAAGTACACATTGCGATTCTTATTAACCGCTTGTCCTTCTGCAGCAGGCATTGCTGCCATTGCAGCAGTAGCACTTGGATATGGATCAACCACTACCAAGAGATCCAACTTATCCATCGCACGCTTCATGTCGAGGCCACGCGTTTGTGAGTTAGGTGCATGACCCCAGAAGAACAAGCCTTTTACGTTAGTCTGCTGGTCGATCATGTCATTCTTCTCGAGAACAGCATCAACCCAACGAGACACAGTAGTGCCGGATTTCTCCATCATGTCAGGCGCATAACGACCTTTAATCCACTCATAGTCAACACCCCAAACTGTTGAGAAGTGCTTCCATGAGCCAGCAGCCAAACCATAGTAACCCGGCAATGAATCTGGGTTAGGGCCAACGTCAGTTGCACCCTGAACGTTATCGTGACCGCGGAAAATATTAGTACCACCACCAGACTTACCTATGTTACCTAAAGCCAATTGCAAAATACAAGAGGCGCGCACAATCGCATTACCGATAGTGTGCTGGGTTTGACCCATACACCAAACAACGGTACTAGGACGATTCATTGCCATAGTTTTAGCAGCTTGGTAAACCTGAGCCTCAGGCACACCACAAGCCTCCTCAACTGCAGCAGGCGCCCACTTCTCCATCACTTCTTTACGAATCTCTTCCATGCCATAAACACGGTCGTTGATGTACTTCTTATCTTCCCAGCCATTTTTAAAGATGTGATACAGCATACCGAATAAGAAAGGAATATCAGTACCAGAACGAATGCGGATGTACTGGTCTGACTTAGCAGCAGTACGGGTGTAACGTGGATCTACAACGATCACTTTGCAACCGTTTTCTTTTGCGTGCAATAACATCAACATCGAAACTGGGTGCGCTTCAGCCGCATTTGAACCAATGTACAAAGCAGCCTTGGCATTCATCATGTCGTTGTAGCTATTGGTCATCGCACCATAGCCCCAGGTGTTTGCAACACCCGCTACTGTTGTGGAGTGACAAATACGAGCTTGATGATCTGTATTGTTTGTGCCAAAGAAAGAGACCCACTTACGGAGTAAGTAGGACTGTTCATTATTGTGTTTGGAGGAGCCGATGAAGAACATTGCATCCGGAGAATATTTCTGGCGAATATCCTTCATCTGAGCGGTAATTTCAGTTAAGGCTTGATCCCAAGAAATGCGTTGGTACTTTCCATCAACCAACTTCATTGGGTAACGCAAACGGTAATCACCATGTCCGTGCTCACGCAAGGCAGCGCCTTTAGCACAGTGAGCACCCATATTAATTGGGGAATCAAATACTGGGTTTTGACGGACCCATACGCCATTCTCAACGGTGGCATCTACTGCGCAGCCCACAGAACAGTGGGTACAAATAGATCTCTTAACCTCAATCTTTCCCTTGCCATCTAGCATTGCCTTGCTTTGCTCAGCAGATGCTTTTTGAACAAAACTTAATTGACTAGCAGCGATACCAGCGCCAACCCCTACGCCCGACCGCTTGAGGAATGTGCGGCGATCCATCGTTGGAACAGCAGCTTTTAAGCCGCGTGACAGACTACCGATCAGGCGCGATGTGGAACGACTGCTTTGTGGGGTATTGGATTTACGAGTCAGACTCATATGATGTCCCTGAGAAAGTTTTTATATTTATTTAGAAACAGTGAAACGAAGATTGTTAAATCAGAGTGGATTCGTAGTACTTGCGCATGTGAGCAGTCATCGTTTGACCAACATCTTGCACCGCTTTAGCGCCAGTAATTTCTTGGATAACTGCTTTGCCAACTGGAGTTTGGCTCACTACAGCGACAGCTCCAACTGCAGCGCTTGCACCAATAAAGAACTTACGGCGCGACGGCTTGTTTTCTTCGCTTAAAGCAACCTTGGATTTAGTGGTCATTGCATGCTCCTATCGGATTATTCTTGATTTGCATCAAGTGTAATAGGAAATCGCATTTTTGACATATTGGTGTAACTATTAGTTATTAAGGCAATATTTATATTGCGATGCAACATCAAATCATGTCAAAGCCTTGCCCTTCGATTGCTAGAAACTCCCTAGTTAGGGCTGCGATTGGGTGATACAGATGCATCTCCGGTATGCCTTCTATAGCATCGCAAAATTCGTCATACCAGGGACGAATATGCTCATTGAAAAAACCCCTTTGATTTGTAAGGTTTGAGATCTCCACGTCATCCCCAGCGATGAGATAACGCATGACCTCACTGAGGGCTGAGATGTGGTCTTCAGTTTCAGTCACCTCTTCTGCGGCCTCAAGCCCAAAACCCTCTAAAGCCTTGCGAATATTCACTAAGGGCTTTTCATTTAGATGGCCTGCCATGTAAAAGGAGCCATTCAAAATGACATTCGGCTTACCAACACTGATGAAATTCAAATCAAACTCATCATGCCAAGCTTTAGCGGGATTATTTTTAGCGACCTCCACTACGTCCATCCAAACCTTAGCCAAGGGCGCCTCATCGGCAGCATCTTGTTGATCGGCGGTAGCGGCAATTTGATCTAAAAGCTCTTGATCGGGCGGCATCTGAAAAAAGCGGGCGATCAAGCCATATAAATCGGCCCTAGCCAAATCCTCAGGCAAGCCTACATCGCCTACTTCGGCGGATAGATTCTCTTTTGCTGCTTCTTTCGCAATTTCGCTCATGTTTCTTTTTTCACCATATCTACCACTCGACAATCACTACACATCTTCAATCGATCCATTGCAGCTCCAGCAAAAGCACCATGCGCTCCAAGCTTGCTGAGCATCAAATCAACCATCTTAAGTGTTCCAAAAGGCTTGCCGCAGCTGATGCAATGGAATGCCTGGGTTTCATTCAAGGTAGTCCGTTGCTTGCGTTGCTCAACGGTTTGCAAACGAGGCATAAGGGTTAAGGCCTTCTCGGGACAGGTTTGCACGCAGATGCCGCACTGAACACACTGCTTCTCAATAAAAGAAAGAATGGGTTCATCGGGATTATCTAAAAGCGCGCCTTCAGGGCAGCCACTCACACAAGACATGCACAAGGTGCAAGCATCTTTATTCATTGTCAGGCCCCCTAACAAGGAAGACTTTGGAAGTGCAGCGCCCATCTCTGGCAACGGAGTCTTCGCATGTTTTTGCAAATGCTCTAAGACTGCCTCAAGCGTTTCGCGTTTCTGATTCGATAAACCAATACTTGCAGGAGTGCAGATCGGACTGAGTGCTCCTCGCTGACGTAATACGCCCATTGCTTTAGACACCGTCGCCATATCTTCAGCAGAACTAGCCAAGATCAGATGAATGCGATCGTCAAAGCCATACGCATTCAGAATGCTATTTGCTAAAACTACCTGCTCTTCAAGTACTGCACAATAGGCAGGATCCTCGTCTCCACTTAACAACAAAGTCACTTCCGCAAAACCATACGTCAGTGCGCCCAGCCATAAGTCCAAACCAGTAGAGGCAATATGCTCAATGCCATAAGGAATCACAAATGCAGGGAGGCCTTCGTATTGCTTTGGCATAACATGCGCTGATCTGCCCAAGCCATCAATCATTTGCGTACCCGCTTTTAGGGTATGTAAAAGCAAGCTGGGGGCCATCGCTTGATTAATCTTTTTAGCTTCGGCGGTAAAGACGCTCGCTACCGTTTTGAGTTCTTTGCCCTGATGAGCAACGCTTGGGTAGTTGTAACGCATTGCCCCGGAAGGGCATGCAGTTGCACAAGCTCCGCAACCCATACAAAGATTTGGATTGACCTCTACAGAACCTTGGCCATTTTTAAAGATTGAACCAATAGCGCCTGTTGAACAAACATCAATACAAGCGCTGCAACCTACTTTGCCATTACGGCCATGAGCACAAATTTTTTCGTTATAGGCAAAATATTTAGGCTTTTCAAACTCCCCCACCATCTCGGAGAGTTGATTAACTGCCAGCGCCTGCTCAAGGGGATCAACACCGGGAGCGAAGTAACCCTGGGGCGTTTGACTCATACGCATTTTGGGGTCTACACGTAGGTCCAAAATTAAATCGAATTCTGAATTACGTTCACGCTCTTTGCGATCAAAAGAAATGGCGCCAATGCTGGCACATGCAGTAACGCAGTCACGATGGGATTTACATTTACCTAAATCAATCTGGAAGGAAAGATCAATGGCACTTTCAGGACACGCTTCAACACAGGCCCCACAGCGAGTACACATCTCTGGGTCAATCGGATTTTGCAAATCCCAATTTACTGAAAAGTTGCCTAGATAACCATCCAACTTGGTTACTGCGCCAGTAAAGATTGGGTAGCTACGGGTCAGCGGCAAGTCACCGGGCTGCGTACATAAGACAGAAACATCTAATGATGGGCTTAATTTTTCAGCCCAAGGAATGGCTTGTGACCCAGCGCCGATAATTAATAATCGTCCCTGGCTTTCATAATTCACAACAGGAACAGGTTCAGCCTCAGGCATGTCAGCTAAAGCTAACAACGCAGCAATTTTAGGTCCGGATGTTTTAGCCTCTTGAGTCCAACCAGCTACTTCACGTATATTGACAAAACGCAGTGGCGCAACTAATGGCTTTTCAGCTTGGTCAGCGAGCTCACTAAAAAGTGCACCCTCTTGTGTACACGCTATCACCAGAGAATCAGAACCATCTAGCGCTTTTAAAAAAGAGCCGACCTCCTGCCTGCACAAGGATTGATGAATCGGAACCCCGATAGCTTTTGCATCCAAAGGCATGGTGCCATTACAGTTGCAGACTAATTTTTGACTCATGCGCTATCTTCTTAGGTTTTTTTCTGTTCAGACTCTATTGATGCCTTATTGGGTACTTCTTCCAACTGATCTGTAGGTTTTTGTTGTGTGGATGTTAAATCAGTTTGCTGTTCGGCTGCCAATGTGCGGCCCTCAAGACGCGGGTCAGGTGCTAGGTTTACGCTTTGCTGGGATTCTGGACCAAGCTCTTCGCTCGATTTGCGGAAAAGGTTGAGCATATCGCTCTGCACCATTCTCTCCAGCATTCCAGGTGGCAGTGGATCCGGCTTACTGTAGTCATCAATATAAATATCTAATCCATCCATGATGTTGAAATGGGGATCGGTAAACATTTTCTTTAGAGCAGCCTGCTGAACAGCGGGATCTACATCCGGCTTCATAAAAGCAGAAAAGTCTGGATCGAAACGATCGATCTTGACTACATCCTCTAGGGTAGCTGGCGGAGGTGCAGCCTCTTGAGCGCCCTCAACGAGTTGAGCCTGATCAGCCTCTTTAGGAACCTCTACTTTTTTTTCTGGCGAGACATCTTCTTTACCCGCTTTACGCTTAGACCAACGTCCCAGAAATCCATCAGCCATTATTCCTCCATAGGGCGTTGCGCGCCCTTGAATGAAGCTGGCTTATGGCGTTTTTTGGGTTCCGGCCGATAGTTGTCATTGACATACTCTTGCAACCACGATGCATGCTGCTCACTCAGCGGTATCGTATCAACCGACTCACCACCATCGAGTAAGCGAGCGGCTTCGTTATAACTGACACAAATGCGATGGGGTACTGCAAAGGAATCTTCAGATTTTGCCAAGGAAAGCGATTGCTCGTCGATATAACGCTCAATATCTTCTTCCAAGCGCCACATGACAAACCATGCGGGCGTAGTAGCAGAAACATTGAGATAGTAGCCCTCAGCCTCATCCGGAAAGAGATCAAGTTCATAGCCTGTGAATAGCCAGGATTCACCATCAGCATCGCGCCCAAGAAACTGACCCACAATGGATTTACTTTGTTGACTATTAAATTGCCCAAAATCAGGCAATACTTCCTGAGGCACCCAGCGGAACGAGACCCATGGGTTATCAATATTCTGTTTACGCATTAGCACTGCAAAGCGCATAAATGTTCAGAGCCTCAGGTGTTTTGAACCACAATGTTCGGAAATTTACTGCTCATGTCTTTAGATAGAGTAGCAACACGAATGGCTACCTGTCTAGCAATACCTTTATAGATAGCACTAATAGCGCCATCTGGATCAGCCACTACTGTTGGGCGCCCAGCATCAGCCTGCTCACGAATCGAAAGATTCAAGGGCAAGGAGCCCAAGAAATCTACAGCGTACTCTTTACACATTTTTTCACCGCCGCCAGTACCGAATACGTGCTCTTCGTGTCCACATTGAGTGCAAACGTAAGTGCTCATATTTTCAATAATGCCAATGATGGGTACACCCACCTTCTCAAACATCTTGAGGCCTTTACGAGCATCTAGCAAAGCAATATCTTGAGGCGTGGTAACAATGACTGATCCTGTAACGGGAACCTTTTGCGCCAAAGTCAATTGAATATCTCCCGTACCAGGCGGCATATCTACGATCAGGTAGTCAAGATCACGCCAACGGGTTTGGCGAAGCAACTGCTCAAGGGCTGAAGTCACCATCGGTCCACGCCACACCATGGGTGCATCGTCATCAATCAAGAAACCGATCGAACTTGCCTGCAAACCATAGGCTTCCATTGGCTCAATCGTATTTTCTTCAATAGAGTCTGGCCTACCGGTAATACCCAACATCATTGGCTGACTTGGGCCATAAATATCCGCATCCAAAATACCGACCTGCGCACCCTCCGCAGCAAGAGCTAGGGCGAGATTCACGGCTGTTGTGGACTTCCCTACTCCACCCTTACCGCTAGCCACTGCAATAATATTTTTTACGCCGGGCAATAACTTCACTCCACGCTGCACTGCATGCGCAACGATTTGACTAGAGATATTGACGCTCACATTTTTGACGCCTGATAATTCACGCAAGGCATTGATTACCGATTTACGAATCGAGTCGAACTGGCTTTTAGCGGGATATCCCAGCACAATATCTAAAGAAATATCGCCGCCCTCTACGCGGAGATTTTTAATATTCCTTGCCGTAACAAAATCAATTTTCGTATTGGGATCAACTAAGTTTTTTAGCGCTGCTTGTATCAACTCTGGTGTAACCGACACTACATTCTCCTAATATGGATAAATCTAGAATGGACTTCTAGGTTTTTTAGTATTTTCTTAATTAGCGCTAGCTTACTCGTAGCCGCCAATATTTGCTGAAAGCGCCCTTGAGCACCTTCCGTCTATCGCATTAGAAAATCAGCAAACTCAGGTAATAGACTGCCATCGACATCAAAGCCGTGGCTGGGATGGTGAAGATCCAGGCCCAAACGATGTTTCCAGCGACACCCCAGCGGACCGCGCTGGCTCTCTGAGTTGAACCAACGCCGACAATAGCCCCAGTAATTGTGTGGGTAGTCGAAACAGGAACACCCAAGGCTGTTGCCGCAAACAAAGTAATGGCGCCACCAGTTTCAGCACAGAAGCCTCCTACTGGTTTGAGTTTTGTCAGCTTTTGACCCATGGTTTTAACAATCCGCCAACCACCAAACATTGTGCCCATCGCAATAGCGATATAGCAGCAAACAATTGTCCATATTGGCGGCATACTTGCGCTGGCATCTGTATAGCCAGTAATGATGAGTAACAGCCAAATAATGCCAATCGTTTTTTGTGAGTCATTACCGCCGTGTCCAAGGCTATATGCGCCAGCAGAAACCAATTGCAGACGGCGGAACCAGCGATCGGTTTTAGAGAGTGTGACATTTCGGCAAACCCATGACACCAGCAACATCATCAAGGAGCCTAAAAGAAATCCAACCAATGGGGAGATGAAGATAAAAGCAACGGTTTTGATAATACCTGCCCAAACTAAGCCGGCAAGTCCCGCCTTAGGCAGCGCCGCTCCTAGCAACCCACCAATCAAAGCATGAGAAGAGCTTGATGGAATGCCATAGAACCAAGTCACCAAGTTCCAGATGATGGCGCCAACCAATGCGCCAAAGATCACGTGGAGATCCACCGCGGCAGGAAGCACAATTCCCTTGCCCACAGTAGCAGCAACACTTAAATGGAAAATGAATATTGCAAGAAAGTTAAAGAAGGCAGCGAACACCACTGCCTGTTGCGGCTTTAAAACGCCAGTAGAAACCACCGTCGCAATAGAGTTAGCAGCATCATGAAAGCCGTTCATGAAATCAAATGCAAGAGCTAGCACTACTAATAGCGCTACAACCCAAAAGGCTACTTCTGTCGCTGGCAACTTAATTCGCCTTAAGAGTTTTCAAGAACAATGCCTTCAACCAAGTTGGCAACGTCTTCACATTTATCGGTAACTTCCTCGAGCAACTCATAAATACGCTGGCACTTAATCAGCTCACGCACCTCGATGTCTTCACGGAACAACCTAGTAATAGCAGTAGATAGTAGGCGATCAGCCCCAGACTCCAGGTGATCAATTTCATCACAAGTCTTTAACGCTGCTTTAGCTACTTCTGGATCAGAAATGTCTTTTAATGTAGCAACAGCATTCTTCATGCTGATGCAGCACTGATTGCAAAGCTCCGCCATTTGCAACATCTCTGGCGTCATTTGCTTCACGTCATACAAGTGCATTGCTTCAGTGCCGTTTTGCAATAAATCAGCTACGTCATCCATCGTATTGATGAGTGAAAAAATTTGGTCGCGGTCTATAGGTGTGATGAAGGTCTTATGCAAACGACGATGCACCTCTTTCACAACATCATCACAAGCATGCTCAGCTTTATCTACCTCTTGGGTGTACTTAGCGCGCAAGGTTTCATCACTGTAATACTCAACGAACTTCAAAAAAGATTCGGAGGCGGAAACGATATTGCTAGCGTGCTCATTAAATAGCTCGAAGAAATTACCATCGTGAGGCATTAACTTACTGAAGAACATAAATCACGATCCTTTAGGAACAAAAACTACGGGTTTTGTTATGTTTGCCGACATTCTAAACAATTACTATTGAATGACTGGAAAGCCGGCATCTGTGATGAGCTGACTCGCCTGCGCAGCAGATAGAGTAGTTTCAAGAGTGACGGTCTGACCTGCCAAATCCGCCTGAACTTTAGCCTGAGGGTCCTGAGCCTGCACTGCCCGAGTGACGGCATTAATGCAGCCCCCACAGATCATTCCGGAAACTTTTAAACTCAACATATAGGGCCTTTTGCTGTGAAAATAGCTTGTATAGAGTAGATTATCTTCTACATGGATCCCCAAAAAGACACTAATTCAGAGCTATTTACTCTAGATATCGGCGGGATGACCTGCGCCTCTTGTGTTGGCAGGGTTGAAAAGGCTCTAGACAAGATTCCCGGCCTGGAAGCGGCCAGCGTGAATTTGGCAACTGAACAAGCCAAAATTCGCGTAAACGCTGATTCCGGGGTCAAAATCGATGACATCATCGCTTTAGTACAAAAAACAGGTTATTCAGCCAAAATCAGTGCGCCCCACGGCATTCCTGAGTTAGCCCCCTCTAAATTGTTCTGGGGGACTGATGGTCTGGGTCGCGTCATTCTAGGCTTTAGCCTTTCAGCTCCACTCTTTCTACCCATGTTCCTCATGCCTTTTGGCATTCATTGGTCACTGTCACCGACATGGCAACTATTACTTGCAACTCCAGTGCAATTCTTTTTAGGATGGCGCTTTTATAAAGCAGGCTTCAAATCTCTGATGTCGGGTGTTGGCAATATGGATTTATTAGTCGCGCTCGGCACAAGTGCAGCCTACGGATTAAGTGTGTATCAAATGATTGCATCACCCCATGCAAGTCATGGACTCTATTTTGAAGGATCGGCTGTCATTATATGCATGGTCATGCTTGGTAAATGGCTGGAAGCAAGAGCCAAGCAACAAACTAGTGAAGCAATACGCGCATTACAAAAGCTATGGCCGGAGCATGCCAAAGTCATCGATCGTAATATTGTTATCAGCGAGAACTCTGCATTAGACCAATTTCGCGATCTTCCTTTAGATCAAGTCTTTCCAAAAGACCGAGTTTTAGTGTTGCCCGGTGAACGTATTCCGGTAGATGGAATCATCTTGCTTGGCAATAGCCATATTGATGAATCCCTCCTCACGGGAGAAAGCGACCCCGTCAAAAAGCATCTTGGTGAAAAGGTCATTGGCGGCTCACTCAATGGGGAAGGCCTGTTAGTGATCGAGGCCCAGGCGGTAGGCGTTGAGAGCGTTCTCTCAAAAATTATTTCTTTAGTAGAGGATGCGCAAACCCAAAAAGCACCTATACAAAAATTAGTCGATCAAGTAAGTGCAATTTTTGTTCCTAGCGTGATTGGGATTGCAATCATTACTGGATTAGCGAACTGGTTTTATTTGGACTCTGCATCTGTCGCCATATTGCGCGCAGTCTCAGTTCTCGTTATTGCATGTCCATGTGCCCTGGGTCTTGCAACACCTGCAGCCATCATGGCAGGGACTGGCGTGGCAGCACGTTTTGGAATCCTCATCAAAGATCCACAGGTATTAGAGTTAGCGCATCGCTTAAACATAGTGGCCTTCGATAAAACAGGCACCCTCACTATTGGCAAACCAAGACTGCTAGAGATTATTCCTTTTGGTGATTCATATGCGGTTGATGACATTCTCGCGAGTGCAGCAGGTTTACAGCTTGGTAGTGAGCACCCTCTTGCAAAAGCACTGTTAGATGCCGCTAAACAAAGGGGCTTAAATCCCATCACGCCAACAGACAGCAAAGCCCTGCCCGGCATTGGTATCAGCGGCAGGCCAAGCGCTGGCGTTTTTCTGGGCCTTAGTCTGAACCTACAAAGCATTGCATCGTTAGAAGGCAATCCACACTACTCCGCAATACTTGCAAAGGCACAAGCCTGTTTTGATGCCGGTCAAACCATCTCCGTATTAATGAATCAAGAAAATCCTTCCTCACCCATTGCGATCATTGCCTTTGGAGATGAACTCAAAGATAACGCTCAAGAGGCGGTTACTTCACTACATAAGTTGCATATTCGCGCAGTAATGCTTTCTGGTGACAATCTAGCTGCAGCCAATCGTGTTGCCAAAACGATTGGCATTCAAGAAGTGTTTGCAAAAATTATGCCAAGCAATAAAGTAGAAATTATTCGCCAACTCCAATCGAAAGATGGTGAACGTCAATTTGTTGCAATGGTAGGAGATGGCGTGAATGATGCCCCTGCTTTGGCAACTGCAGATGTGGGTATGGCAATGTCTACGGGCACTGATGTGGCCATGCAAGCTGCCGGGATTACCTTAATGCGAGGTGATCCCACTCTGGTTGCGAATGCTATCGATATCTCCAGGCGGACCTGGAAAAAGATTCAGCAAAATTTATTCTGGGCTTTTATCTTTAATGCTACCGGGATTCCATTGGCAGCGCTCGGTTATCTGTCACCCATGCTAGCTGGTAGTGCCATGGCCTTATCGAGCTTCTGTGTTCTTAGCAACGCCTTACTACTCAAGCGCTGGCGTCCTGCGCATTAACAAATAAGAAGCATTGCTTACTTGCATATTGTCACTTATTTGGAAGTAATTTATTTTTGATTCTTGCGAATAAGTTCAATATCACCATAATACGCACGCGCTTCTGATTTGGTATTGTCTGTATCGGTGAGTAAGGCGATACCAATGACCTGACCAGGGCTCTCACCGTAGGCACGCTTATAGTCGGCCGCTAAATCACGCTGATGCTTATGCCACTGATCCAAACCATCCCAACCAGAATCCACCACAATCATTTTGATGCGAGAGGTATGCGCATTTGGAATGATGGCATCCACAGGGGACTTTCCGGACCAGATGTACATCAGTGTGGCATACGGCATTTCTTGGCCACTAATCAGATTGGCCATTTCAAAAGTCATTTTTTCTTTTAAGGGTAACTTTGACTTATTGCCATCGAATGCAACCAAGATACGTAGCGGAGCATCATCTGCGTAAGCATCCGCATTATCAGCATTCGCAATTGGGTTGATGGCTTTCCATTCCCACTGCAGCCATAAATTATTTGCCTTACGGGGGCGTAACTTCACAGCCAATCCGGAGGCAGATGTTTTGGAATTTGCGCTCAAGACTGTTCTGCCTTGATAGTTTTCCAGGCGATATACCGTATTCTTTTTAAAGGGTGCTATGCGGTAAAAGTTCCAACCATTGGGCATGCCAGCACGCGCAGTTTCAGCAGAGAATTTGGGTAGCTCTTCTTGCGCCGGCAATTGATCCACATTAAATGCCTGTCCTGCCTCGTTTTGCACAGATTCTCCGCCCAGCCCAGCACAGCCAGTCAAAAATACGACTGCACCAAGGATTAAAAGTGAAAGGACTTGCTTGAGCATGTCTTAATTGTCCCAAAGAATGGTCTTTGTGAGACTAAAATTATCGAATGCGCCAACAATCACCTTCCAGCTGGGCTGCAATCTGCGTCCTTATTGCCGCGGTAGTGCACCTGGCTCTGGGCTTTTCAATAGAGTTTTCAGTTGATGAGGCCCACTATGCGCTATATGCCCAACATTTAGCCTGGAGTTATTTTGATCACCCACCGTTGGTGGGTTGGATTCAGTGGCCCTTAGTGACGCTCACCTCTTCAGAAGGCATTATTCGTCTCATTCCAGAGTTGTTGTGGATTCTCTCTTGTTACTTAGTTTATGAAGTTACGGTTGAGGTGCATCACTTTATTCGTGGGCGCAACGCTGGCTATCTCACCAGTGCACTGCCATCAACAAACTTATGTGGACTAATGGCAGTCTTGACAGTTATCGCTGCACCCATGTTGCACATTCTGGCGATCGGTTTACTACCGGATACTTTACTTGCGCCATTAAGTCTTGGTCTGATGTGGATGGCTTTACGGTGGTTAAGTAAAGACCAATTTAGCATTGGCGATTGGATTATTACTGGCGTTTTGTTAGGCCTAGCTGGCTTAAGTAAATACACGGCCGCTTTTACTGCGCTTGCGTTGCTGTTGGTATTTTTGAGTACGCCAAGAAAACCATGGATCACCAAAGTAGGTTTTTGGATTGCCACACTAAGCGCTCTACTCCTGATCACCCCCGTCGTGTATTGGAATTGGGCTAACGATTGGATTTCATTCAAATATCAACTTGCCCATGGTGGCGGTGGAGAATGGCTCTGGCGCAGGCTAGGCGCTTATATCGGCATTCAAATACTAGTCTTTGGTCCTCTTTTCATCTTAGGATCTGTTGTGTTTTTAAAAGACTGCATGCACGCTACAAAACTGTCATTGCTTGCGCTCTTCGGATTCTTTTTGATTCCATTTGCAATTTTTGTCAGCCTCTCTGGCGGAGGTGGACTTCCTCACTGGACTTCGCCTGCTTGGTTCTGTCTCGCACCATTTGCCGGAATTGGCTTAGCAAAAGCTTGGGCTACACAACATCGTTACTGGATTCGTATTTTATTTTTTGTTCAAATTGCTTTATGTTGCATCGGCTTTGGATACGTATTGTCAGGCGGTATTAGTTCGGCCTCAGTCAAGTCCAATCCAATTGCGGATTTGTATGGCTGGAAAGTGGCGGGTCAAAAGGCAGCAGGCCTTGCTAAGGCCACTAAAGCCGATGGCATTGCTGTTCAAAACTGGACCTTAGGAAGTCGAGCTGCTTGGTATGCTTCACCTATACCAGTTTATGTTTTAGACCAGAGACAGGATCAGTTTGATCTCTGGTTTGGGGATGTGCCAAAGGGGGCAAATGTACTTCTGATTAGCTGGTCTGGCATGCCATACCCTATACCGGTGGGTAAGAAAGCAGCCTTTCAAGCCTGCGAGCCCTTGGATAGCCTAGAAATCGTCCGATTTGGTCAAGTTCTATCTAAATTTGACTTTAGCCTCTGCAGTCATTGGCAAGGCCCTGGCCAAGCGGAGTAATTCCCCCAAATTCAAGACCTTAGGCGCCCGAGGCATTATCCTTACGCTTATGAGTTCACCAGCCCAACCCACCCCAAAGACCCAATCGGGGTGGAAATCCATTCTCAAGAAGGCTTGGCCTACTATTCGCGTTCTACTCTCCGTTGCTCTGCTTTGGAAAGCAACGAGTGGAATTGATTGGCGCTCACTATTTGATACCCATATTCAGATGCAGCCTCTATGGTTCTTGGCGGCTCTAGTAAGCATGATGTTGGCATTTATTTGTGGCGGATATCGCTGGGGCTTGTTTATGCAAAGAGTGGGATTTCCCCGCCGTATTCGCTCTTACATTGGCCTCTACTTTGCCGGCGGTCTCATAAACCAAGGCCTGCCTAGCACCTTGGGTGGCGATAGTTATCGCGCCATTACTGCAACGCATTTGACCAGCACCGGCAATCTCTCGGAAACCAAAGAGTTGGATGATGAACTTCATCACTCAGTAGACCTTGAGCACGCCACACCTAAATTGCGTTTAAGTTTTTCGATGGTGTTGGTAGATCGCCTTCTTGGTTTAGCGGGTAACAATTTACTAGGCGGGATTGGCTTGATATTGGGTGGCGCCACCCTCGCAGCCTGGGGTCAAGATTTGGGCTACGCAGTCATGGCGGTAATGCTGCTTGCTGGCGTAGCAATCGCCCTTATCCTTGCCTGGGGGCCGAGCAAGCAACTCCTGCAAAAACTCTTAGAACGTTTCAATATGAACAAAGCCATGCCTGGTATCCAGCTAGCGTTTGCGTGGCCTAACAATATTGCTCAAGCATGCCTGGCGATTGGCATTCATTTCCTCACTATTTTGACGCTACTCTTTTGTCTTAAGGCTTACGGTGTAGATGCACCTATTGAAGGCTTAATGATTGGCTTACCTGCGCTCAGCCTGTTGCTCATGTTGCCAATTAGCATTTCGGGATGGGGCTTGCGTGAAGCTACCCTTTCATCGGTCCTGGCCTTATGGGGTGTTAACCCCTCGCTAACAGTATTAGCCTCCATTAGCTACGGAGCAATTACTGTTTTATCGGTGTTGCCAGGCGCCTATTTTTTATTAAAACGAAAATAATTTTTTAGAGCCAAAATATGACTATTAGTGTCAACACTATGCGCGCGATTGATCATTGGGTCGGTGTGCCTCTTTGTGCAATCGTTAGCCCATTTATCGCTTTGATTGATCGCATAAAAAATATATTCAATCACGGCCCAGAGACTCCAAAAAAATTACTCTTTATTGAACTCTCGGAAATGGGAAGCGCCATTCTGGTAGATCCTGCAATGCGCAATGCAAAAGCTCGTGGAGCAGAATTGTTTTTCTTGATCTTCAAAAGCAATCGCGCCAGCCTGACTTTACTCAATACCGTTAAACCAGAAAATATCTTCACAATTGACTCATCTAGCTTAGGTGGCTTAATTAAAGATACGCTGCGCTTTCTGATACTTGCTCGCAAGCACCGTATTGATACCGTTATTGACCTAGAGTTGTTCTCTCGATTTACTGCCCTACTGACTGGCATGTGTGGCGCTCGTCGTCGCGTGGGGTATCACATTTTTCATGGTGAAGGATTGTGGCGCGGCTTCATGCTCACTCGCAAGGTGCATTACAACCCGCATATTCACATTACTAAGAATTTTCTATCTTTAATTCATGCGGCGTTTGCCCAAAAAATTGAAGTTCCATTTAGCAAGATTGAGATTCCGGACTCTGAAGTACGCCTCGAGCAAGCCGTCATCAATCCAAGCGCCCTCGAAAAGGTGCGCGAGCGTATTGAAAAAATGGCTAAAGAGGCCCGCATCAATTACATCTCGGGGAAGGATCGTCTCATTCTGATCAATCCGAATGCAAGCGATCTTCTTCCACAACGCCGCTGGGCACAACAGCGTTTTTCTGAATTGATTCAAGCAATCCATCAGCAATATCCCAACGATCTCATCTTAATTACCGGCTCACCTACTGAGTTTGTCTACGTAGAAAAAGTTCGTGCTGTTGCCAATGTTAAAAATGCATTAAATTTTGCTGGACAGGTCGGCTTTGCTGAGCTGCCACCGTTGTACACGCTATCAGATGTCATGGTTACCAACGACTCTGGTCCTGGTCACTTTTCAGCCGTGACGCCATTGAGAACAGTCGTTCTCTTTGGACCGGAGACTCCAGCCCTTTATGGTTCTGTTGGCAATTCCATTGCGATCACTGCCAATCTAGCTTGCTCGCCCTGCGTAAGTGCTGCCAATCACCGTAAAACCCCTTGTCAAGACAACGTGTGCATGCAGGCCATCACCGTTCCACAAGTCCTGGATAAAGTAATCAAGCAATTGCAAGATGCTGACAAGGCAAAGGCTCGCTAAGCTGGATGAGCAAAAAGGCAATTCCCACATTTTCTTGGTTCATTCCATTAGCTCCAATTGCGCTCGCTTGCGTAATTTACTTTGGTGAGTTTCAAAGCAGTACTTTTTTATTCATTAACCGCTTTACGCAATTACTGCCAGACACCCTTTGGGCTTGGCTTACTTTTTTTGGTAATGGTTGGGGAGTGTTTGCACTTGCCTTTCCATTACTGTTACTTGCGCCAAGGATGCTGACTGCTGGAATTTTTGCTGGCGGGATAGCCGCATTAGCAAGCACAGTCTTAAAAGGCCTCTTCGACCTGCCAAGACCTGCAGGCGTCCTAACCGATGGCAGCTTTTATCGCATTGGTGAAGCGTTACTCCATAAAGCCTTCCCATCTGGTCATACGCTCACTGCATTTGCTATTGCAAGCGCCTTGTATTTTTCCGTAGGTAAAGTTAAACGTGATTCATTGATGCTGCTGTTTTTGCTTGCCACTTTAGTGGGCTTATCACGTAGCGCTGTAGGCGCCCATTGGCTCACCGACGTTTTAGGTGGCGCAGGTGTTGGTATTTGGTGTGGAATGCTCGGGGCCCTAGCGGCTAATCAATTTCCGGAAAATCAACTTGGGCCAAGAAAAATCTGGTCGCATCTGATTGCGCTTGGCGGCGTTATCGCAATGTACGCCCACCTTACGCAAATCATGGATCTGGACTTAAATCTGCCATTGCAGTATCTCTCCATTGCCATAGTGGCCTTCACCCTAGTCTTTTATGTCAAGGCGCAATTTACTCAAGCGCCTCGCAAGGCAGAATAATTCAAGATGTTTAGCTATCGACATGCATTTCATGCGGGAAGTCACGCAGACATCCTGAAGCACCTTACCTTAATTCACTTGGTTCAATACCTTCAAGAGAAGCCTGTTGCCATTACCTTTGTTGATACCCATGCAGGTGCTGGCATCTATAGTTTGCAAGATGGCTTTTCTACAGTGAGTAAAGAAGCTGATGGCGGAATCTTTCGCCTCAAGCAATATGTAGAAACTTGCCATCACGCAAACACCCCAATCCCCGAGAGCATCCAAGAGTACTTGAAGTGCATTGATGCTGAGAACATTGAGGGCCATCTAAATACCTATCCTGGCTCCCCCTTTATTCTGGCACGCCTGCTGCGTCCACAAGATCGACTCAAGCTCTTTGAGCTGCACCCCAAAGAGATCGATATTCTGCGCCACAATATTGGCGAACTAAAACAGTCTAAACAGATTGATATTTATGCTGAGGATAGCTTTGCCAGACTCAAGGGACTACTGCCCCCTCCTAGTCGACGCGGTCTCGTATTAATTGACCCTTCTTACGAAGACAAGCAAGACTATCGTTATCTTGAGCTCGCCATGGAAGAGGCGCTGCAACGCTTCGCCACGGGCTGCTATGCAATTTGGTACCCGGTACTTTCTAGAAGAGAATCGGCAGCTCTACCTGACCGTCTGAAAAAAATTGCTACCGCACATAAACGCTCGTGGTTACATACAGAGTTACGAGTTGAAAATGCGCCAGGTGAGCGCCGTTTGCAAGCTAGCGGGATGTTTATTATCAATCCACCCTGGACTCTAGAAAAACATCTGGCCCAGGCACTACCGACCTTAACGAAGGCTTTAGGCATCAATGGCGGCGGCCAATTTTTATTGAAGAGCTTCGAAGCTAAGAACTAGTCACGTAAGGTGATCATGACTTCATTGCGACGCATGAAGGGCAAAGTCCAAGGCGGGTTATAACGTGCGAAATTAGGAGTGCCGGCACTTTGCAAATTACGAGACTTCATCCACTGCTCCAGCTCTAGCGTTTTCTCGGCCACTTTCTGGCTATTATAAAAACCACTAAAACTAATGACTGCCCTTTTTACTGCGGGAATTTGGCGCAATTGCACTTGCGGACTCATGGGCTTGGGTATCGATTCCATCGTATATTCAGCAGGCATCACGAACGACACTGTCCATTTGCCGGCTTTAGACTCAATTCCTACCGGTGCAGTCATTGCAATCTTTGCGCTCTTCACCGCTTGATCTTCGACTGTCACTGGCGCAGTCATTGCAATTTTTTCGCTCACTTGATTCTGGCCAAAAATATAAGCAGCAATCAAGCGAAATCCTTGGCTCGAGGCCTCATCTAAATCACCCTCAACTTGTACCTCAGCAACAATCATGGGTGCATAAGAGCGGATTTCAAAGGGTGGTTCTTTTTCGAGAACAGCATATTTTGGCTCTTCGGTTGCCATGACTGCTCCAGTAAAGGTGAGTGCAATGAAAACTAAAAGACTTTTAAAAAAAGAGTTTCCCACACTGGTCTCAGTAAACATTACCACTGTGCTTTAAGTTCAAATCCATTTGAATTGAAATGTAAATCGGCTTGCGCACCAACAGGCAAAGTTAATTTATTGGCCTGATGTCCGAATGGCAGCCCGGTCAAAATTGGAATCGCTTCCGGCAAACGTTTGCGTATCGCCTCAATAGCGCGCTCGAGCGAATACCCCTTATCGTTGTCGTAAAGACGATAGGCAGAAAATCCACCCAACAATATGGCTAATTGATTTGCAAGAATGCCTGCATCTAAAAGTTGCATCAACATTCTTTCAATTCGATAAGGATGCTCATTCACATCTTCCAAAAATAAGATCCCGCCTTGCGTTTGCTGAGCGCTTGGAAGATATGGTGTGCCAACTAAACCAGCCAGAACCGTTAAATTACCGCCCCACAATAAACCTGTGATTGAGTGCGCGTCTTTATTACCCAAGAAAGATTGTGGGGTCGACACTTGGCAATCTAGTCTTCGGTCTTGAGCTGCGGCCTGGAAATGCTTCCACATAAACTCATCCGGCACTACCGGTGAACCATCATCACCTAACCTTCCAAAGTCATAGTTCAGCATCGGACCAGCCAAAGAAATGGCACCAGTTTTTGCTAGCAATCCCAACTGAAAGACAGTGAAATCACTATGACCACATACTTGCAAGCCGTTTTGAATAGCCTTTGCAATTGCTTGCCACTCAATACCGGGTAGCAAGCGATGGAGACCGTAGCCGCCGCGCATAGACATCACTACAGTCTGAGGTTCTAATTTGGATATGGCATTTAACTCAGTAAGACGCTCATCATCATTGCCAGCGAAGCGTTCATGGCCACGATGTACGCAATCTACGTTATAGATAGTAATACCTTGATGTCCAAACCAGTCAATACCAGCCAATGGGCTTTTACTATCTAAGCTTGCTCCAGAAGGAGCAATGAGGTGAATGGATTTCAACGTCGCCCCTTAAAAAAATCACGCAGCAATTGACCGCACTCTTCACTCATGATGCCACCTTCAACACTGGTCTGGTGATTAATCTGTTTTGAAGAAAATATATCTAGCACGCTACCAGCAGAGCCTGTTTTGGGGTCTTGCGCCCCATAAACCACTCGATCAATCCTAGCATGGAGCATAGCACCGGAGCACATCGCACACGGCTCAAGAGTGACATATAAGGTGCTGCCAGGGATACGGTAATTCTCTTCGGCTAGCGCTGCTTCTCGCAAGGCCAGCATTTCAGCATGAGCACTAGGATCATGGTTTGCAATCGGCTTGTTAAATGCCCTCGATATGACTTGGCCATCCCGAACTAGCACTGCGCCTACAGGAACCTCACCTGATTGCGCTGCCAACTGAGCTTGCTCAATTGCCATACGCATATATTGCTGGTCAAGC
Source organism: Polynucleobacter sp. AP-Nickl1-40-C4 (assembly GCF_035012665.1). NCBI lineage: Bacteria > Pseudomonadati > Pseudomonadota > Betaproteobacteria > Burkholderiales > Burkholderiaceae > Polynucleobacter > Polynucleobacter sp. AP-Nickl1-40-C4. Next base: position 188,733 of record NZ_JAYGQR010000001.1, read on the forward strand.
TCTGTTTGCGTCATTTACACAACATGCACGTCAGCCCAGCAATTGGGCGTCTCATAAAGACGAATAGAAGAGAGCTCTAAGCGGCCACTAAAAGCTTTACTGAAAACGGGTTTCAATATTACAAAGGCCGCGTTAGCTAAGTTCTCAACAGTTGGGACATGCTCCATGATGACCGTCTTGTGATCAGGTAAGGTTGACAAGAATGCAACCAGCCCTTCATCCTCTTTAGCCACCAAAAATGCATGATCCCAAAGATCTACTACGTATTGGTTTGTTAAGCGTTTGATATCGCCAAAGTCGAGCACCATGCCATCATCTGCTTTGCCAGGATGATCAGCCACTTCACCAGTCAGCGTGACTTCTATTGCATAGCGATGTCCATGCAGATGTCGACATTGACCATCATGATTGGGAATACGATGCCCGGAGTCAAACTCAAGGCGGCGCGTAATGGAGATGGCAGGTTGTTTATTTGTCATTCGGTGCTTAATTAATCCTATTTGAGCTTAGTCAACTATCGAATCCCAATCAGTTTATGAGATTGCAGGCTCAATCTCCATAAGGGACGCTTTTGACATAAGCTTACTGCTAACTCAGTATTACTTTTAAGGTTTTTCCCATCCATGGGTTGCAAGAAACGATTGCGATAATCCATTCCCTCAAAGCGGGCCATGAGTTTTTCTAATGCTTGATGGTCATTTTGTGGGATGACTAGCTTTAACTCATCCGCTTGAAGAACAATCAGATCAGAGCCAGCTTTAGGACTTACACAAACCCAATCAACTCCTTTGGGAACTTTAATGGTGCCGTTCGTTTCAATCGCCACTTCAAAACCTTTTTGATGAAGTGCAGCGATCAACTCTTCATCCAATTGCAAGAGCGGCTCCCCACCAGTGAAAACTACATAACGCTGCTGCGGACCAGCTGAAGTACTACGCCATGAAGTCTCGATTGCATCAGCAAGTGAGGCAGCAGTTTCAAACTTGCCACCGCCAGCACCATCGCTACCTACAAAATCGGTGTCGCAAAACTGGCAAATCGCTGAGGCGCGATCTTCTTCACGCCCACTCCAAAGATTGCATCCAGCAAAACGACAAAATACGGCAGCCCTACCAGTGTGGGTGCCTTCGCCTTGAAGTGTGGGGAATAGTTCTTTAACGGTATACATAGCAATGCGTCTATTTTAAGCGCTTTGCTTATTTCCAGGAGATTAACTCCCACTCCAGATAGTCTTCCCAGTAGGCATTAGCCCAATAGATGCCAGTAGTGATATAGCGTCCTGAACTACGCCGAATAACCCATCGTCCGATTTCTGGTGCAAACCACAAGTCCTCTTGCCGCTCATTGCCAACTCTAAATAGGTCATTACTGACAAAATTCGGGATTTCATTATGAATCTGTAATACCAAAAATTGCCCCGCAGGGGTCTGAATGCGCTCCCATTGCGATGCAGTCATACCGAGACCCCAGTAATAACTGCCATCGGGGTATCCGGGCACTTGATATTGGGTGGTAAAGAACCCACTCCAGCCTGCCTGTAATTGTAGCGGCCACATCGGAATGGGCTTTGTGAACTTCTGAGTTGGACTCCAATGGGCATCTTGCACAACAAAACCCCAGGGCGATTGAACTTCATCAGGAAGTGGCCCCGCCTTAAGACTCGTGCGAGCAATGCGTACTTCATTGCCAACAGAAACTACTTTTTCGGTGACCGTATCTACGATCTCTTGATTAAATACATTGCGAACTTGATAAACCCACTCTTGACCTACCTTGGGCGCCCTTACCACTGGAGCTGGTATGGGCTGAGGCTCAAGAATACCCCCAGGGTAGGGTTGAGATGAGATGCATGCCGCCAGTAAGACTGGCAGCATCAATAAGACAAGGCGACGCAAAGCGCTTACTTGTAAGAAGTCAGTTGCCATTGAAAACTATCTTCTAAATTAGGCATGCCTAGTTGGCCTTGAATCATGTAAGAGCCAGAAGATTCCCTCGCAACCCAGCGCCCAATACTTGGCGCAAACCAAATCGTTTCTTTGCGAATGCAATTGACCTTATTGTCATCATTGCTTTCATAGTTAATGAGGTTTTGATAACGCAAAGTTAAGAATGTTCCGGCAGGCACAGTAATTTGTTCCCAGCCATGTGCACCCATAAACTCCTGCCAGCTATAGGCGGAATCTGGATAGCCTGCTAATTTGTATTTGGTATTGAGCTGCTTATTCCAACTGGAAGATAGCTCTGATGGCCATAACGGGATAGCCGGATTAAAGCTAATCGTACGCGACCACTGTGGATCGGTCTGCACAACACCCCATGGGCCTTGCACTTCATTCGGCAGCTTGCCGCCGCTCTCATCCGTGCGTTCAATCACAATGGTCGAGCCAACACTAGCAACACGCTCAGTAATGATTCCTAGGTTTTTCCCATCAAATACATTGCGCTTGATATAAGACCACTCCTGACCTACTTGAGGGGCGCGCACTGCTGGCAAAGGTTTTGGCTGGGCAACTGGTGTCCCACGCTCATATGAGAGAGGAACGCCACAAGCGACGGGAGCTAATGCGGCTGATGCAATAAAAGTACGGCGTGATAAATTCATTGATATCTCCTACGTTAATTGAGAACTTTACAAAATAATTGTAAGTCTGATTTATAGAGGTGAGCTAGCGATACAAGGCGTTTTGAATGAAATTTTTAGGGACAGTTGTCTTGGGTATGGAGATGCCCAAACCATCAAACCAAGACTGAGTTTTGATCTCAAATCCTACGCCGTGCATATAGTTATAAATGGCCTTTTTTAGCCCCTGACCAAGGACTCCATGATCAACCCCAGTGGAATCAATAAAGGCAACATCATTCTTGGCAAAGGTGGTTTCTGGCAAAGGAATGAGTTCAATTCCATACTCTTGCGGATTTTGACCCACCGGAGAATGTACGGTGCAAGTAAAACGGTGAAAGAAGCCGCTTTGAATGCAGCCATGCTCAAAAAGCTGTCTCACATATTCCAATGCATCCACCGTCTCTTGGACGGTTTGCGTTGGAAAGCCATACATTAAATAAGCGTGAACCAAGATTCCGGCATCAGAGAAACCCTTTGTAACCTGAGCAACCTGTTCAACCGATACGCCTTTTTTCATGAGATTGAGTAGGCGATCAGAGGCCACTTCGAGACCTCCAGACATCGCAATACATCCACTTTTAGCTAACAGCTCCGCCAATTCAGGCGTGAAGGTTTTCTCAAAGCGAATATTGCCCCACCAAGAAATGAGCACCTTGCGGCGAATGAGCTCCTCAGCCAGCGCTTTTAATATCTTAGGTGGCGCAGCTTCATCCACAAAATGAAATCCTGTCTGCCCAGTTTCCTGAACAATTTGCTCAATACGATCTACCAATAAACTGGCTGACGCAGTTTCATAACGAGAGATGTAATCAAGAGATACATCGCAGAAGCTGCACTTTTTCCAATAACAGCCATGCGCAACAGTCAGCTTGTTCCAGCGGCCGTCACTCCATAGGCGATGCATCGGATTAAGCATATCCAAAAGAGATAAATAGGAATCCAGCGGTAACCCATCCCAAGTGGCAGTACCAACCTCTTCAAAAGGCACATCAAGCTCTTGCCAATTGAGGTATTGCACTTGATTACTAGAATTCCGCATAAAGGTTCGCACCAATCTTTCGGTGGAGCGTTTGCCGCCGATGTGCTCGAGTAAAGCAAGCAGCGGTCTCTCGCCAGAATCTAGCGTAATGAAATCCACATAATCAAAGATCCGAGCGTCGGATAACTCTCGAAGCTCAGTATTGACATAACCACCACCCAAAGCAATCTTGATTTCTGGATGTGATTTTTTAATCACCTGAGCTATACGCAAGGCTGCATACATGGCCCCCGGGAAGGGTACGGATAGGAGTACTACATTCGGCTGGTGACGCTCAATCGCTTTACTGGCTAACTCTTGTAAATGCAGGTCCATGAGCGTTGGTTTAGCCTGGAGCGCATCAGCCAAAGGCGTAAAGGTAGGCTGACTACTTGCCAAGGATTCTGCATAACGCACGAATTCAAAGCGGTCATCAACAGCATCACGCAATACATCGGATAAATCATTGAGATAAAGGGTGGCTAAATGACGCGCCCTGTCTTGAGACCCTAAAGCGCCAAAGGCCCAAGATAAAGGATCACCCGCCTCCTCTTCATCAAATGCATCAAGAGAAGTAAATCGTGGTCCCTCAGGTAGAAAATCACGGGTATTGATGCGATGACTTAAAGTGCTATCGCGCCCCTGTAAGAAGCTAATCGTTGGGGCAATGGTTGATTGATAGGCATCAAAGTAATCCAGAAAGAAATTAACGCTGGCACTGCGACTCTCTTCAGGCACCGTGAGCGCTTGAGCACGAATCTCAGACATACCCTCTGGAGTAAAGAAACTGAGCACTAAAGCTAAGGCGAGATCCTCTTGAACGGCGTCAACTCCACGAGACCTCAAGAATCCCGTGAGATACGCCGTAGAGGGATACGGCGTGTTCAGCTGGGTCATGGGTGGAATGAGGCTTAATACCTTCATCATTATTTACTATGCACCAAGAAGAGATAGCTCTTCGCTTGTAAAGCCAGCCTGCTTGCGGGCCTCCATATTGAATGGGGGCTTTAAAACAGGCGCACGATATTTGGCGGCTAACTCTCGATAAGCAGTGATTGGAGAAAGATTATCTTTCACGCACAAGAAATTAAACCAGCGATTGCCAATCAATACATGGCCGATTTCATCATTGAGAATAATTTCCAATATCTCCACTGCACGCACTTCTTTAATTTGCTTGAAGCGATCTCGAATCGCTGGCACCGCATCTAAGCCTCTTGCTTCCATTGTTCTGGGCACCAAAGCCATTCTTGCAATTACAGAATCCGTTGTTCTTTCAACCATCTCCCACAAACTATTGTGGGCAGGGAAATCTCCATAAGAAAACCCCAGCGCATGCAAATACTCATTTACTAAACTGAAATGATAGGCCTCTTCTTTGGCAACCTTCAACCAGTCCTCATAGTATTCCTTGGGCATATCTGGGAAACGCCAGATGGCATCTAGCGCAAGGTTCATTGCATTAAATTCAATATGGGCGAGTGAGTGCAATAAGCCCGCCCTACCCTCGGAGGTATCCATTCTTCTTTTGGGAACCAGCTTAGGAAGTACCAATTCCGGCTTTAGCGGACGCCCAGGTAGAGAAAGGCCTTGAGCATCAATCTTACGAGCAACATCCAGGGTGATTTGTTGTTTGTGATAACCATCAAACAAACCGAGTAACTGACTTACTTTGTTTTGTGCATCAGCCCTTGCCAGGATTGCGAGTGAAGCTTCGCGTAACTCAAGCATGAATATTGGCAGGCTTAAATCGCCTACCCCTTATTCCCACTCGATCGTTGCGGGTGGTTTTCCACTGATATCGTATACAACACGGTTAATACCGCGCACTTCATTGATGATGCGGTTTGAAACCTTACCTAACAACTCATGTGGCAAGTGGGCCCAATGCGCTGTCATAAAGTCTTGGGTTTGGACTGCTCTAAGGGCAACAACATATTCATAAGTTCTGCCATCACCCATTACGCCAACAGACTTCACTGGCAAGAAAACGGCAAATGCCTGACTCGTAAGGTCATACCAAGATTTTTGACTTGCGTCATCAATCGTATTGCGCAACTCTTCAATGAAAATGGCATCAGCACGTTGCAGTAAGCTCGCAAACTCTGCTTTGACCTCACCCAAAATACGCACGCCAAGACCTGGCCCTGGAAATGGATGGCGATACACCATCTCACGAGGAAGACCTAAGGCCACCCCAAGTTCGCGTACCTCATCCTTAAAGAGTTCACGTAAGGGCTCAAGCAATTTGAGATGCATGTCTTCAGGTAAGCCACCTACGTTATGGTGACTCTTGATCGTGTGCGCACCCTTCTTACCCTTACCTGCAGACTCGATAACGTCAGGGTAGATCGTTCCCTGGGCAAGCCACTTAGCATTCTGAATCTTCCCAGACTCAGTCTGGAAAATTTCAACAAATTCTTTACCGATGATCTTGCGCTTGGCTTCTGGATCAGCAACACCAGCCAACTCACCCATGAATTTCTCTTTAGCATCAACGCGGATAACCTTCACACCCAAATTGCGTGCAAACATTTCCATCACCATATCACCTTCATTCAAGCGAAGCAGGCCATGATCCACAAATACACAAGTCAATTGATCGCCAATCGCACGATGAATTAAGGCCGCTGCAACACTGGAGTCGACACCGCCAGACAAGCCCAGAATGACTTCTTCATTTCCAACTTGCTTGCGAATATTCTCAACTGCTTCTGCAATGTAGTCGCCCATTACCCAGTCAGGTTTGCATTGGCAAATTTCATGGACAAAGCGCTCAATGATTGCAGTGCCTTGAATGGTATGGGTTACTTCTGGATGAAACTGAAATGCATAGAAGCGACGCTCTTCATCCGCCATGCCAGCAATTGGGCAAGACTCAGTAGAGGCCATCAACTTAAACGCAGGCGGCATTGAGGTGACTGAGTCGCCATGACTCATCCACACCTTCAAAATCCCATGACCTTCGCTGGTGGAGAAGTCCTGAATGCCTTTAAGCAAATTTGTGTGCCCATGAGCGCGCACTTCGGAGTAACCAAACTCACGTGCTTTACCCAAAGACTCTGCAGAGGCAACTGCACCACCCAACTGAGTAGCCATGGTTTGCATACCGTAGCAAATTCCTAAAACAGGAACGCCAAGCTCAAAAACGATTTGAGGCGCACGGGGACTACCATCTTCAGTTACCGAACTAGGGCCGCCAGAGAGAATGATGCCTTTGCCACCTTGCTCCTGAACAAACTTACGAATGAATTCAGGGTCGCAATCGTAGGGATGGATCTCTGAATATACGCGTCCATCACGTACACGCCGAGCAATGAGTTGAGTTACTTGTGAACCAAAGTCGAGAATCAGTATTTTGTCGTGCACGAAAAGATCAGCCTTTATTTCAGCTTTTTATAGTTGTTAATCAATATGGTAATTTGGCGCTTCTTTAGTGATTTTCACGTCATGAACGTGCGACTCACGCACGCCAGCTGATGTGATTTCTACGAAGTTAGCTTTTTCATGGAGCTCATCAATGGTCTTGCAACCGAGATAGCCCATAGAAGAACGAATACCACCAGTCAGCTGATGCAAGATTGCCAACACGCTACCTTTGTATGGCACTTGACCTTCAATGCCTTCTGGCACTAACTTTTCTGCATTCGCAACAATATCGCTTTGGAAGTAACGATCAGCAGAACCATCCGCCATCGCGCCCAAAGAACCCATACCGCGATAGCTCTTATATGAGCGTCCTTGATACAGGAACACTTCACCAGGAGCTTCTTCAGTGCCAGCAAACATGCCACCCATCATGACCGAACTAGCGCCAGCAGCTAATGCTTTTGCAACGTCACCGGAGTAACGTATGCCACCATCAGCAATTAATGGAATACCGGTACCCTTAAGTGCAGTTGCCACATTCACTATGGCAGTGATTTGTGGAACACCAACGCCAGCAACAATACGTGTTGTACAGATTGAGCCAGGACCAATACCCACCTTGACACCATCAGCACCATGATCAGCTAATGCCTTAGCAGCATCACCAGTAGCAATATTGCCGCCAATCACTTGCACATGAGGATAATTTTTCTTAACCCACTTCACGCGATCCAATACGCCTTGGCTATGGCCATGAGCTGTGTCAACCACAATCACATCAACACCAGCACGCACCAATAACTCAATACGCTCATCGTTATCAGGGCCAACGCCTACTGCGGCGCCAACGCGTAATTTACCTTCGCTGTCTTTACAAGCATTCGGATGTTCAGTTGCCTTGAGAATGTCTTTAACGGTAATGAGGCCACGCAGTTCAAACTTGTCATTGACAACCAATACGCGCTCTAAACGATGATGACTCATTAAGCGCTTTGCTTCATCCAGTGAGCAACCTTCTTTCACGGTAATCAAACGCTCACGTGGAGTCATCTTTGTTTTTACTGGAGCATCTAAGTCTTCTTCGAAACGCAAATCTCGGTTCGTAATAATGCCAACAACCTCTTTGCCAACGAGCACTGGGAATCCTGAGAAACCATGCTCACGAGAAAGTTGGATCACCTGACGCAGAGTGACCTCTGGGCTTATCGTGATTGGATCACGCAGAACACCAGATTCATATCGCTTTACTTTAGCTACTTCACGCGCTTGCTCAGCAGGCTTTAAGTTTTTATGAACGATGCCAATGCCACCCTCACTAGCCATGGCAATTGCCAAACGACCTTCAGTGACGGTATCCATAGCTGCGGACACCAATGGTGTATTAAGTGAAATATCTCGAGTTAACTTACTTGCCAAGCTGGCATCTCGAGGGAGTACCGATGAATAAGCCGGTACGAGGAGCACATCGTCAAAAGTGAGTGCTTTTTGAATGAGTCGCATGCAAAACCCCTAGTCGCAAAAACAGATTATAGCCTCCTAGCCTTTCTTTTAGCTGCGGCAGCCTGGAATTTGGCATCTTGGTTCTGATTAGCCTTCTTACGCCGAACCGTTTTAGGGTCAATTAATAGCGGGGAATAGAGCTCTAGGCGATCTCCAGCATAAATGGGGCTATCCCAGTCCTTGCGCTTACCAAAGACCCCGAAGCAGCCTTTTCTAGCTAAAACAGGGTCTTCTGGACCAACTGCAATCCCGGCCCCAATAAGAGCCAGACCAACAGTAGGCAACTCGCCCGCTGACAGGATGAGCTTGAACGCCTTAAGCTCTGGCTCACCCTGCCTGGCATCACAGAGAATGAGGTCAAGCGAGCGCTCAGCCATAGAGGTCCTCGGCACGCTTTACAAAGCAGTCAACAAAGGTGCCGGCTATATGACCAAATACTGGGCCAATAATCTTGTCCAAAATGACGCTTTTGAACTCCCAGTGCAACTTGAACTCCACCTTACAAGCATCTTCCCGCAAAGGGATAAAGTTCCATTGCCCAGAAAAGTGCTTAAACGGGCCGTCTACAAAGACCATGTCAATTGTTTCAGGGCGGTGATTCACATTCCGAGTATGAAAATATTGGGTAATTCCCTTGAAATGAATATTAATTTTGGCGTCGAGCACGGTCTCAGTCTGCTCAAAAATTTCCACTCCGCCACACCAAGGCAAGAACTCAGGATAGCGGGCGACATCGGTCACCAAGCCGTACATACGGTCGGCTGATTGGCTAATTAAAACGGTCTTGTAGACGTCTGCCATAATCGTTCTTGAGAGCTAAATAAATATGAGTATCGTCGATAACAAAAAAGCCTTCTTTGATTATTTTATCGAGGAGCGCTTTGAAGCAGGGCTTGTACTGGAAGGCTGGGAAGTAAAAGCCATCCGCGCAGGTCGCGTGCACGTCAAAGAAGCGTATGTCGTCATTCGCAAGGCGGAGCTGTTTTTAATCGGCTGCCATATCACCCCCCTGCTCTCAGCTTCCACCCATATCGTGCCCGATAGCACCCGCACTAGAAAGCTCCTGCTCAATGCCATCGAAATTAAAAAACTCATCGGCAAAGTAGAGCAAAAGGGCTATACCCTGGTACCCCTAAACCTGCACTTCTCTAAAGGCAATGTGAAGTGTGAGATTGGCCTGGCCAGAGGCAAAAAGCAACATGACAAACGCGCAGCCACCAAAGAACGTGAATGGGAAGTCCAAAAAGGCCGTATCGCTAGAGGCGATCTAAACGCTTAATTTCTTGCCTAAGCCCATAAAAACTGGGGTAGACTGCCCTTAGGGCGAATATTTGAGCATATATGCACTTTTATGGTGCAATTCAGCACCAAGCCGCTTCAAATCATTCATTCCAGCTTTTATAAAGGCATTAGTTTGGTAACTATGAAATTGCCTTTTGACGAAATGCTCGACGCCGCAGGCAAAGCGCGTCCCCACTACCAAATCTTTCACAATTGGCTGAAACAGCAAAGTGACACCCTCATGGGTCTCAAACGCGCTGAAGCAGACCTGATCTTTAGAAGAGTGGGCATTACCTTTGCCGTCTACGGAGATGACCTGGGGTCGGAAAGAACCATTCCTTTCGATCAAGTGCCACGCATCTTTACTGCCAAGGAATGGGAGCAACTTGAGGCGGGATTACGTCAACGAGTCAAAGCACTTAATCGCTTTATCTACGACGTGTATCACGATGAGGACATTATTAAGGCGGGCATTGTTCCAGCCGAACAGATTTATAACAATGCGCAATATCGCCCTGAGATGCGCAACGTCAGCATACCGCGCGACATCTACGCACAAATTGCTGGGATTGATATCGTTCGCGCCGGTGAAGGTGAGTTCTACGTTTTAGAAGATAACCTGCGTGTTCCTTCTGGCGTGTCTTACATGGTTGAAGACCGCAAGATGATGATGCGACTCTTCCCTGACCTCTTTCAAAAATATCGCATTGCCCCTGTAGAGCATTACCCCGATCTTTTATTGGAATGTCTCAAGTCAGTTAAACCAGATGACGTTAAAAAACCAAACGTCGTTGTACTAACTCCAGGTATGTATAACTCTGCTTACTTTGAGCACAGCTACCTCGCGCAGCAGATGGGTGTTGAGTTAGTGGAAGGTAAAGACTTATTTGTGAAAAATGAGCAAGTCTTTATGCGAACCACTCAAGGGCCTGAGCGAGTTGATGTTATCTATCGTCGTGTTGATGATGACTTCTTGGATCCATTGGCATTCCGCTCTGATTCCACTTTAGGCGTTGCGGGGCTCTTATCAGCACACCGCGCTGGTAACGTAACACTGGCAAATGCGATTGGCACCGGTATTGCTGATGACAAATCTATTTATCCATACGTTCCAGAGATGATTGAGTTTTATCTTGGTGAGAAACCGATTCTTAATAACGTACCTACATTCCAATGTCGTAAGGCAGATGACTTAGCCTATACCTTAGCTAATCTGGATAAGCTGGTTGTGAAACTGACTCATGGTGCTGGTGGTTATGGCATGTTAGTTGGTCCAGCATCAACCAAAGCGGAGATTGAAGAATTTAGAACTCACCTTATCGCCAATCCAGATAAATATATTGCGCAACCTACATTGGCGCTATCCACCTGCCCTACCTTTGTTGAGTCAGGCGTTGCACCAAGGCATATCGACTTAAGACCCTTTGTTCTCTCAGGCAAGACTATCAAGATGGTTCCAGGCGGATTGACTAGAGTTGCACTCAAAGAGGGTTCTTTAGTGGTGAACTCCTCCCAAGGTGGCGGCACTAAAGATACCTGGGTATTGGAAGAGTGAGTGAAGAGTATGGGGAATAAGAAAATATGTTGAGTCGTACAGCTGATTGTCTTTATTGGATGGCCCGTTACACCGAGCGCGCAGAGAATACTGCCCGCATGCTCGATGTAAACCATCAAACCTCTCTACTTCCTCAGCCTGCAGAGTTTTTAGAGCAGAGTTGGAAAAAGTTACTCACGATTTCTAAGTTGGAAGAAGCCTTCCTCAGCAAATATGATGTCGTTAATCGTGAGAATGTTTTGGACTTCATGATTTATGAAACCAGCAATCCTTCCAGCATCGTTTCCTGCCTGTTTGCTGCGCGTGAGAATGCCCGCGTTATCCGCGGCAAGATTACTTCCGAAGTTTGGGAAACCCAAAACACTACTTGGCTTGAGCTACAACGCATTCTAGAAGCAAGACATCAATCGGATCCCAGCCGCCTTTTGGAGTGGGTCAAGCACCGCTGCCACCTCTTTAGGGGTGTTCTATACGGTACGATGCTGAAAAATGAGGCTTTTTACTTTATTAACGTGGGAACACTGCTAGAACGCGCTGATAACACCGCACGTATTCTGGAAACTAAGTATGAGGACCCAGCAGCCCTGCGGGTTCTTGGCGCTAAGAAATCCTCGGAAGATGGCACTGATGGTGAATTCTTTGACTTCTATCACTGGGCAGCTTTACTGCGCTCAGTCTCCGCATTTGAGATCTATCGTCAAATTTATTCTGATCAAGTCACTCCAAAACAAGTCGCACAACTACTTATCTTCAATAAACAGATGCCACGATCCTTGGTGTCCTGCGTCAATGAATTAATCCCCCTCATTTCTGAAGTGAAGAATCAGCAATCCAAAGAAATTGAACGCCTGCTCGGAAAGCTCAAGGCTAGCTTGGATTATTCCGATATTGATGAGGTATTTGAGCAAGGCCTGGAAGAATTTATTGAGGCTTTCTTAGAGCGCATTAACTACATAGCCGATGAGTTTAGCAATGCTTATCTCATTCCACTGGCTGTTGCCTAAGAAATCACAAAGACTATATGCATCTTAAAATTCGCCATCGCACGGAATATCGGTATGAAACACCGGTGCATTATTCCATACAAGAATTGCGCTTGACACCTCCCACTCTAGCTGGCCAACAAGTCGATAAATGGAGAATTAGCACCCCAATAAAAGCATCTAGCTCTATAGATACTTTTGGTAATCTTTGCAGTGTATTTGTGCAGGAAAGCCCTTACACCTCAATGATGATTGAGGCTGAAGGTGAAGTACATACACAAGATGCATTTGAGTTTGTCGATGATGCTAAAGCAGTTTCGCCCTACTACTTACTGCAGCAAACCAATCTGACTGAGCCTACAGATGAAATGTTGGAGTATTTCTCTTATGGCATTCCAAAGAAAAATTCAGTTGATCAAGTACTAAAACTCGCTGAGGCAGTTCAAGGCTTGATTGTGTACTCTCCTGGCCAAACGAACTTTGCCACGACTGCAGCTCAATCCTTCGCCATGAAATCTGGCGTTTGCCAAGATCATGCCCATATTATGTTGAGTCTCTGTCGCGCCTCTGGAATTCCAGCGCGATATGTCAGTGGTTATTTCTTTGCAGAAGAATCCCCAAATCTTGCTAGCCATGCTTGGATCGACTTTTGTAGCGATATCGATAAAGGCATCTGGACCAGTGTAGATATCACCCATGCATGCTTAGTTGACTCACGTCATATTCGCCTTGCCATTGGCAGAGATTATTATTCCGCCGCTCCTGTTAAGGGGGTTCGCTCTGGCGGCGGCGGAGAAGAACTCAGCGCCAACATTTCGATTCAACAGTTGCCATAGCAACCCTCTGGGATATTTAAGAGATAATTCCAGGAAATAATGAAGAGGGTCCGTGTATGACGTATTGCGTTGGTCTTTGCCTTAAAGATGGTCTTGTTTTCTTATCTGATACCCGAACAAATGCTGGCGTAGACCAAATCGGCACCTTTAGAAAGATGACCTTGTTTCAAAACAAGGATCGCTTCTTTACCTTGATGAGTGCCGGCAATCTTGCCATTACCCAATCCGTTAAAGAAATCCTGCTGCAAGGACAGCTTTTTAAGGGCAAGAACCTCTGGACAGCCAAAAACTCATATGAAGCTGCCGTCGTTGTGGGCGATGCCATTAAACAAGTGTATGAACGTGATCATGCCGCACTTGAAAAAGCGGGTCTTGAATTTAACTGCAATATGATTTTTGGTGGTCAAGTAAAAGGCGAGAAACCGCGCCTATTTAATATTTATTCGGCAGGAAACTTTATTGAGGCTACGCCCGAGACTTGCTATTTCCAGATTGGCGAATCCAAGTACGGTAAGCCCATCTTGGACCGAGTGCTCAATTTCAATACACCACTTAATCTGGCAACCAAGTGCGCCCTCATCTCAATGGACTCCACCTTGAAAAGTAATATTTCGGTTGGACTACCTCTGGATATGTTGGTTTACGAAAAAAATTCTCTTAAAGCCACGAAGCTCGTTACTCTAGATGATGCAAACCCCTATTTTGCAATGATTCATCAAGCGTGGGGCGAGAAACTACGCGAGGCGTTTAATTCCATAGCTGAACCTAGTTGGAGCGGCGCTCATAAATCGAGCGATATTTCCACTCCTGCTAAAAAAATGGGGATTGTTCCTATCAATCATCCGCCATCTAAAGCAGGGGCTCAAAAGGCCACAAGAAATACTAAGGTCACCCCCGTAAAGAAGGCGACAAAGAAAGTGGTTCTAAAGAAGGTGACTGCAAAGAAAAAGTAAGTCTCTAATAGTGAAGCGTTAGATGCATTGATAAACAAAAAGGCCTAGAAAAAATCTAGGCCTTTTGCTTTAATGCTATCCGCTTTGATTTAGGCTTATAAGTTCTTACCTAACATCTCCCAGGTAGCCACTACGCTATCTGGATTTAATGAGATTGAAGTGATTCCCTTCTCAACCAACCAACGAGCAAAGTCTGGGTGATCTGAGGGGCCTTGACCGCAAATACCAACATATTTATTTTGCTTACGGCAAGCATCAATTGAACGAGCAATCATGAACTCTACCGCTGGATCACGCTCATCAAAGTCGATAGCCAACAATTCCATTCCGGAGTCACGATCTAGGCCCAAAGTTAATTGAGTCATGTCGTTTGAGCCGATTGAGAAACCATCAAAGTACTCAAGGAACTGATCAGCCAAAATCGCATTAGATGGGATCTCGCACATCATGATGAGACGCAAACCATTTACGCCACGCTTGAGACCAAACTTCTCCATCATGTCGATCACGCGCTTAGCCTGATTGATAGTACGTACAAACGGGACCATGATTTCTACGTTGTCCAGGCCCATATCTTCACGAACACGCTTCATTGCAGCGCACTCAAGAGCAAAAGCCTCGCCGAAATCTTCAGACACATAACGTGATGCACCGCGGAATCCCAACATTGGATTCTCTTCATCCGGCTCGTAACGTGATCCACCAATGAGTTTCTTATATTCATTGGATTTGAAGTCTGACAAACGAACAATCACTGGCTTTGGATAGAAAGCAGCAGCAATCGTTGCTACACCTTCAACCAACTTATCTTCATAGAACTGACGCGGGCTAGCGTAGCCACGAGCAACGCTTTCAACTGCACGCTTGAGGTCAGGATCAATATTTGGATATTCCAATACAGCACGTGGGTGAACACCAATGTAGTTATTGATGATGAACTCAAGACGAGCTAAGCCAACACCAGCATTCGGAATCTGACAGAAATCAAATGCCAACTGAGGATTACCGATATTCATCGTGATCTTCACAGGAATCTCTGGCAACACACCGCGGGATACTTCAGTGACTTCAGTTTCGATCAAGCCATCATAAATATGACCTTCATCACCTTCAGCGCAAGAAACCGTCACCATCATGCCGTCTTGCAAATGCTCAGTGGCATCACCGCAACCAACTACTGCAGGCACACCTAATTCACGGGCAATGATTGCTGCGTGGCATGTGCGTCCACCACGATTAGTCACAATCGCTGAAGCACGCTTCATGACTGGTTCCCAGTTCGGGTCAGTCATATCGGCAACCAAGACATCACCTGGCTGAACACGATCCATTTCGCTTGGGTCACGAATAATGCGTACAGGACCAGCGCCAATCTTTTGACCGATTGCGCGACCTTTTGCCAATACCTTTGAGCTGCCCTTCAACTTGTAGCGCATCTCTACTTGACCGGCAGCCTGACTCTTTACAGTCTCAGGGCGCGCCTGCAAGATATAGATACGACCATCTTGACCATCTTTACCCCACTCGATGTCCATTGGACGGCCGTAGTGCTTTTCAATGATCACTGCATATTTAGCCAACTCAGTGATATCCGCATCCTCCAAAGAGAAGCGGTTACGCTTTTCTGGGGTGACATCAACAGTTTGTACTTTTTCTGCGGAGCCTTTTGGGGCAAATTGCATTTGAATTAACTTTGAACCCAAGGAGCGGCGAATGATCGCCTTCTTATCTTGAGCCAAAGTGGTTTTAAATACATAAAACTCGTCCGGGTTCACTGCGCCCTGGACAACAGTCTCGCCCAAGCCATAGCTAGAGGTAATGAAAACCACATCCTCAAATCCAGACTCGGTATCCAGAGTAAACATTACGCCAGCAGCACCCAAGTCAGAACGCACCATGCGCTGAATACCAGCAGATAAGGCTACTTCAGCATGGGCGAAGCCCTTGTGAACACGGTAGGAGATCGCGCGATCGTTATACAAAGAAGCAAATACTTCACGAATCTTCTTGAGAACATCATCAATGCCTTCGACGTTCAAGAAAGTTTCTTGCTGACCTGCAAAGGAAGCATCTGGCAAGTCTTCAGCAGTCGCTGATGAACGTACTGCAAATGAGCCTTTACCAGAATCATCCAATACTGCAAATGCTTTACGGATTTCTTCATCCAACTTTGGCTGAAATGGCGCAGTTTCGATCCAGCCACGAATTTCTGCCCCAGCTTGCGCCAATGCACGCACATCATCAATATTCAAACCTTCTAAACGCTGCTGAATACGCTCAGTCAGATTGTTGTGCTTTAGAAAGTCGCGGAATGCTAACGAAGTCGTTGCAAAACCTGTAGGAACACGAACCCCAGTAGACGCTAACTGAGAAATCATCTCTCCTAATGATGCATTCTTACCGCCAACTGATTCAACATCAGTCATGCGGAGTTGTTCAAAAGGCAAAACATAGGCATCAGCCATACTGCTATTTTGTTGCTGTTGATTGGACATAAAATACTCTCAAAAGATAAGGAAACTGGTGTAGCGGCCACCCTAAAGGGGGCATGCTTTAATATGATTCTATTGTAGTGCTGACCCTGACTTTTAAGCCAAATCCATGTCTAACGAAACCCGCATTGTTTTTATTGTCTCTGACGGCACCGGCATTACTGCCGAGAACTTCAGCCAGTCGATTTTGGCCCAATTTGAGGCCACTTTTAAGCATATTCGGGTGCCTTTTGTGGATAGCGTGGATAAGGCCCACGATGCTGTTAGCAGCGTCAACCAGGCAGCTGCTAAATATGGGGTGCAACCCATCGTTTTCACCACTTTGGTGAACTCTGAGCTCAATGCAATCGTGGCTAAGGCAAATGGCCTGATTTTGGACATGTTCCAGACCTTTGTAGCCCCTCTAGAAGAAGCTTTAGGCATGAAATCCACCCATGCCATGAACCGCCTTCACCACAATGCCGATACCGAGGCCTACAAGAACCGGATTGAGGCCATCAACTATTCCCTGGCCCATGATGACGGCCAGTCCAATCAAAACCTTGCCGAAGCCGATGTCATACTAATTGGAATCTCCAGGGTTGGTAAGACGCCAACCAGTCTTTATCTGGCAATGCAATATGGACTCAAGGCAGCCAACTACCCCCTGATACCGGAAGATTTCGAACGAGGACAACTTCCGAAGGATTTAGTCCCATATCGCCAAAAAATCTTTGGCCTGATGATAGATGCGGAGCGACTCTCAGAGATTCGCAATGAACGCAGGCCAGGTAGCAATTACGCCAAGCTAGAAAACTGCCGCTACGAAATTAACGAAGCGACAGCGATGATGAAAAAACAATCCATTCCGTGGGTACTGACTACCAGCAAATCTATTGAAGAGATTGCTACTACGGTCCTGCAAGCAATTAAGTCAGATAAAACAATACTGGGGTAAAAGAGTATTTTTCAATATCTACTTTCGACCCACCTGGCCTTGGCGGAAATACCTCCGCTAGAAGTATTCAAACATGCGACCTACACCTTAGAGCCTGGAAAAATGAGTTAAAGCGAACCCAGACTATGCTTTAAGCCTTACAAGATAAGGTCTTCAGCGCGCACCGAGAGTAATGGGATTGAGTGGAATTCAATAGTTTCGATGTGACATCCGCAGATGTAGAGTCGGTCGAACCGACACTAAATGGTATCGCGTTACACGACACTTGAGTCTACTAAGGCCTCAATAAATATAGTTAAGGAGTTTGAATAATCTTTAAAGTATTAATCTTGAGGTCTTTTTTCCAACAAATACGATGACAAGTCATTGTTGCCTGCAAGATGTAAAAGAAAGCGATATGCGATGTAGGGCAATATGATCAGCCAATATAAACATAGGAGCGCCATAATATGGGCGATGTCCCCATCACCAAAATTGCGCATAGATTCAATAAATCCTTGATGCTTAAAAAAGCCCTCTGTTCCCGCAGCAGAATAACGCAGCATTAGGGCGACGATGGATGCGAAAGTTGTGCGAACGAAGATTGATAAATAAATAGTGAATTTCACTTTAGGATTGAATATCACTCCAACAGGAACAATCATTTCTACGGTGAGCATAATTTTTGACATCACCAAGGCCTGAATCACCGCAAACCCATAGGACTCAATTCCTTTTTCTGGCATATGAACGGCAGCTTGATTATAAAAAGTAATCGCACAAAACCAGAGTGATAGGTAGGTGGCTACTATTGGCAGCTCCTTTAACATCTCCTTCGTGTGTCCTAAAAAACTAAATTTCATATAAGGTCCGTTCAAAACATGGAATTACATAGCTAAATCTACTACAATTTTTTTAAATAATACCTTATTATTAGAATAATTTTGATCCTTCGAGTCTGCGAAGCCCTACCTTAAACATCATGCAGATGCATCAATTCAAAGCACTACTGACCGTCCTGATGTTGTCTAACTTCAAGCTTGCGCTCGCTCAAGATGCAAATACATTTTTCGACACACTCACCCCAGGAAAAGAAAGACTCATTTCTAGTGAACGGCAATTACAAGCTCAAGATAATGTCGCCTCTGTACCAATCTATTTCAACTTTGACCAAAAAGTAGGTCTAGGACATCAAGGCTCAACTCAATACACCCAAATAGAGCCCTGGCTTCCTTATCGCATTAACTCTGACTACAGCTATGTAGTGCATCCCCAGATCACCTATCAATCCTTCAATAATTTCGATGGTTACTCCAGCTCGGGATTTAAACCAGTCATTGTTGAAAGTTTTTTTACCGAATCCAATGAGGCTAGACTAAAAAACTCATTTGGTTTTGGTCCAATGGTACAGATCGGCACCAATATGCCCGCCATGTATGGGAGCTCACAAAATGCTGTGGGATACAGCATGGGTGCCATTCATCGAAGCGAGGATTGGATTGTGGGTGCTTATGCATACCAATCGTTTGGCCTTGGAGCAATGCCACTCAATGGCCCTAGTGCCAATAATGTTGGATTTCAACCTTTTATCACCTATATCACCAAAAGATATGGGAACATTACTCTTGATTGTGAATCGATCACGAATATTGATACCGGTGCTCACGCCTATCCAATCAATTTAATGGGCAGCAAATTGATTGAAGTGGGTGACCTCCCTCTGCTTTTTACAATCGGTGCTCGTTATTACACCGTCAATACCAACCAAGGTGGCGCGCAAGGTTGGGGTGGGCGCATCGGGCTTACATATGCTTTTTCACATTAATACCTTTTAAAGAAACCTCATGACATCAAATCAAACCCTCTACTTCAACGGCAATATTTTGACCATGGCTGGCGATCAACCTGAGTATGTTGAAGCGGTATTGGTGACAGATGGAAAAATTGCTTTCACTGGTAACAAACAAGAAGCAAGCGATTTAGCGAGCCCAGATGTCAAGATGCATGACTTACAAGGACATACCCTAACTCCGGGATTTATTGACACTTGGGGGCACTTTGGTTTGTTTGCTCAACAAACATTAAGTTTGAATGTTGGCTACTTTGCTGACAATCCTCCACGTAGTAGACCCGAGTTGATTGCACAACTGAAAAAAGACGGCAAGCTTCTAAATGGATGGTTGATCGCAGCTGAGTACATGGATGGCTTGATGAAAGACGGGCCATTAACCATTGCTGATTTAGATGCTGCTTTTCCAGATACGCCGGTACTTGTTCAAAATATTTCCACACTAGCGGGCTTATTTAATACAGCGGGCCTAAAAAAACTAGGTATTACTGCAGATACTAAAGTTGAGTCTGGCACGATCGTAGTTGATCCCACCACTCATCAAATGACGGGCATCATTATTGGGCTACCCTATCTGAACGCAGTAGCGGCGGCTTATGGCCAATTTTCTCAGGATCTCACTTTTAAGACTTATCAAAGCGCAGAGAAAATTTATGCCTCCTATGGCACTACGACTGCCCAGCACTATCAAGCCAGTCCTGAAGACATTCAGTTGATGCGTCTCGCAGCCGATAGCGGTGTTATTTCAATTGATTTAATTGCCCTCCCAATGAGCGATACGGTAGATGCCTTACTAAAAGAGAATCCCGACTATTCCTTTGGTGTCTACAGCGACGTTGATCGAGGCTTTAAGGTTGCAGGCATATTGATGTCAACAGATGGGGGGCCGCAGCTCAAGCTGGCTTATCTCTCCAAACCCTACAGCGATACCACAGGCTTCCCGGATGGCTGGCGGGGTATGGCTTACTATACTCAAGATCAGGTTGATCACTACGCTAAGCTGGCCTATGAAAAAAATATCCCATTCTTTTGCTACAGCAATGGTGATGCAGGCATTGATATGGCCCTAGCCGCCATTAAAAAAGCAATTGCGGAAACCGGGATTACGGAAGATCGCCGCTCGACTATCTCCCATTCATTTTTTGCAAGGGAAGATCAGCTTGACGACTACAAAGCCAATCATATTATTGCCATTACTTTATCCAATCATATATGGTTGTATGGAGATATCTATTTAGATATCGTTGGCGAAGAACGCGCCGATCATTTTTGTCCCATGGTGACAGCACATAACAAAGGGATAGTAGTCGGCATCCATAATGATGTCCCCTCTTCTGGGCCAGATTGCTTATTTACCATTTGGAGTGCAGTCAATCGCAAAACAATGTCTGGAAAAACATTGGGTACTCAGGAAAAGATGGATCCTTACCTAGCATTGCAGGCGTTCACATGTAATGCTGCTTATGTGTATCGCGAGGAGAATACGAAGGGTAAGATCCTGCCTGGCATGTTGGCAGATTTAGTTGAGTTGGATCAAAATCCTTTAACGATTGATCCAGATGCAATCAAAGATATCAAGGTGGTCAATACCATCAAAAATGGCAAAGTGATTTACTCCAGGAATACCGAGTAGACTTAAGAATGCATCCAATTCATCCACGAGGGTATTCACTTAAGCCTATAGCAATCATCAAACCCATTAGGCGCAATGAATTGGCCACTGCTTAACTACGTCTAACCCTTACAGTCTCAAATAGACAAACTGCCGCTGCAATTGAAACGTTGAGCGACTCCACTCTTGGATCAATTCGGATTGACACACCTTTGGCTTGAGCAATCAAATCGTCTGATACACCCTTCCCTTCGCTACCCATTACCCAGGCGACTGGATATAGCAGGTCTTTTTTCAGAGAGTAAAGATCTTGCTCTGCGTCTGCCGTGGTTGCTAATAGCTGCGCAGTGACTGCGCTCAAAACTTGTTGATTGGACCAGCCCTCATATAAATCCAGAAGTTTGTGAGCACCCATACCTGCACGTAAGACCTTAGTGGACCATAGATGCGCGCAACCCGATAAGGCAATGACTTGTGTAAAGCCTGCTGCGGCTGCAGTACGCAGAATAGAGCCGACGTTACCAGCATCTTGTACGCGATCCAATATCACCACATCACCCTCTAAGGTTGAAATGGATTGTGGTGTTGCGAGCGTGGATTGTGGAAGATCAAGCAAGCCTGCAATATGCGGCGCATTCACTAAATCAGAGAGCAAATCCCAAAGCGCGCTATCCAAATGAAATACCTTAGTCTGAGGACAAATTTCTAGGTGCTCATAAACAGCTTGGGAGATTTCTGCATTCTTTAAGCCGAGCTCCGAAGTGAGCAAAGTTTTTAAGGCGGGATCACCCACCCAAGTCTGTACTAGATGAATACCTTCTAGCAATGCTTGTCCGCTGGCGAGTCTAGCCTTCTGCCCTTTAGAGCCAGTGGCCTGGAGGTTACGAATCTCTTTAAACAAAGGATTCTCTTTAGAGGTGATGAGATCGAAGTTCATGACTTAATAGTTTTAATTTTCTAGAACTTTGCGCACTGGTGAAAAGCTTCTTCTGTGTTGATCGCATGCGCCGTATTGTTTAAGTGCAGCAAAATGCGCTTCCGTTGGATAACCCATATGTTGTGCAAATCCGTATTCTGGATGGCGCTCATGCAGTATTTGCATCTGGCGGTCACGCGTGACTTTGGCCACAATCGATGCCGCTGATATTGCGGGCTCCTTAGCATCACCCTTCACAATCGCTTCTGCAGCAATTGGTAACTCTGGACAACGATTGCCATCAATCAATGCTTTATCAGGCCAAGTACCTAAGCGAGTAGTCAGATCTTCAATTGCCCTACGCATTGCCAGCATCGTGGCCTGCAAAATATTAATCTCATCGATCTCAGCTGGACTGGCTTCGCCAACGCCCCAGGCTTTTGCCTTTTCCATAATCTGCTCGTAGAGATATTCGCGACGAACAGCAGTTAACTTCTTAGAATCTTTTAAACCTTCAATTGGATTATTAGGATCAAGCACTACGGCACCAGCAACCACTGCACCAACCAACGGTCCACGCCCTGCTTCATCTACTCCGCAAACCCAAATGAGACTCATACGCTTACTTGTTTCTTGCGATTATTGGCGATTGTCTGAGCTATCGCTTGCGCAACTAATAAACCCGTAGGACGACGCAAAGTTTCATGCATCTGCGAAAAGCGTTCTTTGAGTTTGGCAACTTTAGCTGGATGCTCTAACCAGACTTGTACGGCATGAGCTAGTTTTTCTGGAGTGGCATCATCTTGTAGAAGCTCAGGAACAACAAATTCGCCGCACAAGATATTTGGCAGACCTACATAAGGCATGTAGCCTTGGCGTTTCATGATCTGCGCTGTTAACCAAGGCACTTTATAAGAAATCACCATCGGCTTTTTCCATAAAGCTGCCTGCAGAGTGGCTGTACCACTTGCAATTAAGACTACATCGGATGCTTCAAGCACCTCATCAGCCATGCCATCTAACAAATGAATCTGGATATCTGGATTAGTGTTATTTGTCTTAAGTAAAAGCCGCTCAAGAGGCTCACGTAATCGCGGTGTTGCTACCGGAATTAAAAAGTTCAGCTTCTGCCCTTTTAATCTATTAGCTAATAACTGCATTGTTTCAAAAAAGACGGGGGCTATGAGCTCAATCTCTGATCCACGGCTTCCAGGTAAGACGGCAATTACCAATCCTTCAAGTGAAGTAGTGGGAATTTTAAGGTGTTTACTTAATTTTTCTCGCGCTTGCTCAATATTAGGCTCAAGTGGAATTTCACTTGCCAATGGATGACCCACATAAGTCGATGCCACACCAGCTTTGTCATAAATTTCAGTCTCAAAGGGGAAGATGCAAAGCATGCGCTCTACTGCTTGGGAGATCTTCTTAATGCGCCCTGCTCGCCAAGCCCAAATAGAAGGGGAAACCAAATGCAAGGTCGGAATACCTGCTTTACGTAATTGCAACTCAACACCCAAATTAAAGTCAGGCGCATCAATTCCCAGATAAACATCCGGGCGACCTTCGTTGAGGAGGTTTTGAATCAGATCTTTACGAAGTTTCAGAATGGCTGGAAGCTGCTTAATAGCCTCTACATAACCTCGCACACTTAAGGTTTCCATGGGCCAATCAGAGCGCATGCCCTCGGCTTGCATGCGTGGGCCACCAATGCCATAAACTTCAAGGCCGGCCATATCCGGAATTTGATTTAGCGCACTAAGAACTGGCGCTGCTAATAGATCGCCAGAAGGTTCGCCAGCTACACAAGCTAACTTTGGCAAAGTAATTCCGTTACCGAATAATGCCGCGCGTTGATGCGGCAATAAAGTCATGGAACTGCGCGAGCTTCTCAGCAGTAACTGCATCTGCCGCTGAAGCAACAACCAGCTTCTGAATCTCTACTTTCGCATCTTCAAAACTCAGGCCATCCTTATAAAGTACTTTATAGGCTTGACGTAAGGCAGAGATTGTTTCACTTGAGAAACCTCGGCGCTTTAAACCCTCAACGTTAATACCATGAGGAGAAGCCTTATCACCCGCAGCAATCACGAATGGCGGGATATCTTGTACTAGTGCAGAAGCACCACCCAACATCGCATGTTGACCAATACGAACAAATTGATGTACGCCAGACATACCGCCCATGATGGCCCAATCTTCGACCTGAACATGGCCAGCTATTTGCGCATTGCTTGAAAAAATCGTGTGATTGCCAACCTGGCAATCGTGAGCAATGTGTACATAAGCCATGATCCAGTTATCGTTACCGATGCGAGTAATGCCTTCGTCTTGTGACGTTCCCGTATGAATCGTAGTGAACTCACGCACAGTATTGCGATCGCCAATAATCAACTGGGTTGACTCGCCACGGTATTTCATATCCTGCGGAGGGCCGCCAATGGCCGCAAAATGGGCAAAGCTATTTTGCGCACCGATTGTGGTGTAACCCTCAATCACTGTATGAGAGCCCACTTTAGTTCCAGCGCCAATCTTCACGTTAGGACCAATGACGGAATACGGGCCAACCTCAACATCGCCAGCTAGCTCAGCCTTACTGTCTACTACAGCAGTTGCATGAATCCGAGTCATTACGCGCCTTTCGTACGAACCGCACAAGTGATATTAGCCTCTGCAGCAATCTCACCATCCACAGTTGCCTTAACAGCAAACTTATAAATACCAGCGCGACCGCGCTCTAATGTGGCAGTCATAATTAACTGATCACCAGGTAACACAGGCTTTTTAAAGCGCGCGCCATCAATACCGGCAAAGTAATAGATTGCATCTTCCGCGCGTTCTTCAGAGAATGTTAGCAAAGCAGCAGTTTGAGCTAAAGCCTCAATAATTAAGACACCAGGCATGACTGGGAAATCTGGGAAATGGCCCTGAAAGAAAGGCTCATTCATGGTGACGTTTTTTAATGCGGTGATGCTTTCACGCGGGGTAATTTCTAATACGCGGTCTACCAATAGGAATGGGTAGCGATGCGGTAGCAATTGAAGAATCTTATTGATGTCGATTGCGATTGGTGTGCTCATAAATGACCCGCTGAAAAGTAAATATTAATTTTGGTTCTACAGAATCTCAAGACTCTGTAGATTTGTTTTTATCTAACAAGCGCAAGCGCTGACGTATTTTATCTAGCCCACGCAAGATAGCAGCGTTTTTCTCCCAAGCGCCGTGGAGCATTGATGGATAAACGCCTGTGAAATGCTGCCCAGGCTCTGTAATAGAGCGAATAATGGAAGTGTTACCAGAAACCGTTGTTCTATCGGCAATCGTGAGATGGCCCGCAAAGTTTGCTGCGCCGCCAATGATGCAGTAATTACCAATTTTGGTGCTGCCAGAGATGGCAGCACATCCAGCAACAACGCAGCAATTACCGATCACTACGTTATGCGCTATTTGCACCTGATTATCAATTTTGGTTCCTGCACCTACAACCGTATCACTCATCGCGCCACGATCAATCGTGGTTGAGGCCCCAATCTCCACATCATTGCCAATAACCACTCGCCCCGTCTGAGGAATCTTGACCCACTCCCCACCTGTGGCAGAAAAGTCTGGGGCAAAACCAAAGCCATCGGCACCAATGACTGCGCCACTATGAATAATGCAACGCTCACCAATCTGAGTGTTGTAATAAATAGAAACCGATGGATAAATCAGCGTATCGCTTGCAATAATGCTATCCCTGGCAATGTTGGAATTTCCCAGAATTGAAACACGTTCGCCTAACTTTACGCCTGCGCCAATCTGAACAAATGGTCCAATGTGGCAGGAAGATGGAACGCTCGCAGTGGGATCAATAACTGCACTAGGATGTATTCCGGGAGCGTAGATTGGGCTAATCACTTTTGCAAAGTGCTGCGCCATTCTAGCGAATGTAGCGTATGGATTTTTAGAAACAAAGTACACCCGCTTTGCAGAATGCGCGCAAGGATTTGACTGTAAAAACTCTAAATCAGACTTGCCAACAATCAAGGCGCCAGCAGCGCTATCACTCGCCTGCTGTCTGTAAAGGGGATTAGAAAGGAAGGATATCTGATCTGCCTGCGCTCGCTCCAAAGGAGCGAGACCAGTAAATCCGTGGAAAGCCTCCCCCACCAAGCTTGCTTGAAACTGTTCGGCCAGCTCAATGGCGGTCGGCATAAAGCTTACTTCTGGCTATTTAAAGCCTTGATAACGTCATCGGTTACATCAGCCTTAGGGCTGACATAAGCAGCTTCTTGAACAATGACATCAATTTTTCTTTGTTCTGCAATTTGTTTCAATACCGCATTTGCTTTTTCTGCAATCTTGGCGCGCTCTTCGAAAGTACGCTGATTGAGATCTTCAGTAAATTCGCGTTGCTTACGTTGCAGCTCACGATCCTGATCGGCCAACTCACGTTGGCGACGAACGCGCTCAGCTTCATTCATCACGGCACCATCACGATCTAACTTTTCGGCAGCAGATTTAATTTTTTGAGCGCTATCGCGCAAATCGTTCTGGCGCTTAGTAAATTCGTTCTGCAAGCGAGTTTGCATTGCTTTAGCTAGATTGGACTCATTGAAGACTTTCTCAGAGTTCACAACTGCAACGCGCGTTCCTGCATCTTGAGCAAAAACTTGAGAGGTTGCGACCACTGTCATAGCAGCAATCAAGCCAACTTGAATCCATTTAGAAGATTGATAAAGCTTCATAAAACTTTCCTTAAACAATTAAAACGCTGTACCCACCTGGAACTGCAAACGCTGGATATTGTCCGTTGGTTGTGACTTATACGGAATACCGTAGCTGAATTTCAGTGGTCCCAGTGGTGATATCCATGATAAACCCAATCCGTAGGAATATCGCAGAACCAGATTGATGTTTTCCCCAAAGGCATTACCGCCATCTACGAATGTGAATAGGCGCAAGGTCTTATCAACGCCAGATCCTGGAACGGGGAAGGTATATTCCACGTTGGAAACAATCTTAGATTGACCACCTGTTGGCTGATAAGCGCCAATAATGGTGTTGTAGTACTGAGGCCCCAAGGATCCAGGGGCATAGCCGCGAACCGACCCAATACCACCAACGTAGTAGTTTTTAGTAATTGGGAAGGGCTTGCTGCCATATGCCTCACCATAGCCAACCTCGCCGTTAAAGGACAAGATATTACCCTTTGAAAATGAGTGATATTTCTGGTACTGACCATAGATGCGATAAAAGGTGAGATCGCCAACCGGCGTGCCAACTTCACCAGATAACTGCTGCAAGGAGCCTTCCGAAGGAATCAATGTGCTGTCACGACCATCGCGCGCCCAACCCACTGTTACAGGCACGTTATAAGTTGTCACGGTACCAGGATAGCCCGGCGATGGCACGCCGTAACTCATTGCATAGTTCAAGTACGGTGCCGGCGTATTGGACGAAGTATTAATTTGGAAAACTTCCAAACCGGTTCCAAAAAATACTCTGTCTACTTCGGTATACGGCACGCCAAATTTAATGTTCGAGCCAACGGATTTAATCTGATAATCAGGATCACCAGCGTAATACAAAGGCTTGGATGAGCGATAGTAAAGATCGGTATAACGACTGATGCCATCTTCGGTGAAGTATGGGTCGTAATTAGAGAGAGTTAAATTTTGAGTAATCTTACCGAGGGAAGCATTTAAGCCAACAGAAGTGCCGGTACCAAAGGCATTATCTTGATTAATACCTGCAGACAAAATCAACTTCTCGGTTGAGGAGAAACCTGCACCAACGGTAATTGCTCCTGTTGGCTTCTCAGCTACTTTGACATTGACATCAACCTGGTCAGGAGATCCAGGGACATCTTCTGTAGTGATGTCAGTCTCAGTAAAGTAACCCAAGCGACCTAAACGCTTTTTAGATAAATCGATCTTGTCACTATCAAACCAAGAGCTTTCGAACTGACGCATTTCGCGACGAATCACTATATCGCGAGTTTTGGCGTTTCCAGAAATTGCCACTTGGCGCACATAGATACGACGACCAGGATCCACCACCAAGGTCAAATCTACCTCAGCTACGTCGCGACGAATATCTGGTTGCGGATTGATAGTTGCAAATGCATAGCCATAAGAACCCAAGATTTCAGCAATTGCCTTGGTGCTCTCGGTTAATTTAGCTGACGAGAAAGTATCCCCGGGCTTCAAAACAACCAACTGCATCAACTCTGCTTCTTTGCCTAAAGTTTCTCCTGCTAAGCGCACATCCTTAACGGTAAACTTTTTACCCTCACGAATACTAATGGTGAGGTAGATACCCTTTTTATCCGGGGTAATCGACACCTGAGTGGACTCAATCACAAACTCGAGATAACCACGATTAAGGTAATAAGATCGAATGGACTCCAAGTCAGCGGTTAACTTTTGCTTAGAATAAAGATTGTCTTTACTATACCAAGATAACCAACCGCCAGTTTTTAACTGCATCTCACTTTTTAAAGTGCCTTCACTGAACACTTCGTTACCAATGAAATTAATCTCTTGAATTTTGGCAACAGGACCCTCATCAATATTGAAATAGACGGCCACTTGATTGCGCTCAACTGGGGTAACTGTAGCAACAACCTCAGCCGCATACATCCCTTTACCAACGTATTGGCGCTTTAATTCTTGCTCTGCTTTATCAATGAGTGCTTTGTCATAAAAACGCGCCTCAGCAACACCAACTGTTTTTAATGACTTACGAACGATCTCGGTATCAAACTCTTTCATCCCGGTAAATTCAATACGAGAAATGGTTGGGCGCTCTTCCACGATCACGATTAGAACGTTGCCCTGCTCTTGAATTTGCACGTCTCTAAAAAATCCAGTGCTATACAAAGCCTTGATCGATTCAGCACCTTTTTCTTCGTTAAAGGTATCGCCCACCTGAACCGGCAAATAACTAAATACCGTTCCGGGTTCTACGCGCTGCAAACCTTCAACACGAATATCCTTCACCACAAATGACTCGGCCGCAGAGGCATTCAGACTCAACCCAATCGCAGAGAATACCAATATATGGGTGATGAAGCGGGCAAAAATACGAAAAGAATGTGTCAGAGGATTCAAGGCGAAATATAGCGTTGTA
This sequence comes from Polynucleobacter sp. AP-Nickl1-40-C4, assembly GCF_035012665.1. Lineage (NCBI taxonomy): Bacteria > Pseudomonadati > Pseudomonadota > Betaproteobacteria > Burkholderiales > Burkholderiaceae > Polynucleobacter > Polynucleobacter sp. AP-Nickl1-40-C4. Next base: position 217,746 of record NZ_JAYGQR010000001.1, read on the forward strand.
AATCGTTAAACAAGGCCAGTAATGACATAGAAATCAGCAAAATAAAGCCCACTTTTTGGAGCTGCTCCTGCATTGATGTCGAAATCCGCTTACCGGCGACCAACTCCCATGCATCATACAGTAGCTGACCCCCATCAAGCATTGGAAAAGGGAGCAAATTCAGCAAACCAATGCTAATACTCATAAGCGCCAAAAAGGCTAAAAATGGCTGCCACCCTACCTGGGCTGATTTCCCCGCCATGTCCGCAATACTGAGGGGTCCGCCCAGCTGTTTTAAGGAGGTATTTCCGGTAAATAATCCTGCCATTAGCCTTGCAGAAACCTTGGTAATTACCCACACCCTCTTTGAAGCAAAAATGAGGGCATCTACTGGCCCTAATTTCAAGTCCTGCCACTGCGCCAACGGTGTCAATGCAGGCAGAATGCCTAGAGCCAACATCGTATCCTGATGAGGACTGATTTTGGGCAAATCCTTGGCATAAAAGGACTTTATTGAGCTTCCGCCAGTAGGTGTTGCTAGCTCTAGAGCAAATCCGTCCTCCCCCGTAAGCGCATCCATCAAGTTCCAGCGCAAGGCATTCCAGCTCGGTACGGGGTCAAAATCCCCCAAAAGGGGCGCACCACTCTCCTCAGAGCCCAAATTCTGCCAACCAACTACCCGATCACCCGCTATTACTCCCAGCTTGGCAGCAATAGAATGTTCAGGGGGATTTTGCAGAACGGCTGGTAATTGTGGGGCGCCGGAAATATAGATCAGGGCAAAAAAGACAATCGCTAAAAAGAAATTGGCCAATGGGCCAGCAGCCACAATCAATGATCTCTGCCATAGCGGCTTTTTATCAAACGCTTCAGATTCATCGGCCGAAGTAATCACTTGCTGACGATCTCGACCATCAAGCAATTTCACATAGCCGCCCAATGGAATTGAAGCTAATACCCACTCTGTATTATTTTTTGCATGGTAAGTGAATAGCGGTTTACCAAAGCCAATTGCGAAGCGAAGGACTCGAACACCACAACAACGAGCAGCAAAGAAATGCCCAAACTCATGAAAGCTAACCAAGACACCCAGGGTTAACAAAAAAGCCGCGAGAGTAATCAATGCCTGCAAAGAATTTCCTTCACCACTACTTGCGCCGCTTGACGAGCGCGAGCATCCACATCCAAAATTAACTCTAGCGAGTCAGCATTCACGGAAGAAATAGTGTTCAACACGCTCTCCACTACATGCGGAATTTGTAAATACGGCAGACCTTCATCTAAGAATGCTGCTACTGCAATTTCATTAGCAGCATTCAGAACAGCCGGTGCAGTACCACCAGCCTTAGCAGCAGCAAACGCCAAAGAAAGACAAGGGAAACGTTCTAGCTCTGGATCAGTAAAACTTAAGTTTGCCAACTGCGTCAAACTGAGCGGGGCTACACCTGCTTCGATACGCTCTGGCCATGCTAGACCATAAGCAATAGGGGTTCGCATATCGGGCTGACCCAGTTGAGCTAGCACAGAACCATCACGATAACGAACCATTGAATGCACAACGCTTTGCGGATGGATTAATACTTTAATTTTCTCTAAAGGCAAACCAAACAACCAAAACGCCTCGATCACTTCAAGGCCTTTGTTCATCATCGTTGCAGAATCAACCGAAATTTTTCTACCCATCACCCAGTTCGGATGTGCGCAAGCTTGCTCGGGAGTAATGCCGGCCAATTGATCAAGTGGCGTATTTCTGAATGGTCCACCGGAGGCAGTCAACCATAGCTCTTCAACCCCCAAACTCGGATTAGGGGTTTTAGAAAATTGATTAGGCAGACATTGAAAGATGGCATTGTGCTCACTATCGATTGGCAGTAATTCTCCGCCCCCTAACTTCATCGCCTGCATAAACAAATCGCCAGACATCACCAAGGCTTCTTTATTTGCGAGCAACACTCTTTTGCCAGCTTTTGCAGCAGCCAAGGCAGACACCAATCCTGCGGCACCTACAATCGCAGCCATAACGGTATCGCAATGCGATTCAGTAACAGCGCTAACTAAAGCTTGCCGTCCATACAAGACTTGAGTATTGATTTTTTTCTCGAGCAAAATCTTGCTTAAGCGAGCAGCGCCGTCAGCATCCGCCACTACCGCAATATTGGGTCTAAATTCAGCGCATTGCTCTGCCAGCAAATCTACCTGCTTAGCTGCGGTAAGTGCGACTACCTTAAAACGATCTGGATGAGCACGAATCACATCGAGCGTATTAACGCCGATGGAGCCAGTAGAACCTAGGATGGTGACCTGCTTGACTGGCATTACACAAATCCTGCCAAGAGCGCTGCGATTGGCATTGCCGGAATCAAAGCATCTACCCGATCCAATACGCCACCATGTCCTGGCAATAAATGACTGGAGTCTTTGACGCCAGCTAAACGCTTTAACTGAGACTCAAATAAGTCCCCAAAAATACTGAAGGCAGTTAATACCGTCACCATCAGGAACATGGGAACCCAACCAAAGCGAATGGCCCAGGCGCCAAACAAAGTCGATTCAAAAGGCAAAAAGTAAACGCACAAGAATGCATAAACATAGCAAAGTATTAAACCGCCGATAGCACCTTCAATCGATTTACCCGGACTAATTTGCACGGCAAGCTTGTGTTTACCAAACGCCTTACCAACAAAGTAAGCACCAATATCGGCAATCCACACTAGAGCCATACTACTAAGCAAAAAGATCAGGCCTAACTCACGCAAGAACACCAATGCAAACCAGGTGGCTGGCAATAAAATTAAACCGAGAACCACATAAAAAGGTCGCAGCTTTTCTAGCGAAAGATTGATGCCTTTGGCCAATATAAATGGTGCAACAAAGAACCAGAAAATGACGGCTAGAAGTAATAAGGCAAATTGCCATGAGGCGTTTTGCATGCCCAGCAAAAACAAAATAATGGCCAAGCAAAATAATGCGTATAGCCAGGCTGCACGCCCTACCTCAGGTGCTAGTAAGCGACTCCATTCCCAAGCGGCGGCCAACAAAGCCACCAAGAAGAATGCATCAACATACATTGCCGGGAGCAAAAACAGAATGGGTAGCAATACCGCCAATAGAACAAGGGCGGTAATGACTCGGGTTTTTAACATGGAGAATTAAGTTTAGTAATTAGCAGCGTCAAACTGCATCACTCATTGCTTGAGATGCAAGCTGAGCACTGGTACGACCAAAACGGCGCTCGCGCTGGCTAAACCAGTCAAATGCCTTGTGCAATTCTTTCTCATCAAAGTCAGGCCACAAAACATCTGTGAAGTACAACTCGGTATATGCCAGTTGCCATAACAAGAAATTACTCACGCGCTGCTCGCCACCAGTGCGGATAAACAAATCTGGCTCTGGTGCGTAAGCCATTGAAAGATGAGGTTGAAGCAATTCTTCAGTAACCTGTTCTGGCCTCAAATTGGGGTTAGCAGAAAGGCATTGGCGCATTGCCTGCAAGATATCCCAGCGACCACCATAGTTAGCGGCGATCGTAAAAGTTAATCCTTTGCACCCAGCAGTCTTTTGTTCAGAGAATTGCACCATCTCCTGGATGGCAGAATCAAAACGGCTCAGGTCGCCAATTAAACGCAAAGCAATATCGTTTTCTGCCAGACGAGACACTTCACCCTTGAGTGATTTCAGAAATAACTTCATCAAGAAGCCTACTTCTTCTGGTGGGCGACGCCAGTTCTCTGAGCTAAAGGCAAATACAGTGAGATATTCAACACCAAGCTTGCGGCACTCTTCAACAATTTTTCGCACAGCACTCAAACCTTCTGAGTGCCCAGCTACACGAGGCATCATGCGCTTGCTAGCCCAACGCCCATTGCCATCCATGATGATCGCCACATGGCGAGGTATAGCACTTACCTCCGGGATGGCTAGAGTTGAACTAGAGTGTTGAGTCATGAGAGGCTAAAAATTCAAGGCGGCTTTAAACCGTCATGATCTCTTTTTCTTTTTCAGAAACGATCTTATCGACATCAATCACTGCTTTATCCGTCATCTTCTGAATTTCATCAGTAGCGCGGCGCTCTTCATCCTCGGAAATTTCCTTGTCTTTGGTAAGACGCTTTAAATGCTCATTTGCATCGCGACGCAAATTACGAACAGCAATCTTAGTTTCTTCACCCTCATTCTTAACAACCTTAGTGAGGTCGCGGCGGCGCTCTTCAGTCAAAGCAGGCATTGGCACGCGGATTACAGTACCCTGAGATGCTGGGTTTAAGCCAAGATCAGAATCACGAATCGCTTTTTCAATCACCGCAACCATCGTTTTTTCAAATGGTTGAACGTTGATGGTGCGCGCATCTGCTAAGCCTAGGCTAGCAACCTGACTTAATGGCGTTGGGTTACCGTAATAATCCACCTGAATGTGCTCCAGAATTCCTGGGTTGGCACGGCCAGAGCGAATCTTGGCTAAATTGGTCTTCAAAGCCTCAAGAGACTTTTGCATCTTTTGATCGGTATTGGTTTTAATTTCTGCTGCAGACATCAGGCCCCCTATTAAATATGTACCTTAAACGTGTACTAAAGTACCTTCAGGTTCACCTTGCACTACACGCATTAATGCGCCTGGCTTGAGAATTGAAAATACTTTGATTGGTAATTTGCGATCACGGCACAATGCAAATGCAGTTGCGTCCATAACCTGTAGATTCTTGATTAATGCTTCATCAAACGTAATGGTTTTATATAAAGTTGCTGTTGGATCTTTTACTGGATCAGCGCTGTAGATTCCGTCTACCTTGGTTGCCTTGAGCATGATCTCAACACCCATCTCAGCCCCACGCAGAGCAGCAGCAGTATCAGTAGTAAAGAATGGATTGCCCGTACCTGCTGCGAAAATAACGACTTTACCCTCACCCATCGCGCGGATTGCACGTGGACGAATGTAGGGCTCAACCACTTGATCCATACGAAGAGCGGATTGCACGCGCGCCTCAACACCTTTTTGACGCAAGGCATCTTGCAATGCTAAAGAATTCATCATGGTTGCCAACATGCCCATGTAATCGGCAGTTGCACGATCCATACCAGCAGCACCACCTGCAACCCCACGGAAAATGTTTCCGCCGCCAATCACAATCGCTAGCTCTACTCCGATATTCACAATAGCGGCGATTTCTTTAACCATGGAATCAATAGTGACTGGATTGATGCCAAAAGCATCATCACCCATAAGGGCTTCACCAGATAGTTTTAGGAGGACTCGTTTGTAGGCTGGCATGTTTTTTATTTTCCGTAATTTGCTAAGTAATTAACTTACTTAGCTTATTGATCTTTAAGCACTTTTTAATATCTCCGCCAAATTATAAAGGGCTTGGGAGGGATCAATGAAAAGGGCACAGAAACTAAGGTTTCTATGCCCTTTTGGGTATTACCAAGCAGTGGGGCAAGCCCCAAACTAGCCTATTAAGCTGTTGCTTTAGAAGCGGCAGCCACTTGTGCAGCTACTTCAGCCGCAAAGTCGTCTTGACGCTTCTCAATGCCCTCGCCTACAACAAACATGGTGAAACCCTTGATTGTTGTATTTGCGGCCTTGAGCATTTGCTCTACAGATTGCTTGTCGTTTTTAACGAAAGTCTGGTTCAACAAAGAAACCTCTTTGAGGTACTTCTGAATAGAACCTTCAACCATCTTTTCAACGATTTCTGGTGGTTTGCCAGATTCAGCAGCTTTTTGAACGGCAACGCTACGCTCTACAGCAATTGCTTCAGCAGGAACGTCAGCCATAGACAATGCTACTGGCTTCATTGCAGCAATATGCATTGCTACATCTTTAGCAGCAGTCTCGTCACCTTCGAACTCAACCATCACACCAATACGAGTGCCATGGAGGTAAGAAACCAACTTGTTGCTACTAGCAAAACGCTTGAAGCGACGCGGCATGATGTTCTCGCCGATCTTACCGATCAATGCGCTACGAACTTCATCAACAGTTTGACCATTCAATGGCAATGCTAACAATGCAGCAACGTCAGCTGGGTTCTTTTCAGCAACCAACTTCACGCAGTCATTTACAAATGCCAAGAAATCGTCGTTCTTAGATACGAAATCGGTTTCGCAGTTCACTTCTAACAAAGCACCAATAGTGCCATTGATAGAAGTAGCAACGATACCTTCAGCCGTTACACGAGAAGCTGCTTTACCAGCCTTGCTACCCAGCTTAACGCGCAGAATTTCTTCTGCACGAGCCATATCACCATCAGCCTCAGTCAAAGCCTTTTTGCACTCCATCATCGGAGCATCAGTTTTGGCGCGTAACTCGCCAACCATTGCAGCGGTAATAGCGGCCATTATTCAGCTTTCCCTTCTTCAACAAACTCTTCTTCGCCTTCTTTAACAGCTGTCAAAATTTCTTGAACAGAGTTAGCCTTGCCTTCGAGGATTGCGTCAGCAATGCCACGTGCATAAAGGAGAACCGCTTTGCTGGAGTCATCGTTACCAGGGATGATGTAATCAACACCTTCTGGTGAGTGGTTGGTATCCACAACAGCGATTACTGGAATACCAAGCTTGTTTGCTTCAGTAATAGCAATCTTGTGGTAGCCAACGTCCACTACAAAAATCGCATCAGGAACACCGTTCAAATCTTGAATACCGCCAAGTGCTTTTTGCAATTTGTCGAGATCACGGTCGTTAGTCAAAGCTTCTTTCTTTGAAAGCTTTTCCCAGTCGCCAGCTTCTTTAGCAACTGCCATGTCTTTCAAACGCTTGAGGGAACCTTTAACAGTTTTGAAGTTGGTGAGCGTGCCGCCCAACCAACGGCTGTCGATGTAAGGCATACCAGCACGAGCAGCTTCTTCAGCAATGATCTCGCGTGATTGACGCTTAGTACCAACAAATAAAATCGTGCCACGATTAGCAGCAACTTGTTTTGCAAATTTCAGGGCGTCCTGAAACATTGGCAATGTTTTTTCCAAATTGATGATGTGGATTTTGTTGCGATGACCAAAAATAAATGGGGCCATCTTTGGGGACCAGAAGCGAGTTTGGTGACCAAAATGGCAACCGGCTTCCAGCATTTGACGCATAGTTACTGACATAACTTCTCCTAAGGGTTGTTTCTAAAGTTGAGTCCTAGCTGCGCTAAAAAACGCCACCCTGGAAGGCTCAACTCGCGATTTCAAGTCCAAAATAGACCTGAGAACGAAATTATAGCTTAAATATCAATGCTCTAGCCACCCTCACCTCCAAGCAATAAAAGGGGCTTACCCTCAAAATGACCCCCAGAAGCCCCAAAAATGGGATGCTTGCCTAAATTTTAGGCAATAATGGCAAGCTAAAACTCTCCAAGTCGTTGATAATCAAGGCATGAATAGTGTATTTACCGCAGAAAAAGACATCCTCGGGATGCGCGAAGCTGGCCGCTTAGCCAGCGAAGTTCTGGATCATGTGGCTCCTCACGTCAAGGCCGGGGTTACTACCGGAGAGCTAGACCGGATTTGTCATGAATACATGCGCGATGTCCAAAAGACCGTTCCGGCTCCATTAAATTATCAGCCGCCTGGATACCCTCCCTTTCCAGCATCCATCTGTACTTCTGTAAATGATGTGATCTGCCACGGCATTCCAGGAGACAAAGTTCTCAAGACTGGTGATGTTGTGAACCTCGATATCACTGTCATTACTCCTGATGGCTACTACGGTGATACCAGCCGTATGTTCATGGTGGGTGAAGTTTCCGTCATGGCTAAACGCCTTACGCAAATTACTTTTGAATGTATGTGGCTTGGCATAGCTCAAGTAAAACCTGGAGCATCTCTCGGTGACATTGGTCACGTCATTCAGACTCATGCAGAAAAAGCGGGTTACTCAGTAGTGCGTGAGTATTGCGGTCATGGCATTGGCAAAGTGTTTCACCAAGACCCACAAATTCTTCACTACGGCAAACCGGGTACTGGTGAAAAACTAGAAGTCGGCATGACCTTTACGATCGAACCCATGATCAACGCGGGCAAACGCGATATTCGCACTATGCCCGATCAATGGACCGTGAAGACAAAAGACCGCAGCTTGTCAGCCCAATGGGAACATACGTTGTTGGTTACCCCAACGGGCGTTGAGGTACTTACTTGGTCAGAAGGTAGCAATCCACCTCCTGATTGCGTTAAAGGCCTTTCATTTAGACCGACAGTAGTAAGCGCTTAATAGAATGAGTCAGTCGCAAGCGGTTAGCAATGTTATTGATGCATCCAGCCTGCGTGCCGCTCGCGAAATTGCTTACGACGAGTTTAGAAAAACACAGTCTGTTGGTAAATTAACTAAGCAACTTTCTAAGTTAAGCGATCAACTCCTCTCCCATCTCTGGAATAGCTGCGGCTTAAATAATGAAGCTACCTTAGTCGCAGTTGGCGGATTCGGTAGAGGCGCACTATTTCCTTACTCCGATATTGATATTCTGATTCTGCTGCCTGCTGATGAAGAACAGGCTAGAGCTCTTTCAAAGCAAGTTGAGCAATTTGTTGCAAGCTGCTGGGATACTGGATTAGAGATTGGCTCCTCAGTCAGAAATGTTGCTGAATGCATCTCTGAGTCAGAGCAAGACATTACTGTGCGGACCTCCCTCTTGGAGGCGCGACTCATTTGTGGCAAGAAGCAACTCTTTAAAGACTTCGCAAAAGCTTTTGAAGCGGCGATGGACCCCAAAGCCTTCTTTCAGGCCAAACAAGCCGAACAAATTCAGCGTCATTACAAATATCAGAACACCCCTTACTCCCTAGAGCCTAATTGCAAAGAGAGCCCTGGGGGCTTACGTGACTTACAGGTCATCACCTGGGTTAGTAAGGCTGCATTATTGGGCGATACCTTCAAGGACCTCAATGAAGCTGGTCTGGTGACGCAGCGCGAACTCACTGAGCTCAAACGCAATCAACGCTTCTTGGAAACCCTGCGCGCCAACCTCCATTTGTTAGCCGGACGCAGGCAAGACGTTCTTGCATTTGATTTGCAAGCAGCATTAGCAGCATCGATGGGAATCAAACAAGAATCCTCACGTCAAGCCAGCGAAGCCATTATGCGTCGCTATTACTGGGCAGCTAAAGCAGTTACACAGCTTAATGACGTTCTCTTGCAAAACATTGAAGCCCTACTCTTTCCGCAAGAGTCTAAGACAATCCTCTCTATTCCGGGCGAAGGTAATGAGCACTTTATTGAGCGTCAGGGGGTATTGGATATTACCGACCCGCAGCTCTTTCAGAAGCATCCTGAACAAATTCTAAGAACCTTCTTGGTATTTGCTCAAACCTCAAATGTAAAGAGCCTGTCTGCAACTATTTTTAGAGCTCTATATAACGCTCGCACCAAGATGGATGGCAAGTGGCGAGCCGACCCTGTCAATAGAGCGCTCTTCATGGAGTTGCTAAAGCAACCTGAAGGCGTCAGTCGCGCCTTTCACCTCATGAATCGCAGTAGCGTTCTAGGTCGCTACCTCCCAGCCTTCCGCAAGATTGTTGGGCAGATGCAGCATGACTTATTTCACGTGTATACCGTAGACCAACACATCTTGATGGTGTTGCGTAACGTGCGTCGCTTCATGGTGGTAGAACATACCCATGAGTTCCCATACTGCAGTAGCCTCATTGCTCACTTTGAGAAGCCTTGGTTACTGGTCATTGCCGCACTCTTCCATGACATTGCCAAAGGACGTGGCGGTGATCACTCGCAATTAGGCAGAGCTGACATGCGCAAGTTCGCCAAGGATCACGGCTTAGATAAAAAAGATACTGAGCTATTGGTATGGTTGGTTGCTGAGCACCTTAATATGAGTCAAACAGCTCAGAAACAAGACATCACCGACCCAGATGTAGTAAGAGCATTTGCTAAAAAGGTAGGTGATGAGCGCCACCTGACTGCACTCTATTTACTGACTGTGGCTGACGTGCGTGGAACCAGCCCTAAAGTGTGGAATGCCTGGAAAGGCAAGCTCCTGGAAGATCTCTATCGCGCGACCTTAAGAGTGCTCGGCGGAGCCAAGACAGATGCCTCGTCAGAATTAGCACAACACCAAGAAGAGTCCAAAGCCAAATTACGTCTGTACGGCATTAATGACGAATCTTATGAAGATTTATGGAAGCAACTAGATGTAGCCTTCTTCCTAAGACAGGACTCATCTGACATTGCGTGGCTCACACGTCATCTATACAACAAGGTGAATAGCGACCAACCGATTGTGAGAGCAAGACTCTCTCCGATTGGCGAAGGCTTGCAAGTTGCAGTCTATATTAAAGACCAAGAAGATTTGTTTGCTCGTATCTGCGCCTACTTTGAAAGACATGGATTCTCCATTTGGGATGCCCGCATTCATACAACACGGCACGGCTATGCTTTGGACACCTTCCAAATCTCAGGCAGTAACCTGGTAGATGAAGGTGGTAGCTATCGCGACATTATTCAATTGGTGGAGTTTGAGTTAACTGAGGCTTTAACCAATGCGGAGCCACTACCCAGCCCAAGTATGGGGCGCCTCTCTAGACAATCACGCACATTTCCAATTCAGCCCCGCGTGCACATGGTTCCAGATGATCGTGGCCGCTATTACACGCTGGCACTATCAGCAAGTGACCGCACCGGACTGCTCTACACCATCTCTAGAGTATTAGCGAAACATCAGGTATCGATACATACCGCAAGAATTAATACGCTTGGCGAAAGAGTAGAAGACGTACTACTTTTAGATGCAGCTAACCTGGGCAAAAACCCCAAGCTACAGATACAGCTAGAGACAGAACTGCTTGAGGCTTTAGGGGCTTAATAAAGTCTTGCCGAGGTCCATCTACAAAAAAGATTAAGGGCCGCTAACGACCCGAAGTAGATCTTTGCGGACAAGGCTAAACCGCCCAAACGAGTCTTAGCAGCAGAGGCATTGTTAGGGTAACTCTAATTATGGGTTAGATGGCCAATGCCCCATCTTTTTCTCTTTGGTAGCAATGTAAGCCTTATTCTCATTGGAAGGGTCAATATGCAATGGAATACGATTGACCACGTTTATACCTAAATCTACTAAGGCCAATATTTTGGCAGGATTATTAGTCATGAGCTGCACAGAGGAAATATTTAGCGCACTCAATATCGTTTTAGCGCCTTCATAACTTCGCAGATCAGCATCAAATCCAAAAAGATGGTTGACCTCTACCGAATCAGCCCCATATTCTTGCAGCTCATAAGCTTTGATTTTGTTAATGAGACCAATACCCGCCCTTCTTGATGAAGATAAACGATGGCGCCTCGACCGACTTTAGCGATTTCATACATAGCAGTCTTTAGTTGAGCACCACAATCGCAGCGCAAACTATGAAACACATCCCCCGTCAAACATTCAGAATGCTGTCAAATTCACCACAAACCTGCTACAACTTAAGCTATATAGTGCTTATTTCGCCAACTGCGTAAGTATTTGCCAATTCGGCAGTCTAATAAAGGTTAAATGCAATCAAATTAGGCTTCTTCAGCCTGATTTTGATGGAGCCAGCTGAATATGGCTACAGCACACTAGGTAGGTCAAAATGTAGGCTCCATGAAAAAATTACTCAAAAAAATTTACTTAGCAATTAGGAATCTAGGAAAACGCGTTGGGCAACTCCCTTTGTGGCCCAAGATCTACCGCTTTTCTAAAGAAAAGCTGTGCTGGGCGTATCAAAAGCTTTGCTCTTGGAACCTCAAACTCACCGCTTATGTTCAGCCCCGATTTGAAAAACTCATCCGCAAGATCAGCAAGAACCCTGATTTTTCATTGGGCGCAAGAGCTACTCAAATATTTGTATATGTAACTCTTTATATCCTATTAAGCGTCCTATGGCATTTCATTGGAGGATTCTTTGAGGACTCCAAAAGCCGTGCCGCTCGGATGCGCCCCGTCTCGGTGGTCACTTCTCCTGTGAAACTAGGACAGATTACCGTCATTCAAACCGCATTGGGTACAGTTACCCCCCGCAACACCGTTACCGTCCATTCACAAGTCAGCGGCACTCTAAGTAAGGTTTTCTTCAAAGAGGGAGATCTAGTAAAGGCCGGTCAATTGTTAGCTCTGATTGATCCACGCGCTTTCGAGGCTAGCCTCAAGCAAGCTGAGGGAACTTTGAATAAGGACAAAGCGCTATTGAATAATGCCGAATTAGACTTGAAACGCTATGACACTCTTTTAAAACAAGATTCGATTTCCCATCAAGTCTATGCGACCCAAAAAGCCTTAGTTCAGCAATACAAGGGCAATGTTCTGACTGACGAGGGCTTGGTCAGTAGTGCTAAATTGCAATTGGAATTCGCCCACATCACCTCACCGATTAATGGTCGCATTGGTTTGCGATTGGTAGATCCAGGCAACTTGGTGCAACCGAGCGACGCAAGCGGTCTGTTCGTTATCACACAGCTCCAGCCTACGACAGTCCTATTCTCAGTTCCTCAGGATGTCATCCCTTCGTTCAAAAAATTCCTGCAAGAGCCACCTCCTCCTGAAACTACGCCCAATGGAGATGCTCAGAAAGTAGAGACTGCTAGCGCCAAGACTGAACCATCTCAAGATCACAAGGGGCGCCATCGCAAGATTAGCCAAGATGCTAGTGTCGAACCTGCAGCAACCTCTGATGCCAGCGCAATACCTGAAAGAGTGATTATTCCCGTGGAAGCCTGGAATGCAGACAATAAGAAAAAATTGGCGACGGGTTATTTAGAAAGTATCGACAACCAAATTGATATCACAACCGGAACTGTTAAATTACGCGCCATCTTCCCCAACGAGGAGATGACCCTCTTTCCAAATCAGTTTGTGAATGTGCGAGTGGTCTTGGATGTGTTGTCTGATGTCGTAGTCATCCCCGTTCCCGCCGTTCAGCGTGGTACGCCTGGCACCTTTGTCTATCGACTGAATGTCAATCATTCCGTCTCCGTTGTTCCCGTTAAGCTGGGTCCAGCTGATGGAGACAGCGTTCAGGTGGTGAATGGTCTTGCGGCCGGCAATATTGTCGTGGTGGATGGCACCGACAAATTGCGTAATGGCGCCAAAGTGATGACTGGTGAAGCTTCAACCCCAACAACCGGCAAATCGCGCTGGCGTGAAGGGCAGAAGCAGAAAAATGCTGCGCCATAACGGACTGATGATCAGACTCATATGAATCCTTCGCGGATATTCATTCTTCGCCCGATTGCCACCTCATTACTCATGGTGGCAATTTTATTAGCGGGAATTCTTGCCTATCGTAACCTGCCGATTTCCTCGTTGCCACAAGTGGACTACCCTACCATCCAGGTAGTCACTCTTTATCCAGGCGGCAGCCCTGATGTGATGGCTTCTTTGGTAACTGCTCCACTCGAGCGTCAATTTGGTCAAATGCCAGGACTCAATCAGATGTCCTCCGTTAGTTCAGGTGGTGCATCGGTCATCGTCTTGCAATTTACGCTTGATCTGAATATGGATGTTGCTGAGCAAGAAGTGCAGGCAGCCATCAATGCGGCGAATTCTTTGCTACCAGGAGATTTACCTGCTCCGCCGATTTACAACAAGGTAAATCCTGCTGATACCCCGATTCTGACGCTAGCCATTACATCCCCCACTTTGCAACTGACCAGGGTTGAGGATTTGGTAGACACCCGCTTGGCACAAAAGATTTCCCAGATTCCAGGCGTAGGTCTGGTAAGTATTTCTGGCGGCCAAAGGCCAGCGGTTCGCATCATCGCCAACCCTCGCGCACTTGCTGCCAAAAGCTTAAGCCTGGATGATGTCCGCGTTGCCATTGGCAATGCCAACATTAACTCGGCCAAAGGGAGCTTTGATGGCCCTTATCAATCCTCAACAATTGACGCTAACGATCAGATTAAATCTGCCGAGGGTTATCAGGATCTTATCATCACCTATAACAATGGTGCCCCCGTAAGAGTCTCGGATGTGGCAAAAGTCATCAGTGCACCCGAGAATGTTCGCTTAGGCGCTTGGGCCAATAAACAACCCGCCATTATCCTAAATATTCAACGTCAACCTGGAGCCAACGTCATCCAAGTTGTGGATCAAATTAAAAAACTATTGCCGCAACTATCTGCGAGCTTGCCGCAAGCTCTGGAGGTCAAAATTCTCACAGACCGCACAAGCACTATTCGCGCTTCAGTGAATGATGTCCAGATAGAGTTACTCTTTTCTATATTGCTGGTAGTCTTAGTAATTTACGTCTTCTTAAGAAGCGTACCCGCCACCGTAATCCCAAGCGTTGCCGTACCTCTGTCTCTAATGGGGACCTTTGGCATTATGAGCTTGGCAGGCTTCTCACTTAATAATCTATCTCTCATGGCTTTAACGATTGCCACCGGCTTCGTGGTGGATGACGCCATTGTGATGATTGAGAATATTTCACGCTATATCGAAGAAGGTGACAGGCCGCTGGATGCAGCACTTAAGGGCTCCAAGCAAATTGGCTTCACCATTATCTCGCTGACCATCTCCTTGATTGCGGTGTTGATTCCATTGCTATTTATGGGTGATGTCGTTGGTAGACTCTTTAGAGAATTTGCAGTGACCTTGGCTGTAGCCATCATCATTTCAGCGATAGTCTCTCTCACATTGACGCCCATGATGTGTGCGCTACTACTCCATCACATTCCCGAGGATCAGCAATCTAGGTTCTACCATTGGAGTGGCGCCCTTTTTGACAAGTTGATTCACAAATACAGCATTGCACTGAATTGGGTATTAGATCGCCAAAAAACCACGCTTGGTGTTGCAGGATTGACTCTGGGCTTAACAATTGTGTTGTATATCTTCATCCCAAAAGGATTCTTTCCAAGCCAAGATACCGGGATGATTCAGGGGATTTCTGAGGCGCCTCAATCGATCTCTTATCAAGCAATGGCCAGTCGCCAACAAGCATTGACCGACATTGTCCTGAAAGATCCGGATGTTGAAAGTCTGTCCTCTTTTATTGGTGTGGATGGCACAAATGCAACCCTGAACAATGGGCGGATGCTGATTAATCTCAAAGCCCACGATCAGCGGGATGACATCAAAACAGTGCTTAGTCGCTTACAAGAAAAAGTGGATCAACTCTCTGATATCAAACTCTATCTTCAGCCCGTCCAAGATCTCACCATTGAGGATCGTGTCAGCAGAACACAGTATCAATTCACACTCGAGGATGCAAATGCAGATGAGTTAAGCGAATGGACACCGAAGATTATTCAAAAGCTCAATTCCCTACCCGAACTTAGTGAGGTAGCGAGTGATCTACAGAATAAGGGTTTGCAGTCTTATATTGATATTGACCGCGATATCGCTGCCCGCCTAGGGGTAACGATTGCCTCCATTGATAACGCTCTGTATAACGCTTATGGTCAACGCCTCATATCCACCATCTTTACCCAAACCAATCAATACCGCGTGGTCTTGCAAGCCAGCCCCAGCGTTGAGGTCGGCCTAAATGCCTTAGACGACATCTATGTTCCTGGTGCCGGTGGCAAGCAAATTCCATTAAGCGTTATTGCCACCATTGAAGAGCGAAATGGCCCGCTTAATATCAATCACCAGGGACAGTTTCCGTCAGCAACAGTGTCATTTAATCTCAGTCGCACAGCCTCTCTGGGGGATGCCGTTCAGGCGATTAACGACGCCGAAAATGAGCTACAAGTCCCTGCCAGCTTAGTCACGCGCTTCCAAGGTGCATCTAAGGCATTCAACGCATCACTGAGCAATACCGTCACCCTAATCTTTGCCGCCATTATTTGTATGTACATCGTTTTGGGCATCCTGTACGAAAGCTATATCCACCCCATTACGATCTTGTCTACCTTGCCATCGGCAGGCGTTGGTGCCCTGCTGGCTCTCATCGTCTCCGGTAATGACCTAGGGATTATTGGCGTCATTGGCATCATCTTGCTGATTGGTATTGTCAAAAAGAACGCCATCATGATGATCGACTTTGCGCTTGAAGCCGAGCGTACCGAGGGCAAATCATCACGTGACGCCATTTATGAGGCCTGCCTACTCCGTTTGCGCCCGATTCTGATGACCACGATGGCAGCCCTACTTGGTGCTTTGCCCCTCATGCTGGGCACTGGGACCGGCTCAGAATTGCGACATCCCCTCGGGATTACTATGGTCGGAGGCTTACTGGTAAGTCAAGTGCTCACCCTCTTCACTACGCCCGTCATTTACTTAGCGTTTAATCAACTCTCGGGTCGCCTTAAGTCGTATCGAGCCAGTCGTCGCGCTTAATCCATGAATACACGAATTTGCAGATGAATATCTCCGCTCCATTTATTCATCGGCCTATTGCCACAACCCTATTGATGATTGCCACAGTGTTGGCAGGCATTACGGCATTTACACTGCTACCGGTTTCGCCCTTACCGCAAGTTGACTTTCCAACGATCTCAGTATCAGCCAGCCTCCCTGGCGCTAGCCCTGAGACTATGGCGGCGACCGTTGCCACTCCGCTTGAGCGCTCTTTAGGCAGAATTGCTGGCGTTACTGAAATGACCTCTACCAGCTCTTTGGGGTCCACACGCATTACCTTGCAATTTGATCTGAACCGAAACATCGACGGTGCAGCAAACGATGTCCAAGCTGCCATCAACGCTGCGCATAGCCTCTTGCCCACCGGCTTACCAAGCAACCCCACCTACCGCAAGGTAAACCCAGCGGATGCCCCCATCATGATTTTGAGTTTGACCTCAGAAACGATGCCGCGCGCACATCTGTATGATGCCGCCTCCACCATCCTGGCACAAAAACTAGCGCAGTCTAAGGGCATTGGCCAGGTGACAGTGGGAGGTAGTTCTCTACCAGCCGTTCGGGTAGAAATTAACCCCACTCTCATGTCTGCATTAGGCATTGGCTTTGAAGATGTGCGCACTGCCATTGCCGCTTCAAATACCGTACGACCTAAAGGTGTAATTGAAAGTGGCGATCGCGCTTGGCAAGTCGTTGCCAACGATACTTCAAAGACTGCTCAAGACTACATGCCAGTCATTGTGGGTTATCACAATAACGCGCCCATTCGCATTCAAGACATTGCGCAAGTTGTCGACTCTGTTGAAGATCTGCGTAATGGCGGCCTAGCCAACGGCAAGCCCGCCGTACTACTGGTGCTTTGGCGACAACCGGGCGCCAATATCATTGATACAGTTGAAGGTGTAAAAGCACTTCTCCCCCAGCTCAAGGCATCTATTCCGGCGGCAATCAATATGGAGATTGCGCTTGATAGAACACCTACCATCCGCGCCTCACTCAGGGAAGTCGAGCGTACACTGATTTTGTCGGTCATTTTGGTAGTCATGGTGGTATTTCTGTTTCTCGGTAATGTCAGGGCCACCATTATTCCTAGTATTGCGGTGCCTGTTTCACTGATTGGCACATTTGCTGCAATGTATTTATGCGGCTTTTCTCTTAATAACCTCTCACTCATGGCTCTCACAATTGCTACAGGTTTTGTGGTGGATGACGCAATCGTGGTGCTGGAAGTCATTTCACGAAAAATAGAAGATGGAGAGACGCCCTTTCTAGCTGCGATCTCGGGGGCCCGAGAAGTTGGGTTTACGGTAATCTCCATCAGCGTATCTCTAGTAGCGGTATTCATCCCAATCTTATTAATGGGTGGCATTGTTGGGCGGCTCTTTCGGGAATTTGCTATCACCCTTTCGGTCGCCATTGGCGTCTCTTTAGTAATTTCCCTCACTGCGACACCGATGCTTTGCGCCAGGCTACTCAAGCCTCATGGCACAAAGACAAGCGGCCGCTTCATGCAAGCCGTCGAACGATTTTTTAGCAACGTGAATCAGCGCTACGCCAGTTCACTCGAATACGCGTTAAAGCATAAACGCATGACGATGATGGTTTTATTTTCAGTTATCACCTTAAATGTATATCTCTATATCAGCATCCCCAAGGGATTCTTTCCGCAGCAAGATACCGGCAGAATTGTTGGCAGTATTCAGGCGGACCAAGACATCTCCTTCCAGGCAATGCAGTTAAAGATGGGTCAGTTCATGAGCATCGTGATGCAAGATCCTGATGTTGATAAAGTTGTGAGCTTTAATGGTGGCGGTCAAACCAATACGGGTAGCCTGTTTGTGGCGCTCAAAGCCCTCAGTGACCGACAAGGCAGCATGGACGAAGTGCTTGCTAGATTGAGGCGCAAGCTCAATGCAGTTGCAGGGGCTACCCTCTACCTACAGCCCGTACAAGATATCCGCATTGGTGGAAGACCTAGTAATGCACTGTATCAATTCACCCTCCTTGGTGACAGCCTAGAAGATTTAAGAGCGTGGGGGCCTAAGATTCGCTTTGCCATGACAGATTTGCCAGAGCTAGTGGATGTCAATACCGATGCGCAAGATAAGGGCATGCAGACCACTCTCAATATCAATCATGACACTGCAGCCAAATTAGGGCTCACCACTAATCTCATTGATACAACACTGAACGATGCTTTTGGTCAACGCCAGGTATCCACTATCTTTAACCCCTTAAATCAATATCACGTTGTCATGGAGGTTGCTCCGCAATACTGGCAAAACCCTGATATGCTCAAACAAATTTATGTCAGTACTGCTGCCCCCGCCCCTAACTCGTTTGCTGTAGGTGCAGCGCAATCTATTACGGCAGCAACGATTCCGATCAGCGCCATCCACAGCCCCGGATCTAAAACGACTGGTGGCCAAGTGCCTCTAGCCGCTTTTTCTAGTTATGGTCCTACCAATACACCTTTGGTAGTGAATCACCAAGGTCAATTTACTGCGACCACCATCTCATTTAATCTGCCTGAAGGCGTATCGCTTGGCCAAGCCTCAGAAGCCATTTATGCCATGATGGATCGGCTAAATGTTCCGAATTCTATAAGAGCCAGCTTCCAGGGAGCAGCGAAGGCTTTTCAAGATTCCCTATCGAGTCAACCCTGGTTAATACTGGCCGCCTTCATCACCGTCTACATAGTTTTAGGCATTTTGTATGAGAGCCTGATTCATCCCATCACCATCCTCTCGACCCTACCTTCAGCAGGTGTTGGCGCACTACTGGCGCTGATGATCTTTAATACTGAGTTCAGCATCATTGCGCTAATTGGGGTCATTCTCTTGATTGGCATTGTCAAAAAGAATGCCATCATGATGATTGACTTTGCGATTCACGCCCAAAGAACTGACGGACTCTCGCCGCACGATGCAATCTATAAAGCCTGCTTGCTGCGCTTCCGCCCCATTCTAATGACCACTATGGCAGCCATTCTCGGAGCTGTTCCTTTGGCCATTGGATCCGGGGATGGCGCAGAATTTCATCGGCCGCTTGGTATTTCCATTGTGGGCGGCCTCATCATGAGTCAATTGCTCACGCTATACACAACACCAGTGGTCTATCTTTACATGGAGCGTTTGCGCACCTGGAAATGGAATAAGAAATGAATTCAATACAAAACAATCTTCACCTCAAGACTGCAAAAAAAATTCTGAGTGCCATAGGTCTTTTGGCGATCATGACAAGCTGCATGATGGGCCCCGACTACAGCAAACCTGACAGCGCAACAGCACCCAGCTACAAAGAAACCGACGATAGCAAGAGTGGTAATGGCTGGAAAATTGCACAGCCAAATGAAGCGGGTATGCAAGAAAAATGGTGGGAGATTTACCATGACCCAGACCTCAATCAGCTAATAGATAAGGTCAATGTTGATAATCAAAACATCATTGCCTCCGAAGCCCAGTATCGCCAAGCCACCGCCTTATTAACCCAAGCCCGTGCCGCCCTATTCCCAACTTTGACGATGAACGGCAGCGGTAATCGTGGAACCGTGAACGGCGGAAGCAATGGTAATCTATCTAGCGTTAACCAAACGTTCAACGCCAATGTTGGAGCAAGCTGGGTACCGGATATCTGGGGCCAAGTCAGACGCAATGTTGAAGCCAGCAAAGATACTACGCAGGCTTCGGCTGCGCAGGTCGATGCACTTAGACTATCAACCCAGGCTACCCTTGCCCAAACGTATTTCCAACTGCGCATTGCTGACATGCAAATCAAGATGTATGACAGCACCATCAAAACTTATGAAAAATCACTCCAGATTACCCAGAATCAATACAACGCTGGCATCGTTACTCAGCTGGACGTTGCTCAGGCGAGCACCCTCCTAGAGTCGACTGTCGCGCTGGCAATTGATGTCAGCCTATCGAGAGCCCAACTTGAGCATGCGATTGCCGTATTGATTGGGCAGACACCATCCACTTTCTCACTCACGCCACAAATGCTTTCGATTGATCCGGTAACACATTTAGTAGTCAGCCCAGTATCCAAATTGGTGGCTGATTTACCCGATGTTCCAGTGGGGGTGCCATCAACGCTCTTAGAGCGTCGTCCAGATATTGCAGCAGCTGAACGCCAAATGGCTGCAGCCAACGCCAAAATTGGTGTGGCGACAGCCGCCTTCTTCCCTACGCTGACCATCTCTGCCGCAGGTGGGTATCAGGGCGCAGATTTGCCGGGCCTGATCAGTATGCCTTTGCGCTATTGGGCAATTGGACCCGCGATCGCACAGCCTTTATTTGATGGTGGCCTCAGAATCGGCGCATACCAACAAGCTGGCGCAGTCTATGATCAAAACGTCGCGCTCTATCGTCAAACTATTTTGGCAGCGTTTCAGAATGTTGAAGACAACTTGGTTGCCCTCAGATTACTGCAAAGTGAGAGTAAGTCACAAGCAAGCGCTGTCAAGCACGCCCAAGATGCAGTGCGCATCAGTGAAAATCAATACAAATCAGGAATTATTACTTACTTGGATGTAGCCACTTCGCAGGCGGCGGAATTATCCAATGAACGAATCCTGATGTCTCTACTTAATCGTCAAATTGCAGCCCATGTTGGTCTAATTACCGCGCTTGGCGGCGGCTGGGACGTCAATCAAATTGCAGATAAATAAATCTGTGCAGATCAATTGCATTTAGAGGGTTGATAGACTTAATTCGGACATGAAATCGACGCGATTGAGATCTTCTTCTTGATGCAGAAATAGCTTTTATGCAAGCAGTACAGAGGCTAACAGCGCAATAGACGTAAGCAATAGAGTTAATTTGCGATGGGCTCTAACCATCACCAAGACATCAGTCCGAGCATGGGATGGCTACTCGCCTTATGCGGTGAAGGGCTGCCAGTCTTGTGTCAACCTATCTTCAAAATTTGTCAATGGGGTCGGGGCTTGAATTTGATCAAGCTTACGCCTGAGATTTTCTTTGGTCTTTACATTTTTTACCTTATACCCCCCAGTTCTGACTTCCGTCTTAGCTTTGCCCGATACAACAGTTGGCCTAGGCTATTTTTATTCATCCTTAAAGAAATGCCGATTTGCTCGGGTTTGAAAGGTTAACTTTTAGCCATATTTAATACCCCTTTAGGATGAAAATTATCAAAAATCCTCTCTGATGGAGTGGTACTAAAAATCAGGTCAATTCAGTTACAGGCCACTAGTTAAAAAGTCAAAATCCGATCTCCAACTGTCGCTTTGCGACCCATAGCAGGCTATCGAGACAACAAAAAACCCGCCTAAGCGGGTTGGTTAGTCCGCCATGGTTTGAATAAGTCACCAAAACTAAGGGTTCCTCGATCTATACCCATTTATTACTTATCGGCAAGTTCTTCAAACAAATGAAAATCATTCTTATTTAGATGTTAAGATGATAACCATTCTCATTTGATATATTTGATATTTCATGCCTTTAACTAACCGCCTGATGGTGCTGGGCACTATTTTTATTGCCCTGGCGAGTGCAGGCCTCTCTCTGGAGGCTATTGCAGCACCACCACCAATCAATATTTCGGCTATGAATGATGATAACTACGCTTCTAGTAAAGGATTTTGGGGATTTACCGATGGAATCAATCGAAGTAGCGCTCTACTGGGTGATATGTGGGGCCTTCGTACCGACCTAAGTAAACATGGCATCTCCTTGGCGATTTTAGAAACAAGCGAATACATGGGCAATGTCAACGGCGGCGTAAAGCAAAGCGCTGCTTATGATGGCCTTACTCAGATCGTGGCACAAATGGACACAAATCGCGCCTTTGGTCACTACGGGGGGTTGGCTAATGTCAGCGTTCTAAATCTCCATGGCAATAACCTGAGCGCTCAAAACCTATACACATTACAAACGGCGAGTGGCATTGTGGGCGATCAAGCCACCCGGCTTTGGGAGATTTGGTATGACCAAAAGTTCCTAGATGAAGATCGCCTGAGTGTGCGCGTTGGACAGCAAAGCTTAGATCAGGAGTTTATGGTTAGTACAAACGCTCTTTATTTTATTAATACGATGTTTGGCTGGCCCATGCTTCCTTCTGCCAATATGCCCTCCGGTGGGCCCGCCTATCCATTGTCAGCATTGGGGGTTCGTTTTAATGTCAGACCTGTTGATGGCTTTAACTTATTGGTCGGCGCATTTAATGGTGATCCAGTTAAAAACAATAACGAGAGCGA
Source organism: Polynucleobacter sp. AP-Nickl1-40-C4 (assembly GCF_035012665.1). Classification (NCBI taxonomy): domain Bacteria; kingdom Pseudomonadati; phylum Pseudomonadota; class Betaproteobacteria; order Burkholderiales; family Burkholderiaceae; genus Polynucleobacter; species Polynucleobacter sp. AP-Nickl1-40-C4. Next base: position 240,194 of record NZ_JAYGQR010000001.1, read on the forward strand.
TCCACAACTCCAAAACCGCTATGGAACTAGCTTTCCCACTAACGGCGGACAGCTTTATATCGCCGAAGCCCAATTCTCCTACCCCACATTGGGCAGCATGGTTGAGCCTGGACAAACCAAATCGCTAGGCTATACCTATAAAATTGGCGCCTGGTATAACACCAATAATTTTTCGAATATGGCGGTCGATACCAATGGGCTATCTTTAGCGGACCCCAATAGCAATGGTAATCCCCTTCAGCATCAAGGTAACTATGCTTGGTATGCAGTGGCTGATCAGCTGATTTGGCGTGATGACAAAGACCCCAATCGAACCGTAGGAATATTTGGCCGTGTCATGGGAACTCCACTGAAAGCCTATAACCTGATTGACTTTAGTACAAACATTGGTGCTGTGATGCATAGCCCATTTAAAAATCGCCCGGCTGATACCCTGGGTTTAGGCGTTGGTTATGCCCATGTCAGCAATCAAGTAGCGCAGCTTGATCAAAATACCGCCAACTTCACCAATACTTTTACGCCCATTCGCAATAGCGAAACGTTTGTGGAGCTAACCTATCAGTATCAATGGAAGCCGTGGATTCAGATTCAGCCAGACATTCAATATGCAATGAATCCTGGCGGTGGATTAGCTAACCCCAATATTCCCAATTCAAAAATTAAGAACGAGCTGATTTTAGGCATCCGAACCAACATTTCATTCTAATGAAGATTAATACTTCCCTTACCAATAAATTGACTATGAACATCTTTTTATCAATGCCATCCAAGCAGTCGACCATGTTGCCACCACAAACGTTGTCGATGACTGTACTTTCATGTATTGGCATTTTTTTAATGTGCCTATCTTCCGCCCATGCCGAACCAAAGGGAATGTTAGAAACCATTAAGCGTCATCAGTTTTTAACTTCAACGATTCCAGATAATGGGGACGTAAACCCATACGCAGTAGTGGTGGCACCCGTTTCTTTCGGTGCAATTGAAAAGGATGATGTGCTGGTTGATAACTTTAACAATATCTCCAATCTTCAAGGTACTGGCACAACGATTATTCGCTATCGACCCAGCACCAAAGAAACAAAACTGTTTGCACAGGTGCCCCAAAAATTAAAAGAATGTCCAGGGGGCGTAGGACTTACGACCGCGATGACCATGCTTAAAAGTGGCTGGGTGATTGTGGGAAGCACCCCAAGCACCGATGGCACAACCAGAACGAAGGGAGATGGTTGTATTTTGGTATTTGACCCCAATGGTAAGCATGTTTCCACCTGGAAAGGCCCCACTATTAATGGACCCTGGGGGAATATAGCCACTATTGATCGCGGTGATAGCGTTATGCTCTTTATTAGCATGGCTGGCTTTGATTTACCAAGCCCCGATGTGATTGACCCAAAAACTGACTACCCTGTTATTGTGAACAAGGCTACGGTATTGCGCTTAGAGCTCACCATTCCAAATGGCAAGCCGCCGGTCCTCAAAAGCCAAACAGTCATCGGGGATGGTTTTTCGCATCGTTCAGATCTTGCAAATTTTTTACTGGGACCCACAGGCCTAGCTTTAGGTTCAGATGACACGCTTTACGTCACCGATGGCCTAGACAATGAAATTACCGCCATTGCCCATGCCAGCACTAGAACCGATAGTGCCGGTAAAGGGGAATTAGTGACCAAAGAAGGTTTATTGGCATGGCCATTAGCAATGATTATGACGCCTGAGGGTCATTTAATTGTCGCCAATGGAAAAAATGGGCAGGCTGTGGAAATAGATCCGATAGAGAAAAAGCAGATTTACGCCCATTGGCTCAATGCCAATCAAGCACAGTCTCCGCCTGGAAATGGCAATCTTTTTGGACTTGCGCTTGCCCCCGATGGAAAAAGTTTTTATTACGTTGAAGATGACATCAACTCATTACGGATTGCTAAACCATGAGTACTTTTAAGCCACAAGGGCGCCGATCATTTCTAAAAAGCGCAGCAATATCGGCAATTGCATTGCCCTTCACCTCAAACACGCAGGCTGCTGACTGCAAAGCGAAAAGACCAACCGAATTATTTTGGGGCAAGCATCAATCAGGTATCACTACCCCACAACAAACGAATACGTATTTCATCGCTTTTGATATGGTCTCAAAAAATCGAGAGGATCTGATTGAGCTGCTTAAGCGCTGGACACAGGCGAGCGCTCAAATGATGGGCAGCTCAGAGCAATTTGATTTAAAGACAAACCCTGATCTACCTCCAACTAGCCCAGGCGAGGCCGTTGGACTATCCAGCGCTGGACTTACCTTAACTTTTGGCTTTGGCCCCGCGCTATTTGAAAAAGACGGCATTGATCGTTTTGGAATATCTGCGCAACGACCAGAAGCCCTCAAAGATTTACCAAGATTTGCAGGCGATCAACTTCTTCCTGAAAAATGCGGGGGAGATCTTTCTGTACAAGCCTGTGCTTATGATCCCCAGGTTGTTGAATATGCCGTTAGACGCCTTGCAAAACTCGCCAATGGCATTGCCGTTATGCGCTGGGCTCAAATGGGTTTTAGCGGAGACTTCGCCCCAAATCAAACCCCAAGAAATCAAATGGGATTTAAAGATGGAACGATCAATGTCTCAGGCAAAGATCCCAAAGCATTGGATCAATTTATTTGGGTGGGCAATGAAGGCCCCAAGTGGCTTCAAAATGGCAGTTATATGGTCATCCGCCCCATACGCATTTCTGTTGAGCATTGGGATGAGATGAAACTTTCCTTCCAAGAAGAAACTGTAGGTAGGCATAAAGCATCTGGCGCGCCAATTGGAAAGAAAAAAGAGTCTGATCCTCTTGGCTTAGATCGAGAAGATAAAGATGGCAATCCGATCATCAATGAAAATTCCCATGTTGCTTTATCAGCACCAGAAAATAATGGCGGAGCGCAAATCTTAAGACGAGCTTTTTCTTATGACAATGGGATTGTCAAGGTGGCTGAGCGTTGGCCTCCATGGCGCCAAGTAACCACCTTTGATGCAGGTCTTTTATTTCAGTGCTACCAAAAAGATCCAACCCTTGGGTTTACTCGAATCTTTGCTAAGATGGCGCAGATAGATATGCTTAATCAATTTACAACCCATGTAGGCAGTGGTTTATTTGCATGCCCTCCCGGCGCCAAGGAAGGTGAGTTTATTGGACAAGGGCTCTTTATTTAAATTCATAAAAATAGCAAATCTTGAGAAGTTAGATGAATAAATCCTTTGCGCCCTCACATATAGTTCCACTAATTGTGGCGACGGCCTTCTTTATGGAAAACTTAGATGGCACAGTGATCACCACTGCACTGCCCCAGATGGCTCAAACATTAGGAGTAAATGCCATAGATATGAGTGTCGGCATAACTGCATATTTGATTACGCTGGCAGTCTTCATTCCAGTTAGCGGATGGCTCTCTGATCGCCTAGGATCTCAAACCGTATTTGGCTCAGCTGTTGGCATATTTACCGTTGCCTCTGTTCTGTGCGCCATTAGTCAGACGGTAAATCAGTTTATGATCGCTCGAATTCTTCAGGGGATTGGGGGAGCAATGATGGTTCCCGTTGGACGATTAATTGTCCTGAGAACCACGCCTAAATCGGAGTTGGTTAAAACTATTGCCTTAATCACATGGCCAGGATTGGTAGCTCCTGTAATTGGACCTCCATTAGGCGGCTTCTTGACTACCTATCTCTCATGGCATTGGATCTTTATTCTTAATGTGCCGCTAGGCCTATTAGGCATCTTTCTCATTAGAAAATATGTGTCTAATGCTCATCAGCTCGAAAAGCGCCCTCTTGATTACATTGGATTTTTGATCATAGGGAGCGCCCTGGGGTTCACAATCATTGGTGTTGAGCTAGTCGGCAGCGAGGGATTTAGCAAGCAAGCTATTGGCTATACAGCCTTTGGAATTATCTGCGGAATTGCTGCCTGGTTTCATGCTAAAAAGCACACCCATCCTTTGCTCGATTTTTCTGTACTCAAAGTTCCCACATTTGGCATTACATTTTTCTCGGGCTCATTTACGCGAGTCCTATTAGGAGCAACCCCGTTCTTGGCACCCTTGATGTTCCAAATTGCCTTTGGCTATAGTGCTTTTATGTCAGGCCTTTTATTTTTTGCGGCCATGCTTGGCAATATTGGCCTCAAACCTCTAACCCCCATGCTTTTAGAGCGCTTTGGCTTTCGCAATATCATGCTTGGCAATGGGTTTATTGCAGCCATTGCTGCCATGATTTGCGGCATGCTCTCTCGCGATTCGAGCATTATCGGCATTATCTTGGCCATGTTTATCTATGGCGTTAGTCGATCAATGCAATTTACTTGCATCCAAACCCTAGCCTTTGTAGATATACCGCCAGAAAAAATGAGCGGGGCAAATACCCTTTTTAGCACTATTGGTCAACTTGCCCAAGGTATCGGGGTTGCCTTGGGGGCAGCCATTATTCACATTACCGTTATAGCTAGAGATGGGAATATCAATAACCCATCAGCATTGGATTTTCGTATTACCTTTTTTGTCGTAGGGGCGCTTATATTTATTTCGCTCAAGGGGTATTTAAAACTTAAACCTGATGCTGGCTCAGCAGCAAGCAAGCATCGGGTTTCGACTTCCGCCTAATTTAATTTATACGGCATCCCATGCTTACCCACATTGGGATAGACATAAGTCCTCTTGACTGGACGCATACCAATAATTTGCACTTCAACTGGTTCTTTTAAGGAACCAGTTGAAGTGAACTGCATTAGCCGGATGAAACATGATGCTAGCACTAGATGCGCTCATCTTTCTAGCAAGCTCCATCTTTTCATACCTATCCATTCGAAGCAATTCAAAGAAGGTTTATTTTGAAGATATTGCGGATAAGTTCTTTATGCTCGCATTGATCTGCATGGGTGCCGCAGTCTTACTTCTGACATATGAAATTGTGTAGGCGGTGTGATGGTTGCATCTGGCCGATAGCGGACGCCCCAAGGCAAAAAAATGGATGTCATCACCATTAATTAAGCAAACCAAGCATTGACGCCTCATCAATCACCGGCACACCCAATTCCTCTGCCTTGGTGAGCTTACTTCCTGCGTCTGCACCAGCAACCACATAGTCTGTTTTCTTGGAGACTGATCCAGCAACCTTTGCGCCTGCCTTTTCTAGAAGATCTTTTGCTTCATCTCTTGTCATGGTTGGGAATGTACCAGTCAGGACAAAGGTCTTACCTGCAACGGCTGCGCTAATGACTTTTTCTTCTACGGCGAGCTGCATTCCAGAAGCTAAGAGTTGCTCAATTACCTCACGATTGTGAGCTTCTTGCATAAAGCTGGTGATGGAGTCTGCAACAACGGGGCCTACGTCTTTAACGGTTAGCAGATCCTCAAGATTTGCATCCATTAAGGCATGCATCGTTTGATAGTGATTCGCTAGATCCTTAGCTGTGGTCTCTCCCACATGACGGATACCCAATGCAAAGATAAATCTCGCTAAGGTGGTGTTTCTAGATTGATTGATTGCCTGAATGAGATTGTCTGCAGACTTCTCACCCATACGCTCTAGGTTAGCTAGCGCAGTAAAACCAAGTTTGTAGAGATCAGCCGGAGTTCTAACAAGATTGTGATCAACTAACTGATCAACAATTTTCTCACCTAAGCCTTCAATATCGAGCGCTCTTCTGTGGGCAAAGTGAATCAAGGCCTGCTTGCGCTGCGCGCCACAGAATAATCCGCCACTACAACGCGCAACTGCTTCATCTGCTAAGCGCTCGATATGGGAATCACATACCGGACAGTTTGTAGGCATCACAAATTCTCTTGCATCGGCTGGACGTCGATCCTTAATCACAGAAACCACTTCCGGAATGACATCACCTGCTCTACGCACTGATACGGTATCGCCAATACGCACATCTTTGCGCTTAACCTCATCTTCATTGTGCAAGGTTGCATTGGTAACAGTTACACCACCAACCTCTACTGGAGCAAGTCGTGCCACCGGAGTAATTGCTCCTGTTCGACCTACTTGCACATCGATACCTAAAACAGTAGTCAGAGCTTCTTGTGCTGGGTACTTATGGGCGAGCGCAAATCTAGGAGCTCTTGAAACAAATCCCAACTTAGCTTGCTCAGCAAATGAGTTCACCTTATAGACCACACCATCAATGTCATACGGCAATGAATCCCTCTTGGCCCCCACTTCGTTATAGAACGCCAAGATCTCCTCTACCGAATGCAAAACCTTGCGCTCAGCGCACACTGGCAAGCCCAGTTCAGCGTAAGTATTAAGCAATTCTTCATGGGTTTGAGGCAACCAAGAGGCTGGCTCTAGGGCGCCCAAGCCATAAGCAAAGAAAGAAAGTGGCCGTTTAGCAGTGATCTTCGAATCCAATTGACGAAGACTACCTGCTGCAGCATTGCGAGGGTTGGCGAATTCTTTCTCACCCAACTCTGCCGCTTGTCGATTCATCTTCTCGAAGTCTTTGAGGTACATAAAGACTTCTCCACGCACTTCTAGAACTTTCGGAATATTCTTGCCCGTGAGCTTGAGAGGAATAGCACGAATCGTTTTGATATTAGCGGTAACATCCTCGCCGCTGGCACCGTCACCTCGGGTTGCTGCTGTTACCAGGGAGCCATTTTCATAGCGAAGAGAAATCGCCAAGCCATCAAACTTCAATTCCCCTGCATAGGTCACATGATTAGCATGAAGAGCCTCACGACAACGACGATCAAAGGCAATCAGCTCACTATCTTCAAATGCATTATTTAAAGAAAGCATTGGTACCGCATGGGTAACCGAATCAAACTCTTTTAGTGCTGTTCCACCTACCCGCTGAGACAAGGATTCTGGGGTGACCCATTCTGGATGAGCAGCTTCAATATCAATTAGCTCTCTATAGAGGCGGTCGTATTCAATATCAGGAAGAAGCGGATTATCTAAAACGTAATAGGCATGCTCTAGACGGGCAAGCTCTACTTGCAAGAATGCGTAACGCTCCGCTAAATTTGTCGGACTAGTAGACGACAAAGTAATTTCCTAGCTAAATAGTCTGCTAGCTGTAGAAGATCCAGCAGGGACGCCAGATTTCTCAAGATTGGCGTAGAGAACATCAAGGTGCTGACGAATGCTGATGACAGCGGCCTCACTCAAGTTGATGCCATTGTCATCCACTAAGCGGCCATGGGCAGCTTGCGCAATCTCCACGCCTTCAGAGAGCATTCTTTCAAATGCGCGCTCTTCTTGTGGCACCAAGGGAACTTCAAGCAATAAGGTCACCTGAGTTACCGATTTATTTGGATCAAAATCAGTGCTACTAAACAGCACTACGCCTTTGCTGAGATATTCATATTGGCGGCCATTACGAGATAGCTTGAAGCCACGTTGACGCATGAGTGCATCAAAGTTACCCCATGGACATGGTTCATCGAATAACACATTGATACTCAATTGAATATCGCTCTCGGCGGCCATGACATCTAACTCATTCGCACTTTCCAACATCGTGCTCACGCTCGGCATATCGATTTGTGAACCCAAAGTCTCAGCAAGCGCTTGGGCACGAGAACAAAAATCGGATAGCCCTAGAACACCGATAGCGCCTTTGCGGCTTGCCAGCTGAATAGCTAGCTGTAAATCAGAATACGTAGAGTCAGGATGGAGCTCTTCCCAGTCCTCAGCAACATCTAGATTGGCATTTAAGCCTTCACACATCCAGCGTGCGGTTGATTGCGCCCGAAGATCCGTCCAGGCATTTATTTCTTCTAGAATTTCTGAGCCGCTAATAGCCTCATCAAAGCGCAGTGTGATCACACAATCAATCCGTGGATCTATCGCAAACTTTTCTGGGGCTGAAATAGTTGTTAACGCTTCGCCGAAGCTGGGCTCAGTGCGCCCTGCATCGCCATCAGCAAAGCCTTGACCAAAGCTAGGCTCTTTTCCAAAGCGATCATCTAAAGAATACTCACTGAGCTCTTTTGCCTTGCGACGAGCGCGGGCATACTTAATATTCAAAACCGCCACTGCTATCAGAATTAATAGGCCAATAACAGCCAGCGCTAATTGCAAATCAGACAAACCCAACATCGCCATGATTTGTTCTACGTACACTTAGGCGGCCTCCACCATTGAAACAGCAGAAGAAATATCCACCGCAACAATGCGGGATACACCCTGCTCTTGCATCGTGACACCAATCAATTGATGTGCGATTTCCATAGTGATCTTGTTATGAGAGATAAACAAAAACTGTGTCTTATCTGACATTTTGGCAACTAGCTTTGCATAACGCAAGGTATTTGCGTCATCCAATGGAGCATCTACCTCATCAAGCAAGCAGAATGGGGCCGGGTTCAAAAGGAACAGTGAGAACACCAAGGCAATTGCAGTCAAAGCCTTTTCACCACCAGAGAGGAGGTAAATAGAGCTATTTTTCTTGCCAGGAGGCTGAGCCATGACCTGTACGCCAGAATCCAAAATCTCATCACCAGTCATTACCAATTCAGCATGACCACCACCAAACAACTCAGGGAAGAGCTTGCCGAAGTGGGTATTGACCTGATCAAAAGTGCCCTGCAATAAATCACGTGTCTCGGCATCGATTTTCGCGATTGCATCTGTCAGAGTCTGCATTGCTTCATTCAAGTCAGCAGACTGCGCATCCAAGAACTGCTTACGTTCACGGGAGCTTGATAGCTCATCCAAAGCAGCCATATTCACTGGGCCTAAAGACTGAATTTCAGTATTCAAGCGATTCACCTCGCTCTGCAAGGCGCCAACTTTCAAGTCAGCGCTGAAATTTGCCTCAAGTGCAGTAAGGTCAGCCTCTGCATCAGATAACAATGTGGCAAATTGCTCAAAGTTCAAACGGGCAGCCTGTTCACGCAATTGCAAATCCACCACCTTGTCACGCATTGGCTGCAGGCTGCGCTCAACTTGCATACGAGACTCATCGGCTTCACGCAATTGATGCAATAAAGCATCCTGCTCAGTACGAGCATTCGCTAAGGCAGCTTCACGTGCACTGCGCGCTAGCAATAGACCTTGTAATTTATCTTGCGCCTCTTCGTCGCTCAGAGTTTCTAGTTCTTGAGCGGCGGCATCATGCTTATCCTGAATTTCCATGATCTGAGTACGGGCAGTACTTTGATCACGTTGCAAATCAGTGATGCGCTGTTGCAATGAGCGCGTTGCAAAAGCCGCTTCTTGAGCAGCCATTTCAGCGGAACGGAGTGACTCACGCAAACGATCGCGCTCTTCAGTAGAGCGCTCTAATTTTTCTTGCGCTACTTGCAAAGCTTCTTGCAAGCCTTCTTTAGATTCTTCAGATTCAAGCAATTCAGCAGCAGACTGCTCTTGGGTCTGACTCACTTGCTCCATTTGTTGGCGTAACTCGCTTAATTCACCCTGAATCTGTGCTGCACGTTGACTGTATTGCTCTTCAGCTTGAGTCAACTGCATTCTTTCTACTTCAAAGCCGTGTGATTCTTGAACAGCATGCTCTGCATTCTCACGAGCATGTTCTGCCGCTTGGTGTGCTGCTTGATAGTTAGCAATACACTGATCTAGCTCGCCTTTGAGCTCGCTTTGCATGAGTTGTTGTGCGCGTAATTGCTTCTCGAGACTTTCCATCTCTTGAGCACGCGCCAACATACCGGCTTGCTCAGAATCAGCTGCATAGAGTTGTACGCCAACACGACTCACCAAATGACCTTGCTGGGTAACGAATGCGCCACCAGCTGGTAATTTTTCACGGCGATGCAAAGCATCTTCAAGACTGCTAGCAATGTAGATCTTGTCTAGCCACTCTTGAAGAACAGAGGTCAATCTTGCAGCGCCTGCACTTTGCACGCGACTCAATAATGGCGTGAAGTCCGCTGGAGCGGAGGTATGTGCTGGCGTAATTTCTTCGGTGAGTAAGATGGCTAAACGACATGGAGGGGCATCATTAGCCAAGGCCAATGTTTCTTGCACACTCTTTGCAGTGACAGCAGCTAAACGCTCTCGCAGCACTGATTCCAGCGCAGTTTCCCAGCCGCTCTCTACTTTGAGCTCTTGCCAGAGGCGCTTGCTCTCTTTAAGACCCTTACTTTCAAGCCAAGGTCCAATCTTCCCTTGAGCCTGAACACTTGCCTGCAGGGCAGTCAATGCCGTCAACTTGGCTTCAGTTTGAGCGAGGTCTTGGTTAGCAACTTGAATCTGTTGTTGCGCAGTATTGCGGGCTTCATCAGCAGCCGGAACGCGTTGTTGGGTTTCTACAGCGCGCTGTTTAGCTTCCTCAACTTTACGGGCAGCCATGACCTGACGATCTATTGCTGTTTGCAATGCCTCAGCATCAGGACGACGTAAGCCATCGAATTCACCAACAAGGCGAGTTTCGCGCCCCTTCAATTCATCTGACTGAGCTGACATTGAACGCAGGCGTTCACCCAAACTTGCTAAACGTTGCTCAATAGAGGCAACTGAATCACGTGCGCTATTGAGTTCACGTGAAGCGTTTTGATAAGCCTCTTCACGACTTGGCATTTGCTCTTGCAAACCATTTAAATCCGCTAAGAGTGTTTGTTCTTTTTCAGCAGCTAAAGACAACTCATGCTCAGTAGTACGTTGCGCTTGTGCCGCATCTGTTTCTTGGACAGTCCAGCGCTGTAACTGCGCTTGTAAATCCTGAGTTTGTTGCTGCAAACGTTGACGCGCTTCTTGCACATAAAGAATCTGCGCCTCAACTTGACTGACGTCAGAATTGGTTTGATATAAATCACCTTGCGCTTGAGAAACTTTATCTTGTAATGCGTACTGTTCTGTACGCATCGTTTCTAGCTCGGCCTCGACGTGGCGTAGCTTAGCGGTCTGCTCTTCCAAGCCAACTTGCGTATCGCGGATACCGTTCGCATGGCGCTCTTGTTCTTTACCAGCCTCGGTCTGACGCACAAACCAAAGCAGTTGTTGCTGAGACTTCATCTGTGTAGAAAGCTCAGCATGACGCTCAGCAACAGTCGCTTGTTTTTCTAAGCGAGTGAGTTGTTGATCAAGCTCTCGCAAGATATCTTCAACACGCGTTAAATTTTCTACAGTGTCTTCTAAACGTGAGGCCGTTTCCTTGCGACGCTCTTTATATTTAGAAACACCAGCAGCCTCTTCTAAGAACACACGCAACTCTTCTGGCTTTGCTTCCAAAATACGGTTGATCGTGCCTTGACCAATAATGGCGTAACCTCTTGGACCCATACCAGTGCCCAAGAAAATATCTTGAATATCTTTGCGACGTACTACTTGGTTATTCACGTAGTAACTAGAATTTCCATCGCGAGTTAAAACGCGTTTGATACCTAATTCTGTAAAAGCACTCCACTGACCTTGAGCGCGCCCTTCAGTGTTATCAAAAATGAGTTCAACACTAGCGCGGCCAGATGGCTTACGTAAACCAGAGCCATTAAAAATAACGTCCTGCATTGATTCGCCACGCAATTCGCTGGCACGGGATTCTCCCAAAACCCAGCGGACGGCGTCAATAATGTTCGACTTTCCGCAACCGTTAGGACCCACAACGCCAATGAGTTGGCCAGGCATTTCAAAATGGGTTGGGTCTACGAAAGACTTAAAGCCGGAAAGTTTGATGGATTTCAGTTGCACGGCGTACTTTGCAGGGAAAAAAGAGGTTCAAATAAAGGGGTAAAAATTAAAGCTAAAGTGGGAAGATGATAGCAAGCTCTTGCCTGCTTGGACGCGTTTTTGCCCCATCTATATAATGATAAATCTACCTCCCGGGACAAAATCCCTTAACAATCTGATAGTTAACTAAAAAGCATGAGCCAATCACCACAAAACATCATTGAACAAGCCTGGGAAAACCGCGCAAACCTCTCTCCAGATAGCGCCCCTGGGGATGTCCGTAATGCTGTAAATGCCGTATTAGAGGGCCTTAATGCCGGTACTATTCGCGTGGCTGAGCGCCGTGACGTCGGTAAGTGGGAAGTAAATCAATGGGTTAAGAAGGCCGTTTTGCTTTCTTTCCGCCTCGAAGACAATCAACCTATGAGTGCTGGTGGGTTTACCCAGTTCTACGACAAGGTTCCTAGCAAGTTTGAAAACTACACTGCCGCCGACTTTGCTGCTGGTGGATTCCGCGTGGTTCCCCCTGCCATGGCCCGCCGCGGCTCATTCATAGGCAAAAACGCCGTTTTAATGCCTTCCTACGTCAATATTGGCGCCTATGTCGGTGAAGGCACGATGGTCGATACCTGGGCAACCGTAGGTTCTTGCGCTCAAATTGGCAAAAACGTTCACCTTTCTGGCGGCGTTGGTATTGGCGGTGTTTTGGAGCCAATCCAAGCTGGCCCAGTGATTATTGAAGATAACTGCTTTATTGGCGCCCGCTCTGAGGTGGTTGAAGGCGTTGTGATTGAAGAAAACGCTGTTTTATCTATGGGTGTCTATATTGGCCAAAGCACCAAGATTTATGACCGCGAAACTGGCGAAGTGCACTACGGTCGCGTTCCAGCTGGCTCAGTAGTTGTTCCGGGCTCCCTTCCTTCCGCTTGCGGCAAGTACAGCTTGTATGCCGCAATCATCGTTAAGAAGGTTGATGCTCAAACCAGAGCAAAGACAGCTATTAACGAATTACTCCGCGACTAAGTTAAATCCATGAGCGCCACACTTGAGCTCACTGAAGCTCTCATCGCCTGCCATTCCGTAACCCCGGCCGATGGTGGCTGCCAAGATTTAATTGCTAAACGTCTCCAAGCGATTGGTTTTCATACCGAGAGCGTGGTGAGCGGCCCTGAAAATTTCCAGGTAACCAACTTGTGGGCGATTAAAAAAGGTATAGCTGGCGATCAAGGCAAAGTCTTGGTATTTGCAGGCCATACCGATGTAGTGCCTACTGGCCCATTAGAGAAGTGGACAAACAATCCCTTTACCCCAACCATTCGTGACGGCATGCTCTATGGTCGTGGCGCAGCGGATATGAAAACATCTCTCGCTGGTTTTGTGGTTGCTACAGAAGAGTTTGTCACTACACACCCAGATCATCAAGGCACCATTGCTTTCTTAATCACCAGCGATGAAGAAGGTCCCGCTAACGATGGCACAGTCATCATGTGCGATCGCCTACAAAAACAAGGTCAGCGTTTGGACTACTGCGTCATTGGTGAACCGACTTCAGTTGATCGGCTTGGCGACATGATTAAGAATGGTCGTCGCGGCTCTTTGTCAGGCAAGCTCAAGGTGAAAGGTATTCAGGCGCACATTGCCTACCCTCACCTCGGCAAGAATCCAATTCATCTGTCGGCACCAGCAATTTCTGCATTAGTAGAAACTGAATGGGACAAAGGTAATGAATTCTTCCAACCCACCAGTTTTCAGATCTCTAACGTGCATGCTGGCACCGGTGCTAATAACGTGATTCCTGGTGAGTTGGTGATCGACTTTAACTTCCGCTTCTCCACCGAGAGTAAGCCAGAGCAACTCCGTGAACGTCTAGAAAAGATTCTGAAGGATGCAGGTCTTGAATTCGAGATTGACTGGGTATTGGGCGGTAGCCCGTTCATTACTGGTGATGGTGATCTGGCTGGAGCATTACGCAAGGCCATCAAAGCAGAAGTCAACATTGATACAGAACTTTCCACTACTGGTGGTACCAGTGATGGCCGCTTTATCGCCAAGATTTGCAAAGAGGTTGTGGAGTTTGGCCCCCTCAATGCGACTAGTCATAAGATTGATGAGTGTGTCATCGTTGACGATGTCGTGCCACTCAAAAATATCTATCGCAAGACCCTCGAACAGTTAATCGCTTGATCGATCAATTGCGCACCCGACTTTTCTTCTAAAGAACTCCACATCATGGACCCTGAGTCTCAGCAACACCTCACAGTAAACCAGTGCATCAATCACGTTACACAAACACTCGAAGCGGCAAACTTACATTACGGCCACGGGGCAATTGATGCCCAAAGTGAAGCTTTGTGGATTGTGAGCAAACAGCTTAATCTCAGCCCCGCAGAAGCTTTGGATCACCTAGATGATGCAATCTCCGATGAGCAACAGCAAAAAGCATCCGCTATTGCCGATACCAGAATCTCGACACGCAAACCACTAGCCTACATCTTGGGTGAAGCCTGGCTCATGGGCGTGCCTTTTTTCTGCAGCGAGCAAAGTATTGTTCCGCGTTCCTGGATTGCAGAACTCATAGTTGATGGCTCGCTAGAGACCTGGTTGCCAGCTGATGGCAAAGCGCTTGATCTTTGCACTGGTAATGGCTCGCTGGCAATTCTCTTGGCTATGTCATGCCCAGATATTCATGTAAGCGCGTGTGATATCAGCATGCCTGCACTTTCTGTAGCTGCCCGTAACATAGATCGTCACAGTCTCAGCTCTCAAGTAGAGCTATTAGATGGCGATCTTTGGGATGCTTTGCCAGAACCAAATGAAGATAACCTCTTTGATCTGATCATCTGTAATCCACCATACGTGAATGCCGCCTCCATGAATGCGCTTCCTACTGAATATCACGCAGAGCCAGAGTTGGCTTTAGCTGGTGGAGAAGATGGCATGGATATCATCAGGCGCATTATTGCTTCAGCACCCGATTACCTATCTGAGCGCGGCGCTATTTTGCTCGAGATTGGTAATGAGTATGAGCATTTCAAAAAGGCTTTCCCGCAAATTCCAGCAATCTGGATGGAAGTATCCGCAGGAGAAGAGCAAGTCTTATTAATTCAAGCGGAAGACTTGCGCTAGGGAATTAACTGAGCTCGGCTGCAGCAGCAATAGCCTGGTCAATTCGCTCCACTGGAATTACTTTCAACCCCGGAATCTTGGTCTTCGGCATATTGGCTTTTGGAATGATGGCCACAGTGAAACCTAACTTAGCAGCTTCTTTCAAGCGCTCTTGACCACGAGGACAAGGACGAATCTCACCAGCCAAACCTACTTCACCAAAAACAATCAACTCTTTTGGCAATGCGCGATTTCGAATAGATGACTGAATCGCCAGAAGAACGGCTAAGTCAGCCGCCGGCTCAGAAATCTTGACGCCGCCTACTGCATTTAAGAATACATCTTGATCAAAACAAGCGACGCCAGCATGACGATGCAGTACCGCCAAAAGCATTGCCAAACGCGCTTGCTCTAAGCCAACGGCTAAACGACGGGGATTAGGCACATGCGCTGTATCTACTAAAGCCTGAATCTCTACCAATAAAGGTCTACTGCCCTCTTGTGTAACCAATACACAAGCGCCCGGAACCATTTGCTCATGTTGTGACAGAAAAATGGCTGATGGATTCGTTACGCCGCGCAGACCTTTTTCGGTCATCGCAAATACGCCCAACTCATTGACAGCACCAAAACGGTTCTTGATCGAACGCACTAAGCGGAAAGAGGAATGGGTATCACCCTCAAAATACAAAACGGTATCGACAATGTGCTCTAAGACCCTAGGACCAGCAAGATGACCATCCTTGGTAACGTGCCCGACCATCAGCACACAGATACCACTTGATTTAGCGGCCCTAGTGAGCTGCGCTGCACACTCACGAACCTGTGCAACAGAGCCAGGAGCCGAACTTAACACCTCTGAATACAAAGTCTGAATCGAATCCACTACCAATACTTGCGGCTTCACGGTATCCATAATCGATATCAGTTTTTCCAGCTGAATCTCCGCTAACACTTCAAGCTGAGGTGCATCTAAAGCAATACGCTTTGCACGCAGAGCAATCTGCGCAGCGGATTCTTCTCCACTGCTATAAAGCACATTCATGCCCGCAGAACTCATCTCTGCTAATGCCTGGAGTAGCAAGGTAGATTTACCAATACCAGGATCGCCACCCAAAAGTACCACGCCACCAGGAACCAAGCCACCACCTAGTACACGATCAAACTCTTCAACGCCTGTGCTAAATCTTGGCAAGTCTTCAGCGCTAATAGCGGATAACTTTTGTCTTGGCAGTGATTGCGCCAAGCCCTGAAAGCGTGCATTGGATGTCGTCTCAGGCAAACCCTCTTCCAAGGTATTCCAAGCCTGACAAGATGGGCACTGGCCCTGCCACTTAGCAGAGGTACCGCCACAAGATTGGCAAATGTAAATCGTTTTGACTTTAGCCAAGGATTGCCTGATTCAATAAAAAGTAAATTGAGGGAAAAATTAATCGAGCTGGGTGCCCGCTTTATTTTCTTGTGCACGCTTAGGGGCATCTTTACGACGTTGCTCTAAGTCAGCAGCTCTTGCTGCAGCATCTTTTTGCTTTTGCTCAAACTCGCGTTGATTAGCTGTTCGTTCAGCCGCTTTTTCGGGCGAGGCCCTCTCAGCAGCACGCTTAGCGTCTTCTTGAGTCTTTAAACTTTCACGAAGCTTACGCTGCACTTCATGCAAAGCCACCTCTTGCTCGCGTATCGGATCGATTTCCTTGCGATAGTCTGCGCGAGCGCTTCTCAAGCAAGAATTGATCCAGTAATTCTGATAGCAATCAGAGGATGCTTTGCCCCAGCGATATTTAGCCCAGTCACGCTGCAACTCAAGGTCTTGCTCAATCTTATTCAATTGATCAAGGTCAGCCTCTTCTGCAGGAGTTGCCAATACAACCCCACCTAACGTAGACGCCAACAAAAATATTGAAGTCAATAATTTTGATTGGAGCAAAAGACTCTTTCTCAAATCTCGACCTTTGCACCCAACTCAACCAAGCGATTTGCAGGAATCTTAAAGAAGTCTGACTGACGTCCAGCATTTTGATACATCCAAGCAAATAGACGTTCACGCCAGATTGCCATACCTGGCAATGTAGTGGGAACAATAGTATCCCTTGAGAGAAAGAATGAGGTGTTCATTAAATCAAATTTCAGATCAAACTGACTCTCAAGCAAAGCCAAAATTTGATTGGTATCAGGAGTCTCTTTGAATCCATAAACTGCACGCACTACATAAATATTGGGGCCAAGCTCTTTTAAAGTAAGTCTTTGGTCATCACTTACATAGGGCACATCCCAGATACTGCACTTTAAGAAAAAGACACGATCATGAAGTATATGGTTATGTTTAAGGTTATGCAAAAAAGAAACAGGCAAGTAATCTACATGGGCAGTGAGAAAGATAGCAGTACCTTCTACTCTGTGCGGTGGGTTTAGCAATAAAGAAGTGATAAAAGTATCTAGCCGAATTCCGTCATTCAAAACACGTTCGCGAACAATTTGACGACCTTGGTACCAAGTCATCATTAGCAAGAAGCAAATCGAAGCAATCACTACTGGGAACCAACCACCTTCAAATAACTTGACCAGGTTTGCGGTGAAGAAGCCGACATCAATAACTAAGAAGCAGCTAATGATGATGGCTACAAGAATAGAATTCCACTTCCATAAAGCCTTCATCACCACTGCAGCCAACAAAGTTGTTAAGAGCATTGTGGTTGAAACAGCAACGCCGTATGCATTAGCTAAGTTTTCAGACTTCTTGAAAGCTAAAACAATTCCAATCACAACAAAGCAAAGCACCCAATTGATAAAAGGAACATAGATCTGCCCTTTCTCCTTGGCCGAAGTAAATGCGATTTTCATGCGGGGCAAAAAGCCGAGCAAAATAGCTTCGCTAGTCATTGAGTAAGCACCGGAGATACAAGCCTGAGAAGCGATTACCGTTGCCAGGGTAGCCAATACCACTAAAGCAAATGTATATGATTCAGGCACCATCAAAAAGAAGGGGTTTGAGACCGTTTCTGGATGAGCCAGGAGCATTGCTCCTTGCCCAAAATAATTAATCAATAAACAAGGCATTACCAATAAAAACCAGGCGTATTTAATCGGACGTATTCCAAAATGCCCCATATCTGCATACAAAGCTTCGGCACCAGTAAGAACCAAAAAGATGGAGCCTGTCACTGCAAATGCGATGCCCGCATCCTGAGTCATAAATTGAAGAGCGTGAATAGGATTCAAGGCGCCAATAATTTGCGGTGCATCTTGAATTTGGTTGAAGCCCATTAAAGCTAAAGATCCAAACCACACCAACATAACAGGTCCAAAGAGTGCACCAACTACTGAAGTACCTTTTTTCTCAAACAAAAATAAGCACAACAAAATTCCAATCGTAATTGGAATAACGTACGGGATAAAGCTATCAGACACAACTGTAGTGCCCTCGATGGCAGAGAGCACTGAAATAGCAGGAGTAATAACAGCATCGCCATAAAACAAACAGGCACCCAAAACCCCCACAACCATAATAACGATGGAACGCTTAGATTTCGTTTTAGCAGTGCGCAAAGCAAGAGCCATCAAAGACAGAATGCCGCCTTCACCATGGTTATTTGCTCGCATGACAAACAATAGATACTTGAGCGATACCACCAAAATGAATGACCAAAAAATCATAGAAATGACGCCAAATATAGATTCAGTGGTCATCGGAATGCCATTTTGCGGATCAAAGCAAACCTTTAAAGCATAAAGTGGACTAGTGCCAATATCGCCAAAGACAATACCAATTGCGCCCAGCGCTAATGTCGCTAGGCCACCCTTTTGATGATGATCTTGACCCTGGATTTCAACCGGACGCAATATCTCTGAGTGCGAAAATTCGGGATTGCTAACTGACATGAATCATCCTTTTATAGGCCAAATGTTCAACTTAATGCGTGGCGATATGTTACTCCTTAACGATACCCATCAAATCCAGACTTTCCTTAATAAAACTGCTCATTTATGCGTTATTTACAGGAATACCTCGACAGAGGCCCCCAAAAAATGGTAGAATTTCAGCTTCAGACGCGGGGTGGAGCAGTCTGGCAGCTCGTCGGGCTCATAACCCGAAGGTCGTAGGTTCAAATCCTGCCCCCGCAACCAGTATTTATAAGGCTTTCAGGTCAATCGGCTTGAAAGTCTTTTTACTTTTCTAAGCCCTCGTAGGCGTATCGTAGGCATTTTGTGGGAATATCACCCGCCTAATTCCTTCTTTTTAGCTTCCCTAGCCTTTGCAGACAATCTCATTTTTTCCAATGTTTCAGGAGAATGCTTTCTTCCAGTCATTCCTAGCGTTTTTATGCCCGCTCTAGCCTTTTTTGTTGATTCCCTAATCTTGGCTTTTTGCTCTTCGGGCATCACATAACCTTTGTGAGAAGAACTCAAATTAGCTATATGGTCATCCGAGAAAGATCTGCCCCTACCGCCTTCACCATTTATGTTCCCCCTCATGGCTTGGCTCATCTTTTGCTTTGTTTCTTCAGGGCGCTTACGACCAGTATGTAGTCTGCTAGTAAATGCCTTTCTTTCGGGAGAATTTTGAAGTTTCTTTTGAATTTCGCTTAATTTTTTGCGAGTTTCCTCTGAGGGGAAAAATCCAACTGTTCCCTCGCCACCCTCAGTCATATTTACTAAATTTACACCCAGCCCTTTGAAATATGAAATAAGTTCAACTTCATGCTTCTTTGCTTCTTCGGAAGTATTCCAGTAAGCAAGTATTTCAACCTCATAGCCATATTTATTGACTACATTGTGCCAATACTTATTTCGACCTTTGGTGCTGTGGGCACGATCATATTTTGCAGAACCTTGTCCAATATAAAAAATTGAGCCGTCAGGTTTTTTATGTGCGTAAGTGTAGAAGTTCATTTCAACTTACCCGACATCTTATTTCTCATCTCAAACTCCATCGCCTGAGCAAACTCCTCTAGCTGTTTGGCTTTAGCCTTTTGCATCTCGATCACCTGCTTACCAGTCACCACTTGGCTAGTGGCTAATAGGCTCTCTAACGATGGCTTAGTCTTCTTTTGTAGATCCGTCATTGGCAATTCGATACTTTTCAAGCCACTCCCTTTGAGGTTTAGAGGGTCTTCCCCTTGAGTGACCATTTTGGCTAAATGATTTATCAGAGAAGTTCTCACGATAAAAAGCGGTTAATTCGTCATGGGGGTATAGATACCACTCGCCCGCTTCTTTATCCTCAAACATAATGTAAAGATCTTTGCCTTCGTACTCGGGGCTAGTGGTCAGCCTACCTTTTAACTGCACCTTCAGCCAATCGCCATCCTTGTGCTGTGCTAAAAAGTCAGCACCAAGCCAGTCATATTTCAATAGGTTGGTAATGAAGCCATAATCAGCAAGAATGGCTGAAGCCTTTTGAAAGTTGTAAGTTTCTTGAAGTTTGGCGGGCAAGTCTTTGTAAGCGACCTTTCCGTATTTATTTAAAAGCATCAAAAGTCATCCTCAGGGAATCGTTCACGGCTTAATTGCTCCATGAGTTCGGTCTTGCTAGGTGATCCCCTTCTTGGGCGATTAGTGCCGTATTTAGCCCAATGCGCTTGATCTTCTAGGATTTGCTTTTGCTCTGCCTTATGGTCTTCGTCTAGGCTGGTTAGCCGTTGTGTGCTTACCTTAGAGAAGAATTGGACATCCGACATTTTTATTGAATCGACTTAGGGCGATATTCATAAATTACTGTAAGCGTGCCAGCAGGCTTAACGAGAAGCATAAAGAGAAGTGCTATCCCACCAATAACAATAAGACATAGCATAAGAGCCACAAAAAAATTCAGTGGACTATAAGAGCCGTCTGCCCACGATGTCGAGATGGGGTAATAACCCTCTTTCGCCATTACAACAGCATGAGCTTCAAATTCTTCAGGTGCTTTTTCAGAATCTCCGTAGTAATTCTTGACAATTGTGCTTGGCTTGGTTTCCATGTCTGCCTTAATTATTAAAGTCAATTCTAAACTTGAATAACCTAATCATAACTCACCGCCTTAAAGATGGATGCGAGAAATAACATTAACTAGCACAATCAAAATAATGATTGAAGCTATCCTATTCTTTCCAATCCAATCAGCAATAAATGAATAAAGTTTATATATCGGCTCTAACTCGAAGGGCATTTCGTTTTTTTGTGATGATGTCTTTGAATACTTCTTGCCGTGAGTAATGGTTTTCTCAACATGCAAACAATTAACATAAACATGCATGGTCATAAGACAGTCGTTTAGTGACCTATGTGCCCCATCTGTATCGATTCCAAAGGCTTTAGCGATAGTAACTAGTTTGTAGTTTTGAACACCTCTAAGCTTTTTCCTTGCCAGCTCTAGGGCGCACTCTGTTCTGAACCAACTAGGCAATTCAACCTTAGCTCGCCTAGAGCAACTACGAATAAACTTTTCGTCAAACTCTGCGTTATAGGCAATAAGGTTTCTACCATAAACGAATTTAAAAAAATCTTTAAGTGCAACATCCAAGGGGTCGCCATTTGTAACCATGCTGTCAGTTATTGATGTAATTTTTGTAATTTCAGCAGGAATTGGCTCATCCTGCTTTACAAAGACCTGAAATGTATCTACTTGCCCAGTTTTAAGGTAATCAATCTTGGTAAACCGTATTGCACCAATTTCCAGAATTGTAGATTTGCTCGGTAACAACCCCGTTGTTTCTAAATCAAAAACAACAAACTCATCAGGCACTCTATCCCAATTAATGGCTTGCTTAGGCATTGAAAACCCACCCCCTAGATTACTCACCACACTTAAATGGAATAGTTTGCGAAATTGAGCTTGGAGAAAATCCTTTGCCAACTAACTTTGCCGTAATTGTGATTTCCTTACAACCTGTATTTGGCACTATGAATGGCATATAAAATTTTCTGTCGCTATCAAAAATCCAAAATTTTCTTGTTTCATTAATTATTGTCTTTTGATCTTCATCAGTAATCACCACATTAACCTTCGCACTGCTACCTTCACCTGAAACCTCAACGACAACTAATGTTGAATTAGAACCTTCACCAGCATCGCCTTCTCCTATAACCGTATTCCAAAGAACTAAATGTTTCTTGGTCAAAAGATTGCCCGATATCCCGCCAGTATGGTCATAAAATAAATATGCCTGCACCGCTTCAATCTTTGCGACACCTTGATAGCCAATTGGCTCTGGCTTTAGATCAAAGGAAATACTCTCTAATTTTTCTTTTAATACGCTAGCAAGAAATTTTTCATAAACAATACCAACCGAAGCACCAATTACGAGAGCTCCAGCTAGAGCCAGAAGATTCTTTTTATTCAATTACCGCTCCTATGTCAAATTTGTTAATGAAATAGCTTATTAAAGACCTTTAATTTCTAATCCTTATGAAATCAAATTGACCAGCCGATTTCTCAAACATAACTTTTTTAGTTGTCTTATCTTTAATTTTTATATTGAGCAGGAATGTATTGTTTGAATTCTGAGCATTGATGATGAATGAACTACCTAAGGGCACATTCATCAAAGCACCTGAATTCATTAAGTCTTGATACTGATACAACTTATAAAAGTTCCCGCTTCTAATTTCCAATGTTGTATTGAATGACCCATATACCCCGCCCTGCTTCATAAAACAAATAAAGATGGGCTGATAGCCACAACTAATTTCCGCTTCATAGGCGCTTGAATTTGAATTACTTGGCTGAGATGATCTTGATATTGAATTATTGTTAGCAGAAATATAATCGAATTGACCGGCTGATTTTTTATAGGCAACGGCATTTGATTGTCGATCCAAGATCTCCAAATTCATTGTCATTTCTTTACTAGCGTTTTGCATCTTAATTTGAAATGTAGGTCGCAATAAGACAGTCAGCCCACCATTTGAGCCCATAGAATTTGCAATATTCAAATTAGTGAATTGAGCCATAGAGTAGTCTTGACCACTTCTTACCTCTATGTTCGTTGTTAAATTTCCATTTTGCATGCAAGCCATAAGTGGCAATTGATTACTGCCATAAGAGCAAGAGATTTTTGCTTGATATGGAAATTCTTTGATTGGTCTTCCAGCAAAGAATTGTCTATCCTTATCATCGTTAATCCTTTGGTCTTGCACTTTTTGTT
This sequence comes from Polynucleobacter sp. AP-Nickl1-40-C4, assembly GCF_035012665.1. Taxonomy (NCBI): domain Bacteria; kingdom Pseudomonadati; phylum Pseudomonadota; class Betaproteobacteria; order Burkholderiales; family Burkholderiaceae; genus Polynucleobacter; species Polynucleobacter sp. AP-Nickl1-40-C4. The sequence goes on from NZ_JAYGQR010000001.1 coordinate 263,022, forward strand.
CATTCTTTTTCTGATAAAACAAATCTGCAGTTTCTGCTGTTAAGTCTTTATCTCCGATTTCTACTGGTTTAGGTAGATAGACACTTTTTTCAAAAAAGCCGATCTTTTTTACTTCAAGATTTGACCCTGAATTTCTCCAACACAAGTTATCAGTTTTTTGAAGTCCAGTCCAAATAAGTCTTCCGACAAACCATTCTCCATTGCAGTCATCTGATTTTTGGTCAGTTATTTCATACGTATAACTTCCCCCACCCATCAAATTTGAAAAAGTTTCACCATTTGAAGTTAAAAGCACCCTAGCTACAACATTCATATTGATAAAAATCATCAAAAGACATAGAGCATATTTTGTGCGGGAGATTTTTAGGTTCATTGTGATCTTTATTTGCGGAAATTTATTACTAATAATTCGTACTATAGTACGAAGACTTATATTAGTCCAAACCAAACAATTCCCTCTTATTCGGGGAAAAGATGGAAGCTTCTAAAGCATTTGGGCTAGTAATAAGAAAATTAAGGGTGGCGAAGGGTTTAACTCAAGAAGACTTAGGGTTTGATTCGGAGCTAACTAGGGCGTATATCAGCTCAATTGAGCTAGATCAAAAGCTACCTTCAATTACCACCATAGCTAAGCTCGCTAAAGCTCTTGGCTTAAGCCTTGCCGAGCTAATGCATCATGTCGACAAAGAAATGAAGAAGTAAAGAGCTAAAAAATTAGAAATGATCTCCTGTCCCACACGCCAAAATTGCTGAGTAGGTTAAACAATCAAATAGATCATCTGCCCTCTTATAGCTTTCCTTATCTGCGATTCGGTAATTCATAATTTGGGATAACAGATGATTTTTATAACTCCCTTTACTATCGATCATCTTGTCATAGGCGTATTGGCTTATTTTGATTTGTCGCCCAGCTACATAGGGCGATGAAGCAATAGCTCGCTCATCTTTGCCAATAGAGGTGAGGTTGCTTGGAATAGCTTTTGTATAAACCCCAGTTCTAATAGATTGCCCTAGCAATACAGTGCCAGATCCTTTGTCTTCGATAAAGATTCCTAAGCTCCCCCACTTTGCCTTATGTTCACGGACAAGATCTTCGATTCTTTGCTGAATCTCAGGCAAATAATCGATTAATAATGAGCCATGAATCTGACGCAAATCCCAATCAACAATGAATACCTTTTGGGGTTGTAGGTGTGTAGGTGGTTGGTAGGCGCAATAGAGTACTGCTGTCGAATCATGGGTTGCCCCCGCCTTGAGTGCAGTATCAACCACTGCAAAAATCCCACCGAACATTTCAGGCAATGGCTCTGGTATGCGATCCTCTCCAAGAAAATATTCCAAAGGGAAAAAAGTTGCTGAGTTCATGTTCAAAAAAGTAGCTTCATACTCCTGAAGCCATATGAGTGGCAAGGTACGCCTTTTAATTAAATCAAGCTCATCTTTAGGCAAATAAGGATTGCTACTACTAGGAGCTTTGAAAACTGTCCAATAAGTATCGGCATCGTTGCAAATGCGATTAAAGAAGTTCTCATCACTAATGCCGTTGGGCGTGGAGCAAGCCATTGCTGACCCAGCATAGTCGGTTAGCGTTGGTCTTATGGCTGTGCTCCATTGAAATTCGAAGTTGTCCTTAGCAAAGGCAATCTCGTCTAAATAGATTTCGTGAAACTTCTCGCCCCGCCCTGCCGTTTCGTTCTCAAGGCTAAAGAACTTAATCCTTCCCCCTGTATCTGGCAGTCGAATAATGCCCTCGGTCTTATTGGCTTCGATCTTGATCTCATTCAAAAGCAAGACGATGGTTTGCCATATCTCGCCAATCATTCGGTATTGGGGCACGAATACCCCAATGCTTTTGCCATTAACTGCACCTTTGCATACAAGGTTAGTAATGAGGGCAGATTTTCCAGCCCTTCTACCTAAGCAAACTGCTTTAAAGCGTGCTGGGTGATCGGCAATTCTTCTTTGCGCTGGATGAAGGCTAGGAAGATTTACTCTTGGATTAGCCATTGTCTTGCTCTTCTTTTGGTTCTTTAACTTCTAAGCTCATATCGGGATCGACTAACGAGCCAACATTAAGCTCGATAACCTTAGTGCCACCAATCGAGATGTCTTTTAAGGTATTGGAAAGAACGGCTGTCTTTGCTAATTCATTCGCTAGTTCAGCAGGAAGCTCGCCACGGGTTACGGCATTAAGAGCGTAATCAACCTTATCGGCAATGCTCAGCTCTTCAGGTATATGGATTTCGATATAGCTTTCAGGTTTACGATTGCCTAAGCCTTTATCCATCAAAATTCTTAACGCCCCTAGATCACCGCTCCTAGCCATGGTGATTAGCTTCTCTACCATTTCGGGCATATGGCTGTTGAGCATCCTTCTAAGCTCACCCTGAATACCACTTCCTACGGGTCTGCCCTTGGGATTGGGAACTTGCCCCTTTTTGAATTGGGTATCTTTTGAAGTCCTTTTTTTGCCCATCTCTATTTGGGCTTCGGGCTTTTGGTCTTTAGTCATATCGATGCACTCACTTTGGTTAAGTCTGTGCATCACTCCAGACTTAATCATTTTGGGGGTTTATTTATTTGCTGTCAAAGATTAGTCCCTAGACTTATCTTCCATATATAGAGCTAGCGCACTAAAGTCAGCCATAAACCCGTCAAGATTTTCAAATTGCCGACCATTCCAAGTGACCGTGCCATCGTAATTAAAGATAGCTATCCGAACAGTGCCTAAGTTAGTACGCTGATATCCAGCAATGAGGGGCGTGATCGTAGTTTCATCACCTTCAACCTCTGCTCGCCACGCTATTATGAGCTCTTCGACTTGTTCAAATTGAGGTTTGCCATTCTTATCAACGCCTTGGTAGATTGCTACTAGAGCCAGTCTTTCGACATTGATCGGGATATAGGTTATTGCCATGATGTATTACTCCTTTTTGTAAATAATTCTTTAGCCATCGAGTGTGTTTAATTCTTGGGAAGTTAGATAAGACAAAAAAAGATTTGGTGCACCCTACAAACGGATAGTTAGGGAAGTATGGAAACTATGGAAAGTTTGGGAAGTTTGGGAAGTTCCCTTTCTATATGGCTTAACGGGTCGATGGTTAGGTAGAAAATGCCATGCACCAAAATGAAACTTTCCAACTTTCCACTTTTCACCCCCCACGGAATTTTTTAATCACTTCAGCCAAATAGCCGTCAGCTATCAGCCCATATCTACATCCGTGAGTAGGCACTTTCAAGGTTAGCCATTTCGGGTTTTTGCTCTTACCTTCTACATATCGGTTAAGAACTGTTTGCAGTCTTCTTCTAGTAATGCCGTCATCCTTTTCTAGCTGATAAAGCTCGGAAACCGTCTTAGAAGTAGTTTTGATTTGTTCTTGAACGAACTCGATAATGCTTTCGTCTTCCTTGAGTTGCTGTTGCTCATGGGCGATGGATAAGGTATCGACATAACCATCGAGAACGGTCACTTCACCATCTGCCGAGATAGAAAAGCTCATGTTTTCCACCTTAGCCCGCACCTTATCGGCTTCGGTTGAAACGGTCATCGTGCCGTCTTCGTTCTTAACGGGAATGAAGTAGATCAACTCATCGACATCATTTCGAAGATCACCCGTGCCCTCAAAGATGGGTTTGCCGTCTGCATCGTTGTATTTGTTCGTATGAGCTAAACAAATAATGGTCATGCCCTTAGCCGTCAATGCCCGCAAGATATTGTTAAAGTCCTTTGCCTTGCTCTTTTGCATTAAGTCAGCGAACTTCTTTAAGGTATCGAGCACTAGAACGGTCTTAGAGTAGTCAGCATCTAGCTGTTGGCTCATACCTTTTAGGCTTGCAATCACCTTCTCGGCTGATCCGTTGGTTAAGTCAGGATTGAGCAAGGTATAGCCGTTATCGTGGGCGTGCTCTGCATAGGTCTTCAAGTCCGATGCCGAAGCATCCGCATTGATATAAAGCACTCGATAGCCTGACTTAGCCAGCTCTGCACTTACATAAACCATGATCGTGGTCTTGCCACCGTTAGCCTTGGCACAAAATACAATAAAGTGCCCCGCTACTATCAGCTTGCTATAAATGAATTTGGCATCGTCTAACTTCTCAACGGTTTCTTTAGTCACTTCCATGGTCATTAAGTCCAAAAAGGGGTCGTTCGTGCTTTCAAGTGGGATGAGCTCGCCCGTTACTGGGTCAATCGATGGGCTAAGCTGGGTAAGAGAGTTTGAGAGCGTGCCTAAGCCGTTGTTTTCTCGTTCTTGTATATAAGATCTTTGGCAAGCCTTGTTAAAAGATTCACCGCCCACCTTGAGCCAGTTATCGCCAGCATCCTTTAGGGCATCCGATGTGTTACCACCGTGATAAATCAAAGTGAAGGCAGAGAAGGCATCGTGAGCACCATTGGATTCATTAGCCGTATAGAGTGGGTCATTAGGACTGAGTGAATACACTCGCCCACCCTTTACCGATGCAGAGAAAGAACCCGATTCAGAATGAGGATGTCGAAAGTTATTGCCATGCTGTGAGTAACCAGCCCCCAGTAATATGTCCTCAACTTCAAAGCATCGATTGAACTGCACTATCAAGCTCTTAGAACTGGTATCGCTAGAAGCCTGTAACGCTTCTCTACGCTTCTTTGCTTCCTCTTGCTTGGCTTTGGCTGTTTGCTCTGCCTTAATGCGCTCTGTTCGCTTTAAATCGATTTCTAAAGCCCAATGCTCTAGCGGATCGAAGTCGTTTAAATCTCTAACAGAGATACTTTTATAAAACTCACCACGGTTAGGCAAATAGAAAAGCTGTCCCGCTTCTAAAACTCTTGGGTCTGATTCAATCCCATGCTTATTAAATAAGTCCACCATGAGCCCTTGGCAAATCAGATATTGCTCACCCGTCAATGGCTTAGCCAAGAAAATAATTAGTCGGGCTTTCTGCCTATCTTGCGTTGCGCTCTTGGTTGTATAGAGTTCGACATTGCAATGAAGTTCGCTTGCAACAATGCTCGCTAAGTTCTCTAAGGTTGTCGGGTTATTGTCAAAGTCATTAACCATCGCCTGAAACGAACCATTCTTTTCTTGCTCGGCAAATACTCGGCTTTTCAAGCTTGAAGCAATCATCCATTGGGCGAGTGACTTAGGCTCATTGGCTGGGTTATCAACCATCGCTTCGATGTCTTGTCTGCTGAGTAACTCGTAAGGGGTGAGCCGTTTCGATGGCTTAGCTGGGTCTGCTTCGTTGGTATGGAATTGCCCATAACCCGATACAAATACAGGCTTAATTTGTTGCCTATTATTTAGGCAGTCGGTAGAATTCATATATGCAAATCTTTGTTTGGTGGCAACTGGATGAAGGTCTAAAGGGGGTCGATTAGTTCTAGCTAATCGGCTCTCAGCTTTTGTGGGGGCTATCAACTTCTAGCCATCAGCTTCGCGATGTCCGTCACAAAGAAATTCCACCTCCCACCAATCTTGAGTGGCTTCGCTCCATGAAAATGCCCGTATAGGCAGATATGCTTTCTTAGCGTCTGAGGTGCGTTATTGGTTACCTGAGCCGTTTCGTCTAACGGCAAAATATCTCTGCCATTAGCCGTGTGCTTTAAGCCTTCAGGTATTGCTACTTCGTTTTTATTTTGTTCGACTTCGATAATCATGGAAACACCTCATCGTTAAGATGATTCCATTAGGACAAGGGGAATTTTTCCCGACAAGAATATGTCGAGTGTTGATAAACCTATATATCAATTGACTAAGATGGCAGGATTAGATCGGGAGAAATAATCTTTTTTTAGTTTCCCGATTCCCCGATTAGTTTTTGGGTGGTTTCCAGTCATTATTCTCAGCCCACCAGCCATCCGAACCAAACGCTTCACGAATAAAATTACTTTCCGTAACGTCTTTATTCGTCTTGGTCTTGATGCTCTTAGCCTTTAGATATTTAACTACCTCTCTCGCAATGCCATTCTGGGTATAGCAATATGGTTTTTTATTGCCCTCATCCATTAGCTTTCTTGCATAAATGCGCCCTTCAATAACAAAGTCGGGCTTACCCTCTTTAGGATTGGCATTGTTATAGGAAGCAACCTTAGCAATGGCTTTGTCTAAATCATTTCTAGCCTGACCCCGCTCAAGCTCCTGACGAGCCTTTTCCAACTTCCTACTTATGATGGTTGCTCCAGCTATGAAGCGAAGAGCCTTATTTTCTGCATCTTTACTCATTTGCATTTCTTTCTAATGCGCTTTCATTTCAAAGACCTTGCCAGCCGAGTGAAAGGTTCTCGGTTTTCGCCCCGTCAGGCTAGGCAAGTTCTATTGGTTCACCACCTTTAATCCATTGTTTTCTTTAACTGGCAATGGGATGCCAGCTTCGGTTAATAGCCAATTCACATAGCCATCGTGCCACTTAGCTAATAGCTCAATGGGAATATCTAAGTAATGCTTATCTCGAATTGATTGCGGGGCGTGTCCTTGGATGCGTGCCCCTGCTCCATCGGGTTGTTCTGCCCATATAAACAAGGAAGCAAAAGACCTTCTTAATCCATGAATGGATAAGTGAGGAATACCAGCCAAGGCGATGGCTTGGTTATGCGCTATCCGTGGTTCGGTAATGTAGCCGTCTTTAGCTTCTAGGCTTGAGAAGACAAAAGCATTTCTCCTGGGCAATGAATCGATCAACTGCTCCATATAAAGGTTCAAGGGAATATATCGCCCCTCGGTCTTGATCTTATCCTTTAGCCATACGGTCTTAGCCTTGAAGTCCACATCCGACCACTTTAAAGCGATCAACTCGCCCCGCCTTGCGCCTGTTAGAAGAAGGCATTGCAGATAAGTGGAGATGATCTTGTTAGAACCCTTACCAACGGCATTGAACCAATCGGCAATATTGTTTCTTCGTAAGACATCGCCATCCTTCTTACTGTTCTTGCTCGGGATGATTGCAAGCAAGCCATCGTCTGCCACTACTTGAGCATTAACCACGGCTTTATAGCGAAAGTCTTTAGAGCACCAATTCCAAAAGGTTCTAAATTTCTCAAATGCTTGTCTTGCGTTATTAGGTCTTGTCTTGCGCTCATCATTCAGCCAATCTTTCAAGACTTGGGGAGTGATCTGCGCTAGCTTTAACTGCAACAATGGATAAAGCACTCCTTGAACCGTAACCTTTTTGCCCTTCTTATGAGGTATGCCACCTTGCTGGGCTAGTACGAGATGATCTTGTAGATGACGCTCGCCCCACTTCTTACCCTTAGCTAATCCCTTGAGTGGCATTAAAGACTTTTGGTGCTCGATGTAGTCATCCCATGCCTGTGCAACAGTTAGGCGTTCTCTATCCTCTTTAGCCTTCGTTTGTTCTTTTAATTTCGCCTGAGCAATTCCCTTTTCTTCTCTCTCTTGGCGAGGATCGATGCCTAGGGCAAATTTGTGCTGAAGGTCGTAGGCAAGCTCTTGAACCTTATCGAAGGGAATATCACCGATGGGGAAGCGAATCGTATTGCCGTGCAATCGCCTTTCAAAGAAGAAAGACCGCCTACCAGTTTGGGAGATTCGTAAGCCTAGCCCTCGTATATTGGTATCCCAGTAAAGGGTCTGTTGCCTACCCTCTAGGCATTTCAGGTCTTTAGTGGTCGCTAGGGTGAATTTAAAGGTGGTTTCCATGAATTTGGTCTATTTCTTACTCGTAGGCAGGTCGTAGGCAAATTCTAGCAATATTTGGGAAAATTGGGGAATATTTATAAATAACCTATAAAGCAGGTAATTATTGGGTTTAGCCTTATACTTACTGCGAAGTTGAGGTTTTATAAGGGGCTGAAATTGGTCGTTTTGTCGGGCTCATAACCCGAAGGTCGTAGGTTCAAATCCTGCCCCCGCAACCAAGAATTACGTACTAAGCCCTTAATTTTTAAGGGCTTTTTGCTTTTCTGGGCATTAAAAAAGCCCAATTTCTCGGGCTTTTTAGCTATTTCAGGGTGGCTTTAGTTCAAAACCTTGTACCCGCGACCACTCAAACATCTCTTCACAACAGCCTCTTGAGCCTGATTACCAGTAAATGCACCGCCTGCACCACCAATCACCGCGCCAGCTCCAGCAGCCTGTACGATGCCCGTTTTATTGCCGCCTGTCACAAGTCCTAATAAGCCACCAACTACAGCGCCAGCGCCAGCGCCTTTGGCCGCAGTCTCACCCATACCTGATTGCTGTTGAGCATAGTTTTGACAGTCTTTTAAATCGCTCTCATATGCAGCCTCATTGACGCCCTTCATATCCACTAGGGGGCGAACATTCGCACCGGCACACCCAACCGTCACAGCAACCACCAGAGAACATAGGCCAAGTAACTTATTCATCTGCAGAATCCTTTTATTCAATTTCACATCGATCGATGCCATATCCGTTTTATATCATGTCGCAAAAACTGTGTCGAAGATTTTGAATTATTTTTAAATAGCCAAGCCTGGGCACCTGTTTTCGGCGTTTGATGAAAAGGAATCCCTAAATTCTGATAGCGTGCCGTGACATCTGGATGTGGATGCCCATAGCGATTGCGATAGCCATTCTGTGCAAAAGCCTGATGAGGTTCCAATCTTTTTAGAAGCGCCAAGGAAGAGGAAGTTTTGCTGCCATGATGTGGTGCCATAAAAATCAATTCCCTGTCGCCGATTTCATACAACATTTTCTCATCTAAGCGCTCAGTAACTTCTGCTTCACCTTGCTTTTCAACATCACCCGTTAACCAAAGCGAACTTTGTTGATTGCGTACCTCAAGCACGCAACTCATTTCATTGGGCTTCCCAGGATATTGATCAGCAAATACTATCTCTTCATGAGGATGCCAAATTACAAATTCGACACCATCCCATTTCCAACGCTGACCAAAGCGACAGGGAATGGCCGGAATCTTTCTTTTATGTAAATTTTGAAGTAATGGATTAGCGCTAGGCAAAGATCCCATCATCAAGTCAAATTGAATACTCTTCAGAAGTGTTGCAGCCCCACCAATATGATCACTATCGCTATGACTAATGACCATACGATCAATGTGATAGATCCCCTGGCCACGCAAATAGGGAAGAATTATTCTCTGACCTGCATCATCTTTCTTGCCTTGAATAGGCCCTGTGTCGTATAGCAATTTTCTATTAGCGGTTTCGATGAGAACTGCAGTGCCCTGACCAATATCAAAAACACTCGCCCTAAACTCTCCTTGAGCGAGATGTACATCTCCAAATAATTGGCTTGGCCAAAAAAATAAGGGGATAGATAAAAGGATGCCAAACAATCGACCTCTCCATGTTTCACCAATCGGACCAGGTCGAATTGCATACACAATTCCACATCCAGCTATCACCAGCATCCACCACTCAGGCTGTTTTGACCAAGCCACAGACCAACTCCAACTCGCCATCCATTCCAGGATGACTGCAAGATATTCCATGGATGCATGCGCCGGCAATAAGAGCCAGCGGCCGATAAATTCTGGGAGTAAGGCACCGGCAATTGCCAGCGGAGTCACGATATAACTGACCAGCGGAATAGCAAATGCATTAGCCAGTGGTGAAACAATTGAAACTTGGTAAAACCAATACAAAGTCAATGGCAGCAGCGCCAGTGTGACAACAGCCTGGACACGGCACGCCTCACGAAGGGCTTGCCCCATACGATGCATCCAATGCGTTTCGAATTCTTTTCCCGTGGGAATGCCCAATAGACCAGAAGAATCCCCCATGGCATACAGAATGGCAGCTACAGCACTGAAAGATAACCAAAAGCCTGGCGTGTAGGGAGCCATAGGATCGATGAGCAACACGAATGCCAGAGCCCACCACCAGATATCAAAGGAACGTGGATTTCGGCCGGTCCATAAAGCGAATGCCACTACCCCAACCATATACATCGTTCTTTGCGCTGGAATCTGAAAGCCCGCCAACCAGGCATAGATAAACGCAGTTACAAATCCCGCTACAGCCGCTACCTTACTGACCGGAGAAATCAGTGGCCATGTGCGTCGACGCCATATAAATGCAGCAAATGAAGCGCCAACTCCTGCCAACATAGTTACATGGAGTCCAGATATAGAGATGAGATGCCCAATACCCGTTGCATTAAATACTTGCCAGTCATCTTGATCGATGGCGTTCTGATCCCCCATTACCAAAGCAATCAAAACACCTACATACCTCGCATCATCCGGCAGCATAGACTGAATCTTTTTTCGCAGATGCCATCTAGCAAGCTCCATGCGTAACTCAAACTCTGTCCAAGCGATATCTTTATCCAGCAATAACTCGCCAGACCTTACAGATCCGCTAGCTCCAAAGTCTTGATGAAAAGACCAACGCTCAAAATCAAAGGTATCTGGATTTAATGAACCATAAGGTCGCTTTAGCTTTGCCCTGATCTTCCAGCGCTGTCCAGGAATTACCTCTGGAATCGCTTGAGGATTTCTCCAAGCAGGCTGCCAACTCAAATAGATTTTCTCTGGAAAGTAATTCAGGGCTTCTTTTCCAGAGAAGGCCTCGTCAACCTCAAAGGCAAACTTGGCGCCCGATGAATTACTTTGCGGCAATGCTGCAACTCTTCCCTTGAGCGTTAACTCCTTACCCTCCAACTCTGTTGCAAGAATATTCTTTAAGCGATTTTCAGCATACAAAGCATTCCATGCAAAACCTACTACAACTAGCAAACTAATCAGTGCAAATTTCTTTAGAAGAGATTCTGGATTAGAAAGCAGGATTGTCAGCAAACAAACTGCGCCAAAAGTAATGCAGGAAATGAGCCAATATTCTGGCAATTGCGGCAAAAATAAAAGGAGTAATCCCCCGGCAATGAATGCCGTAATAGCTAATCGCAAGAAATTAAGAGGCTAAGTTGAGACTTAAGAGCTGAGGAATACCTGCGCAGAGGGCAGACCAGCGTGGCAACACTTGCATTGCATTACCCCATATCGCCGAAGCAAATTCAGCATCACTGACACCCCTAACTAAGGCAAGTTCTTTTGCAATCCGCGGTAGAAAAGCAGGCTCATTAAAAGCAATACCCTCCCCTCTGAGCCATGCTGGTGGGATGTCGGGAGAATCTGTTTCAGTCACAATACTGTCAAGCGGCAATTCTTTTAAAAGTCTACGGATTTGCAAAGCGCGCTCATAAGTCGCTGCACCGCCAAATCCCAATTTAAATCCGAGCTCAATAAATTGCTCGGCCTGCTGAAAGCTGCCATTAAAAGCATGCGCAATTCCACTGGGGATACTTCGACGACGCAAGGCTTTTAAGATTGCATCCTGAGAACGACGTACATGCAAGATTACAGGCAATTGATATTTCTGAGCCAAATCTAATTGCGCATTGAAAAAGAACTCCTGCTTATGGGGATCTAAATCCTCAATGAAATAATCTAAGCCAATCTCACCAACACCCACAAAGCGAGGATCAGATATAGATTCAACAATTCTTTTCTCAAGTGTTTCGATATCGCCCTCTTGGGCTTGATTGGTATATAGCGGATGTATTCCCAAGGTATAAACCAAACCCGGGATTTCTTGACTATATTGATGGGCTAACTCTCTAATATGAGCACAGTCAGCTATCTTCACAGCAGGCAATAGTATTGCTTTAACGTTTTTTTCAGCAGCCGCCTGAATAATTGTCGGCAATGAAGTTGCAAACTCAGGGGCATCTAGATGGCAATGGGTATCAATCCACATGGGATGCCCACTCACACAGAAAATGGTTTTAATACTCCACGCTCTAAATGCAAGGTCCGATCACAACGCTTAGCTCGCACCGGGTCATGCGTCACGATCACAAAGGCTGTACCCTGATCTCGAGCGATGTCCAACATCAAATCAAATACGCCGTCTGCAGTCTCAGTATCGAGATTGCCTGTTGGCTCATCCGCCAGAACGCAAGCGGGATTACCAACCAAGGCACGAGCTACTGCCACACGTTGACGTTCTCCTCCAGATAATTCAGCTGGAGTATGGATTTTACGTGCAGCTAAGCCAACCGCCTTAAGCATCTTACTAGCGCGCTCCATTGACTCATCATTACTAAGGCCACGAATGCGCAAAGGCAAAGCCACATTCTCTGCAGCACTGAATTCATCTAAGAGATGATGGAATTGATAAATAAACCCAAGACTATGGTTACGCAGTTGATCTAACTTCTTCACTGATAAGTTATTCAAGTTAGAACCAGCCAAAATGACGGAGCCAGCGCTTGGAGTATCTAAACCACCCAATAAATGAAGTAAGGTGCTCTTGCCAGAACCTGAAGAACCGACGATAGCCACCTTCTCCGATGGAGAAATATCCAAATCAATCGCTTTTAATACCTCTACGGCAGTGGGTCCTTGACCATAGGTCTTGGCTAAGCCTCTGGCTTTCAGCACTAAGCTATTGATATCACTCATAGCTGAATTACTCATAACGCAGGGCCTCCGCAGGTTGTACCTTGGCAGCACGACGACTTGGGTAAAGCGTCGCCAACACAGAAAGACCAAATGCCATTAATCCCACTGTCAGCACATCGCTAGTCCTAACATCAGAAGGCAATTCGCTAATGAAATACACCTCACGCGGCAAGAACTGAACATGGAAAATAGCTTCAATGACCGGCACAATGACATCAATGTTCAGTGCAATCAACAGACCTAATGCAACACCAACCAAAGAACCTAGAAGACCAATCGCCAATCCCTGAATTAAAAATATTCTTTGAATGAGTCCAGGGCTTGCGCCCATGGTTCTCAGAATGGCAATGTCAGCTTGCTTCTCATTCACTGTCATGACTAAGGTGGATACCAAATTAAATGCGGCTACGGCAATAATTAAAGTCAGAATGATGAACATCATCTTTCTTTCAGTCTGAACTGCTGCAAACCAATTGCGGTTCGATCTTGACCAATCAGTGACCCAAAGCGCCTGAGGAACAATCGCTGCTAACTCATTAGCGACTTCTGGAGCCCGCTGCATATCATCTACCTTCACACGCAGACCGGACGGATCATGTAGGCGTAACAAGGCAGCAGCGTCCTTCCAATGCATGATGGCTAGAGAACTGTCGTATTCATAATGACCACTGTCAACAATGCCGACTACCTGCAAAGTGCGCATCCGTGGCATAGCACCTGCTGGAGTTAAATCACTTTCGGGAACAATTAAATTAATACGATCACCGACGTGTGCGCCAACAATTGCTGCAAGCTGTGCACCTAAAGCAACACCAAAACTACCAGGCTTTAAATCATCAATATTGCCGGCAACAAATTGTTTTGGTAAATCTGAAACCTTACCTTCTTCGCTAGGCAAGATGCCACGAATAGCAACGCCACGCATCACTCCTTCGCGAGTCAATAAGCCTTGCGAACTCACCATGGGTGCCACACCAATAACGTGTGGTTGAGCTGAAACCTTCAGCGCCAGTGGCTCCCAATTTGCCAAACCATCGGGAGCGGTAATCTCCACATGAGATAGCACCGACAACATGCGATCACGCACTTCCTTTTGGAAACCATTCATCACCGAAAGAACCACAATCAGCGCGGCAACCCCTAAAGCGATACCAGCAGTAGAAATCCCTGAGATAAAGGATAGGAAACCATCACGCTTCCCCACGGTCTTACGACGCTTGGATCGGGTGTAGCGTAGGCCAATTTCTAGCTCAATAGGAAGTCTCAACATAGCCACAGTTTAGTGAATCGCGCGGACAAACTGATGGAATACTTAAATGCCACCTAAAATCAGGGGAATGACCGCAAATTCCACCCCCCCTAAGGCCCCGCTACGCCGCTTCACCCTGATGCTTTCAGGGGAAGATGCCTTGGATGAGCTCGAAAGTAGAGATAGCCCCCACAAGGGACTACCTCATGAGCGCTTTTTGCTCGGAGAATTACTTCCTATTGCACCGGTCTTACTGCTCGGTCAATCCAATCAACCAGTCAACCCAAACGAAGTCATTGCCTGCTTACAGCCCGTTCATCTGCATGCCACCCGAGATCACCTCATTTTGATGGGTCAAAACCAGATTGATCTGACCCCCGAAGAGTCAGCTAAGCTTCTACAAGCAGCGCTACCTTTTATTGAAGAAGATTTTCAGGGTTCTGTACTTTTCCATAACCAGCATTATTGGTTTGTTCCTGCTGGCCCATTTTCCAGCTTAGAAAGTTATAGCGTGGATCAGGCTCATGGCCGAAATATTGACTGGTGGATGCCGCGTGATACTCAAGAAGAAGGTATCGCGAAACGTTGGCGCAAACTTCAAAATGAAATCCAAATGCTTTGGCATATTGGCCCCGTTAATGAAGAGCGCGGACAACGTGGCATGCCCAGCATCAACTCAATCTGGATTAGCGGCATCGGTAAGCTCAATGATGTTCAAGCGCCTGCATTATTAAAACAATCGCAGCGTCTCATCGGCTCACACCCCATTCTGGCTGGCCTATCAAAGCTATTAACCCTTCCGCATGAAATCGATTTAGATGATAAAAATTTACTTGGTGCCTTCGCCTGGCTAGATCAACCACAAGCAGCATGGCCTCAGTTAAGTGCAGCACTACATAGCAAACAACTAGATGAGGTTGTCATCATTGATTTTCCGAAAGGTAAAGTTCGTGAACGTATTTTCACCGCTAAAGATCTCAATAAAAAATCTTGGGCCTTCTGGAAAAAAGCAGAGCCACTGACTTGGAAAGAAATTAGTCAGCTATGAGTTACGCATGAGTTTCATATGAGCTTATTTTCACAACGCCCCTTCTCAGAGCGCACTGCCACCTGGTTAGCGCAGAGTGGCTTACACCCACTACTGGCTCGACTCTATGCTGCTCGAGGCCTGCAATCTCCAGAAGAACTCTCGCTCGATTTAAAGCAACTGCTTTCGCCAGTTGAATTGAAGAATTGCATCAGCACCGCCTCTTTACTCGCCGATATCCTTGAGAAAAAAGAGCCTATGCTGATCGTCGCAGACTATGACTGTGATGGCGCAACCGCTTGTGCTGTTGGCCTGCGGGGCCTACGTATGTTGGGTGGCCCCGAAACCCCAATTCAGTTTCTGGTTCCGAACCGCTTCACAATGGGGTATGGTCTAACGCCTGAAGTTGTTGAGTTAGCAGCACAACAAACACCTAAACCCAAATACCTCATTACCGTAGATAACGGTATCGCCAGTGAAGCAGGTGTAGATCGCGCGCGCGAGCTAGGAATGGAAGTGATTGTGACCGACCACCATCTTCCTGGCGATAACTTACCAAAGGCCTTAGCCATTGTTAATCCCAACCAACCAGGTTGTAGCTTTCCAAGCAAAGCTCTTGCTGGTGTTGGTGTGATGTTTTATATGCTGGTGGCATTGCGCGCTGAACTTCGTAAGCGCGGTAAATTTACCAATGAAACTCAACCTAAGGTAGAGAACCTATTAGATCTTGTTGCCTTGGGAACAGTTGCTGACGTAGCGCAACTCGATCGCAATAATCGAGTATTAGTTTCTAATGGCTTAAAACGTATCCGTGCCGGGATATCTCAACCAGGCATTCAGGCTCTATTTCAGGCGGCGGCTCGAGATCCACGCAAAGCGAATACCTTTGATTTAGGCTTTGCCATCGGCCCCAGACTCAATGCCGCAGGGCGTCTAGCGGATATGACTTTAGGCATTCGCTTGCTCCTCACTGACAATGTAGATGAAGCCCTCAATCTTGCACATGAACTCGATCGTATTAATCGTGAACGCCGAGTGATTGAAACGGGGATGCAAGAAACTGCCCTCTCTCATCTTGCCGAAGATCAACTTGACGGCACTATGGCTGAGCGCACCAGTATTTGTTTATGGAACGCAGAATGGCACCAGGGTGTTGTTGGTATTGTGGCTTCACGACTGAAGGAACGCTTTAATCGCCCAGCGATTGTGTTTGCCCCTGCCGATGGCAGCACCGGTGAAGAATTACGTGGCTCTGGTCGTTCACTGACAGGCTTTCACTTGAGAGATGCCTTAGACCTGGTTTCCAAAAGAGAACCTGGACTCATTTTGAAGTTTGGTGGTCATGCGATGGCCGCAGGCCTAACGATTCGAAAAAGTGATTTTGAAAAGTTTGACACCTGCTTTCAGGAGGTAGCAAGTAGCCTATTAACGGATGAGTTACTAGAGCGCCGCCATGCCCACGATGGCGCATTGGAGCTTTCTGAATTTACCCCCGAAATCGGCGACTTGCTCGCTGAAGAGATTTGGGGCCAGGGCTTCCCTCAGCCGGTTTTCTATGGAGAATTTGAGATTACCCAGCAAAGCCTCATGAAAGAAAAGCATTTACGACTGATGGTTCGCCCTATTGGAAGCTCTGAAATCAAGGCAACTGATAAACCAATTACCGCCGTATGGTTCAACCGCACGCAAAGCCTGCCGGCTAAAGCTAAATTAGCCTACCGCCTAGTTACCGACCGCTATCAGGGACAGGCCCGCATCCAGCTCATGATTGAAGCCCATGATGAGGCAGCCACCCCCTGAGGGTAGTGTGCAATAACCCCCTTATAATTGGGGGATGGAAGCTGAACAACTAAATACTATTTCGAATACCTTGTCCGATCTGCTCACCCGTGAGCAAGCTCTTCGGGGGTATCTTTGACTTCGAAGTAAAGTCACGTCGCCTTACCGAAGTTAACTCGATTCTGGAAGATCCCACCATTTGGGATGATCAAAAGAAAGCACAAGCGCTGGGCAAAGAAAAGAAATTGCTCGATGGCGTAGTGGCGACTCTTACCGATCTCAATACCAACATTACTAGCGCTCTTGAGCTGTTTGATATGGCCAAAGAAGAAAGCGATTTTGAAACAATCGGCGCTATTGAGAAAGATGTTGAGAGCTATAGCAAGACTATTGGCGATCTAGAGTTCCGCCGCATGTTCCATAACGAGATGGATTCATGTAATTGCTTTATCGATATTCAAGCTGGGGCTGGCGGTACAGAAGCCTGTGATTGGGCCAGCATGCTCTATCGTCAATACCTCAAGTATTGTGAGCGTAAAGGTTATAAAACAGAAATACTCGAAGAGTCTGATGGCGACGTTGCAGGCATTAAGAGTGCGACGATTAAAGTCGATGGTGAATACGCATACGGACATCTCCGCTCTGAAACTGGCGTGCATCGCTTGGTTCGCAAATCTCCTTTTGACTCCTCTAATGGTCGCCATACTTCGTTTGCCTCTATTTATGTTTATCCAGAAATTGACGACTCGATTGAGATCGACGTTAATCCTGCCGACATTCGTACCGATACCTACCGCGCCTCTGGCGCCGGTGGTCAGCACATTAACAAAACCGACTCGGCTGTCCGTTTAACCCATATCCCAACTGGGATAGTGGTGCAATGTCAGAACGACCGAAGTCAACATCGTAACCGTGCTGAAGCGATGAGCATGCTGAAGTCTCGCCTCTACGAACATGAGATGCAAAAGCGCCGTGCTGAACAAGATAAGTTAGAAGCCAGCAAGACCGATGTGGGTTGGGGCCATCAAATCCGCTCCTACGTCTTAGACCAAAGCCGCATTAAAGACTTACGCACTAACGTCGAAATCTCCAACACTCAAAAAGTATTAGATGGCGATCTCGATGCCTTTATTGAAGCCAGCCTAAAACAAGGCGTGTAAAAACTAACACCCATTACTGCACCACTATAGATATGAACGATAAAGCCCATTTAGATACAGCCCCAGCTACTGAAGTAGTTGATGAGAATCACATCATTGCAGAGCGCCGTGAAAAACTGGCCAAGCTACGTGCTGGCGGTGTTGCATTTCCGAATGACTTTGTTCCTACCCATTTAGCGACTGATTTGCATGCTCATTACGACAGTTTGACTAAAGAAGAATTAGCCGCCAAGAAAGTTCATGTCAAAGTAGCTGGCCGCATGGTACTCAAGCGAGTAATGGGTAAAGCTAGCTTTGCCACCATTCAAGATCGCAGTGGGCAGATTCAGTTCTACATCAATGATGAGCTCAGCGGTGCCGACGTTCATGGTGCCTTCAAGCATTGGGATATGGGAGACTTTATCTCTGCCGAAGGCAATCTCTTTAAGACCAATAAAGGCGAGTTGTCTGTTGAGTGCAGCAACTTACGCTTACTCAGTAAATCATTGCGCCCACTACCGGATAAGTTCCATGGCCTCTCAGACCTAGAGACTAAATACCGCCAGCGGTATGTCGACCTCATTGTGAATCCAGAGAGTCGCAATACATTTAAAGCGCGTAGCAATGCAATCGCTTCATTACGTCGCCATATGTTGGATGCCGACTTCATGGAAGTAGAGACACCGATGCTCCACCCTATCCCTGGTGGTGCAGCAGCGAAACCCTTCATTACTCACCACAATGCTCTGGACATGCAAATGTTCTTGCGTATTGCTCCAGAGCTTTACCTCAAGCGTTTGGTAGTTGGTGGTTTTGAGCGTGTCTTCGAAATCAATCGAAATTTCCGTAACGAAGGCGTAAGCCCACGTCATAACCCTGAATTCACAATGATGGAATTCTATGCGGCGTATACAGACTATCGCTGGTTGATGGACTTCACAGAAGGCTTGATTCGTGCAGCCGCCATGGATGCTCAAGGCACTGCCGTATTAACGCATCAAGGTCGTGAACTCGATCTGAGCAAACCATTCCAACGCCTAACTATTACTGAGGCCATCCTCAAATACTGTGGCCAGTCAGGCAAAGACTATGATGCATCTCAGTTGGATGACATCAACTTCATTCGCGCTGAATTGAAAAAAGGTGGTGAGAACCCAGACGCCCCAACCCTCAAGAATGCCGGTATCGGCGCACTTCAACTCGCCCTATTTGAATTGGTTGCCGAAGAACATCTTTGGGAGCCAACTTACATCATCGATTACCCAATTGAAGTCAGTCCACTCGCTAGAGAATCCGACACGCGCCCGGGCATTACTGAACGCTTCGAACTCTTTATTACCGGCCGTGAAATTGCCAATGGCTTCTCTGAGTTAAATGATGCGGAAGATCAAGCGAACCGCTTCCGTAAGCAAGTAGAACAAAAAGAAGCTGGCGATGAAGAAGCTATGTACTTTGACCATGACTTCATCCGCGCTCTCGAGTACGGCATGCCTCCAACGGGTGGTTGCGGTATTGGTATCGATCGTTTAGTCATGCTACTAACTGATGCACCTAATATTCGCGATGTGATTCTATTCCCGCACTTGCGGCGCGAAGAAGAATAAATTCTTCAGCAAAGAAAAAGAGAGGCAACCGCCTCTCTTTTTTTAACTTCTTTTTTATTGCCATACCAGCAATCACTTAATTGCTATAGACCTCAACGCCACCTTTAATAGTTTTAAGGACCTGTATATTCTTAATATCATCTGGCGCAACCTTTAAGGGGTTTTGATCCAGAACTACTAAATCAGCCAGCTTTCCTGGTGCTAGCGATCCCTTGCTGAGCTCTTCCTTGTATTGATAGGCTGCATTGCGAGTAAATCCCTGTAGAGCCAAATACGGAGTAATTCGCTGCTCAGGCCCCAACACTGCACCAGAGAATGTCTTACGGTTCACGGCACTCCAAACCGAAAAGAGCACATTCGGGCCGGACGAAGGAGTGTCATTATGCAGAGCAAGTGTTATGCCTTTTGCATTAGCGCTATTCGCAGGGCTTAAATTAGCCGCTCTTTCACCGCCTAAGACCTTGTTATAAACATCGCCATACAACCAGGTATCGTTTGGCATCATCACTGCCATAATATTTTTCTTCTTGTAGTCATCTAACTGATCATCGCGTGCAAAAAACGAATGTGCAATCACGGTACGACGATCTTCTGTAATACCAGTCTCAGAAATTGTTTTAGCCAAAGCTGCTAGCGTCATATCAATACCAGCATCACCATTGCTATATCCAAAGTATTGAATATTTTTCTCGTAAGCCAACTTGGTGTACTTATCAAATAAGGCTTGTGGGTAATAGGCAAAGCCACGCCAGTCTTTTGGAAAACCGGTGGTATCAAGATAGGGCTTAGTGAAGTAGGCCAAGCGCAGTTGCGGCGCACCATCAGTAGGCACCTGAATTCCGGCAACCTTAAAGCCTCTATCACCCTGGCTATAAACGCCAAACTGAAAATTAGGATTAGTCGCCAACATTTGATCAACAACATCGAAGGTTGGCAAAGCAATTAAATCGATGGCTACAATTTTTCTATCGATAGCTAATCGCATATTACGCATATCAGCAATGCTGGCTTCGTAACTTTGTGCCGTTGTAAAACCATTGGAGACGTAGATCTTCTCGGCTTTGCGGTAAGTTTCAAATGTCAGATCTTGCGAATACTTCCCGACCGCCTTAGCAACCGCCTCTAAATAAGGCATGCCAATCAATTCACCTGTGAGTTGACCAGTTTTAGGGTTCACCGGAATAAACCCAGATACAGCTTTAGTGGCTTTTGTAATTCCTAACTTCTTTAGGCCAGCAGAATTCACCATGCCAGTCAGCGTAGAGATATTCTCCAGCAACACCGCTTGGTTTGGAAATGCTACATCAAGATCAGCGATTGTTAATCCACCATCAGAAAGCATTGCTTCAGCGTAACCTGTACCAATAATCCAACCATTAAATACTTTCGCCTCTGAACGCAGCCTGTTAATTAACTGGGCTCTAGTCTGCGGAGGATTTCTAGAGAAGTAGGCAAGATTGACGCCGAGCGTATCTTGGGCGATTAATGCAAAGTGGCCCCAAGTGTCAATAAAGCCAGGCAATAAGGTGTGCCCTTTTAAATCCTGTAGAGCGGCATTAGATCCAGCCTGAGAAAAGGCTTCGCGCATATCACCGGCGTAAGTAATCTTGTTGTCTTTGACAACAACCGCTTCAACATACTTAGGGGTATCACCCTCCATCGTGAGAATGTCCCCGTTGAAGTACACGGTGGGCGCAGTAACATTAGCGGCCGAAGCCAATGAAAATGTAGCTAAAAAGAGGGCAAGAAATTTATAAGTATTTTTCATAATCTCTTTATAAACCATTTAGGCTAAAGAGCCTACCGAGCATTCCGCTTGGAGAGCAATTATGCAGCCAAGCCTCTTTCGTCAAACACCCCTTCGAATAAGGCAGAGCTTAAATAACGCTCAGCTGTATCTGGAAGCACCACCACGATGGTTTTACCCGCGTACTCAGGCTTCTTAGCTAAGCGAACCGCTACTGCAGCTGCAGCACCGCAGGAGATGCCCACCAAAATACCCTCTTCTTTAGCAATACGGCGGGCAAATTCAATGGCTTCTTCGTTACTTACTTGCTCAACCTTATCAACCACCGATAAATCCAAATTCTCCGGAATAAAGCCGGCACCAATTCCTTGAATCTTATGTGGGGCAGGCTTGATTTCTTCACCATTGAGTTTTTGTGTGATAACTGGACTTGTAGTTGGCTCAACCGCAACCACCTCAATGTTTTTCTTCTGAGTATTTTTAATGTAACGAGCAACGCCGGAAATGGTTCCGCCAGTTCCAACACCCGCCACAAACACATCAATTTTGCCATCAGTATCTTCCCAGATTTCTGGACCAGTGGTCTTTTCATGAATCGCTGGATTCGATGGATTGCTAAATTGCTGCAGCAAGACATATTTAGGATCTGACTCTGCGATCTCCTTAGCCTTAGCAACCGCACCATTCATCCCTTTAGGACCTTCGGTCAAGACAATCTTTGCACCTAAAGCCGTGAGCAACTTGCGCCGCTCAATACTCATGGTCTCTGGCATGGTCAATGTCAAAGGGATGCCGCGAGCTGCCGCTACGAAAGCCAAAGCAATACCAGTATTACCACTAGTTGGCTCAACCAACTCTTTGCCTGGTCCCAAAATACCTTGTTCCTGCGCATCATTAATCATGGCCACACCGATACGACACTTGACTGAATAAGCTGGATTACGGCCTTCGATCTTGGCGAGCACAGTTGCTTTAGCGCCATCGGTTACGCGATTTAGACGCACTAAAGGTGTCTTACCAATGGTTTGGGAGTTGTCGGTAAAGTAAGTCATGAATATTCCTTGTTACAAAAAATGGGTTTGACAAATATCTTAAGAGGTAAAAGAATGCCTGTAAAAGAAGGGATGGTTATTTGCTAAGAACCAAATCTTCTTTAGGCTAAGGCTTTCTAAAAAAAGCAATCAACAATACTAGTAAGAGTGCTGCAAACCAAAGCAATGACCACTCCGGAACATGCAATCCCAAAATGGCAGGCAACTGAGCCGAACAAAGTCCATCGGCTTTAAATAACCAAGGCAGAGCTTGGGCCAACTGAAATTGATTTATCCACGTCTCAAGAGGATCAATTCCACAAGATGAATCTGGATGAGATAACAACCAGACCTGCTTGCCCGCAATGATCACTCCAAAACAAGCAGATGTGAGCGCCAAGGAGTGGAAGATTTTTTTCAGAGGAGGAATTCCGGCCGCCAAAAAACAGCTGATAGCGATTCCAAGATAGCCAATTCTCTGCAAGATACATAAAGGGCATGGCAAAAAAGGAGTGTTCTGATAGCCAAATTGCTGCAGCAAGGCGGCTAGGACCACCAAACTCAGGCTAAACAATGAAATAAATAGATATTGGGTGCGACGCATCCCTAGATGATAGCGAGATCGCCTTCCAAAAGACCCAAACTAAGGCTTTTATAACTAAAAGTGGGTACCTTATAAGAAGTTAATTGGTAGCTGAGTCATGGATGCCCCCAAGATTGAGGATAATTAAGGATTAGATAACCTCAATAAGATTACGTATTTATGGCAGCCTATAACACCGAAACCGTTCTGACCGTTCACCATTGGAATGACACCCTTTTTAGCTTCACCACCACTCGCAATAAAGGTCTGCGCTTTCGTAGTGGTCACTTTTTGATGATTGGTCTTGAGGTTGAAGGCAAGCCACTTGTGAGGGCCTATAGTGTTGCTAGCCCTAACTACCAAGAGCATCTCGAATTTTTAAGCATTAAAGTCCAGGATGGCCCACTAACATCGCGCTTACAAAAAATTCAGGTGGGGGATCCCATCCTCGTTAGCGAAAAATCGGTTGGCACTTTAGTGATTGATGATTTAAATCCTGGAAAACATCTTTACCTTTTCAGCACGGGCACTGGTCTTGCACCATTCATGAGCATTATTCGTGATCCAGAGACTTACGAAAAGTTTGAAAAGGTAGTTCTGATTCATGGCGTTCGCCTAGTCAGCGAGCTGGCTTATGGGGACTATATTAAGAATGAGCTGACTCAAGATGAGTATCTGGGAGAGTTGATTAGAGAAAAGCTCATCTACTACCCTACCGTAACCAGAGAAGCCTTTAAGCATACCGGACGCTTAACGACTGCTATCGAATCTGGTCAGTTATTCAAAGACATCGGCCTACCGCCATTGGATCCTGCAGTTGATAGAGCTATGATTTGCGGAAGCCCTTCCATGCTCAAGGAAACCGCTGAGATGCTGGATGCCAAAGGCTTTAAGGTATCTCCAAGCCTAGGCCAACTCGGCGACTATGTATTCGAACGCGCCTTTGTAGAAAAGTAAGCCTCGAATCAATATAGCTAAAAGTAGTTTAGTTATCGCTATATATTCCTTGCGAATATATAGCGGCCTTGATACAGTGTTTCTAACGAGATCAGTTTCAAGGAATTAAGATGTCACCTACCAGAGAACATTACAACCCGGCCATTATCAGCCTGTTGCGTGCACACGATCAGTTACCCCATGACAATATTGCTGAAAGAAAAAGTTTTCAGCGCCAAATTCTCTTTTTAATGAATGCCATCAAAACTGCAGAATTTGAAACTTCATTCTCTTAAGTAGTCATTTCTAAGACATAAAAAAACCGCCTAAATGGCGGTTTTTTTATTGACCTGAAAAGCACCTAACATCAGGGCGACTTATTTTGGCTTCACTTATTAATCTTCTATTTGAAAATACACTTCAGCGTTTGCTTGTTTGCTAGCCTGGCTAATCACAACTTGATCAGCAACCTTAGATGAGGCGAAAGTTTTTTCCGTAGTCTGCAAAACGGATTTAACAACTGCATCTTGTGTATTTTCAACTGTGTAACCCATGTCGAACTCCCCTATCCAATCTATGCCGGCGTATTTGCCTAATGAGCTTACAGAATAGGGTGTTTTTTTATATCTGAGAAGAATATATATTTCATTTGCTTATATCTATTTAAATATAAGTAGAAAGAGCAAATTAAAGCCTGCATTGGCAATGAGAAGCCATAAACAGAGCCTCTTTAAGGCATTGTCTGAAACAGCATGAACCCCCAAAACCCACTGAGCCAGCCTTAGACCAAGCCAATATGCTGGAATAGCGAATACAAGATAGGTAATCCAGCCTAATCCACCACCCATGAAGCTTGCAGCAACGATCGCAAATATAGAGATCCCAGAAACGAAATGGGATAACAAAGACCGCGTTCTATCGAATGCTTGATTGGTTGAGTTGAGATACAAAGCTGCTGGAGGCCCACCAATTCCACAGGCTCCCAACAACAAGCCTGACAAGCCGCCTGCCAGTCCGTCCAAAGCATTAGAGCTAGTTACTCGTACATGGGGCTTAAATAATAAGTAAGCAGCAAAAAACAAAACAACCAAACTTGTCGCTGTCTTCAGCGTTACCAATGGAATAAATCTTCCCAACCAAATACCTATGGGTAAAGACGCTGCAGAAAAAACCAACATCAGCCAAAGTCGAGGGCGATCTGTTTGATGGAGCTTCCATTGCCGGGAAAGTAATACGCCTCCAAACACTTCAGAGCACATCACAATTGGAATCAAAAAGGGGATTGGGAACACCCACATTAGAAGAGGCGTCATGATGAGCGCCCCTCCAAAACCACTTAACCTTCTGATGAATCCGCCAAAAACTGCTGCGACTAGCAATAAGCCGATCGAGGGCAAGCTTTCAAGAATCAAACGGCCTCACTGACATCATGTTCGCCAGCAATGAGGTCACGAATCTGACGACGGATTTCTAAATAAGCAGGAGTATCTTCAACCATTCTTCGCGGCTCAGGGACGCGAATAATCTCCTTCACTCTGCCAGGACGACGCGTCATCACAACAATGACATCGGAAAGATTGATGGCTTCCTCAATGCTATGGGTTACCAATACGACTGTTTTGCTTTCTTCATTCAGAATTCGAATCATTTCAGCCTGCATCATCGCGCGATTTTGCGCATCTAAGGCTGCAAAAGGCTCATCCATTAAGAGCACCGTCGGATCCACAACTAGCGCTCTTGCAATCGATACGCGTTGACGCATACCGCCAGAAAGTTGATGTGGGTAATGGTTGATAAATTGACTTAAGCCAACTAGCGCAGCAAAGCGAGTAACGATTTGTTTAATTTCTGCAGCATTAATGCCTTTAATTTTTAAACCGAAAGCAATATTGTCAAATACAGTCAACCAAGGAAAGAGTGCGTAATCCTGAAATACCATGGAGCGATCTGCGCCAGGACCCTTGACTACCTTACCAGCACACTCGATATGGCCAGCCGTTGGAACCTCAAAGCCAGCAATCAAATTGAGCAAAGTAGTCTTGCCGCAGCCGCTGTGCCCTAAGATTGAGCAAAACTCATTCTTGCGAACCTCTAATGAAATATCGTCAATAGCCAATACCTCTTGGCCCTTGGCGTGCATTGACGGATAAATTTTTCGTACGTGTTCTACTTTAAGTGCTGGCATTAGATTATCTATTTACATGTTTAATGATTAACAATACTGCTTACGCATTCAGCGCTCTCGACCAAGGCATGAGTTTCTGCGCGGTATATCGAATCAGCCTATCCAAACATAAACCAATAACTCCGATAGCTAACATGCCAACCAAAATATAATCTGTGCGCAAAACAGTACGGGCGTCGTTAATAAGGAAGCCAAGACCAGAATTAGCACCAACCAATTCAGCTGCCACTAAAGCCATCCAACCCACTCCCAGACCAATGCGAATGCCAGTCACTATCTGAGGCAGTGCAGCGCGCAAAATAACGCGAGTAATCACACTCCAAGAACTCGCACCTAGGCAACGCGCAGCTCGAATGAGATTCGGCTCTACATTTTTTACTGCATCGATTGTATTAATTAGGATTGGGAAGAAGATTCCCAAGAAAATAATGAATTGGTTTTGAGTGTTACCAACTCCAAACCACAAAATACTTAATGGAATCCAAGCAATTGGCGGAATAGGTCGCAAGATTTCTACGATGGGATCTACCTGCTCATTTACCCACTTAAAACATCCCATCAATATCCCCAAAGGGATAGCGACAGAGGCATAACAAAATGCTACAAACTCTCTAGACAAACTATCGAACAAATGTTTCCAGATTTCTCCAGATTTCATTAATTCAAATCCGCCTTGCGCCACCCCCGAAGGAGGAGGCAACAAGGTGGCTTCTGTTTTATCCAGAATAAACCGACTGGCATATTCCCAGGCAGCAAGCAATAGAACCAATAAAGCTAGGCGACGAAATTGCTTCAAAAAATGAATTATTGGCATAGCGCTTTATTTTTTATAAACCTTGCCGTCAAAAGACCAATCTCTTGTGAGATCGCCCTTTTCTGGGAAAGCCTGAGGTTTTGTAGTATTCAATGGATTCATATAAGTTGGGTAAGGCGTTTTATCCATTGGTGCAGACCAGTTAGCCGGCAAGAATGGTGGTCTTGTAATAGTTGCCCAACCTAATTTTTCAAAAGTCTTATCCATAAATCGGGTATCCACAGCACGGGCGAAATCAATACCCGTTAGCTTATTCTGAATGCGCTTGTTTTCATAAAGCCAGGTATAAATCGGCTCATTTGCACGACCCCAGAACACTGGAATTGGGTAAATGTAATTGGGCTTGTACAAGAGGTTGTAGGCAGAAATTTGCTGACGTAAGATTTCTTTTGAGTAATTCTTGAGATTCGGATCTTCTTGCATAACATCTACAGCGGCATCCGGATTCTTTCTAATCCAAAGCGTTGCTTCAGCAATGGCATCGGTAAAGGCCTGAACCACGTCGGGCGCATTATCAATCACCTCTTGGCGCACATAGAAAGTTCCCTCATAAATATTGTAGGGATAGCTATCGCTAATAATTCTGGCGTTCTTGCGCTCCTTCGACATGATGGTTGGGGTTGGATCCCAAGGTACTACCGCATCAATTCCTTTAGGCATCGCCATTTGCTCACCCGGAGGCATATTCTTTAGGATGATGTCTTTTCCAATCTCAATACCATTAGCCTTGGCTGCGGCTTGAATATAAAACTCAGCCGAAGAGCCAGTCACGATACCAATAGTTGCTGGGGGATTCGAGCCCTTAAAGTCCTTAAAGGATTTAATTTTGGAATCCAATGGTACCAAAACTGCATGCATCAAATTCGTGTTGATCACTGCAATGGTTTTAACAGGAATATTTTTATCAATTAATGAAGTGAACGGGAAATTGCCGCCGTTGCCAAACTGGAAACGACCAGAGATGATGACCTCGTTAATAGCCGGCCCAGAAGGGAACGCCTGCAATTTCGATTCAATACCCCGCTTGGCCAATAGACCTTTTTTATCCATTACTAAGTTAATCGTATTTTGACCTGACCATGGTGGCTGAAATGCAATCTGCAATGGCCACCAACCCTTTTCTTTGAGCCAGGCTACAGACTTGGCGGATACCTTCTCATCAGCACCCTCCGGCCATCCATAGTCATTGAATTTGGTGGCGTTCTGAGCCATCGATAACATTGGAGCGCCCGATAACATGGCGACAGCAAGTACTGAAAAGATACGGCGTGACGCGCTAAATTGTTTCATTACGATCTCCTTAAGAATGAAATTTCTTGTACCGAATACAACAAGCAAAGGTCAAAAAACTAACTGCTGAAGCTTAACTCTATACCGCCCAACTTGGTTCTAATTTTTCTATATTCTTTTTTCATAACTAAATACTTCACCAACTCAGTAAAGGGCTGCAAGGTAGGTCCCTGCTGCAAAGCTTCTTGGGCACCATCTCTTAATCCTGTAGCAAGGTTTTCGGGATAGAAAGCATGAAGGCTCAACTGCTCCTTGCTAATGGAGCGACCCCATTTTTTTCTTAACCCAGGCAATGCCGGCTCAATCAGCTCTCCAGGCCTGCGAGAGGCGTCGTAATCTACATTGGCACGACTCATCACTTCAGCACTTGGGGTGCCAGCTAATCTTCCGTAGTGACCTTTGAGGTACAACTTAACCTCATCAGGAATCGTTTTGTAACGCTCACCCTGCATCACATTCAGAACGGCCTGGGTCACAATGTATTGAGCAAATGGGCTAACCAAGATGGGGTAACCCAAATCTTCACGAACTCTGGCTGTCTCCTCAAGAATCTCAGCCTCTCTATGAGAAATTCCCATTGTGGCTAACTGAGCGCGCAAGTTTGAGATCATCCCGCCAGGAATTTGATGCTCATATAAGGCCGGGTCATAACTCGCCTTCTCTCCGCGAGAAAAGTTATCCCGAGCACAAATCCAATCAAAATATTCATCCACTTTTTGCAAAGCAGAATGATTCATCTTTGGTGCACGCCCTAACTTCTGAGCGCTGGCATAAACATCTAAGACTGATGGCAAGGAGGCGCCATTCGCCAAACAGTCAGTTGCGACATAACCATAAGCAAAACCAGCCTTGATAGCCTCTTCGTAGACCAATGGCGCCAAACCAGATTGGCAGTGAGAATGTAATTTAATCGGGATACCAGCAGCCGCGGCTACTACCGCAGGGAAAAGTGTTGCGGCCCGCTCAGGAGTGAGTAAGCCAGTTGGGTCTTTCACCGAAATAAAATCTACGCCTAGTTTTACCAACTCACGTGTGCGAACAGTAAAGTAAGCATCATCATGCACAGGACTTAAGGCATAAGTCAGCATTGCATTAATCAACATGCCGTATTTTTTACCCGCCTTAACAGACGATTCAATATTGCGGTTATCGTTCAGCGCATCGTAAACAGTAAGAACCTTCACGCCAGACTGAGCCAATAACTCCACATTCAACTCAACCACGTCATCTGGGAATAACTCAAACGTATAAATACTTTGGCCACGCGTTAATGCATCTGTGGGCGTGCTGAGTTGCTTACTCAAAAACTCCATACGCTTCCATGGGTCTTCGCGCAGGAATCGCACCATGACATCGAATACAGCCCCACCCAATATATTGATATAGCCATAGCCAGCCTGGTCTATATCAGCCAAGGCTGGATACATATGGGGAGTCGTCATACGCGTTGACCAAAGGCACTGATGCGCATCGCGCAGAGTGACATCGATCATTTCGAATGGCTTTTTCTTGGTCATCACGTAAGCTCAATCACCATTAGAGGCTGTCCAACCTCAATCGTTGCACCATCCTCCACCAAGATCCTAGAGACTTTGCCAGTGCATTCTGCGGGGATTGTGTTGAGCAATTTCATTACCTCAACAATGCATAGGTCCGTACTAGGCGTAACGCTATCACCTACTTCAACAAATGGCGGAGAGCTTGGGCTTGGCCTACGATAAAAAGTACCGATCATCGGACTCACAATCATGCGCTCTGTAGATGAAATAGTCAGCGCTGCATTAGGCGCTGGGGTAACAATCTGTGTTGGGGCAGAAACAGTAGCCTGGGAAGCAACATAAGTAGCTTGAGGAGCAGCACTTGGCACTCCAACCGAAATCTCAATCTCAAATTCTTCAGTCTTATAACCGAAGGTCGTAAATGTTCCTGCGTCCTTAATGAGGGCAACAATTTCCTTCACCTGCTTCATTGTGAATTCAGGAGGCACCTTCACCTTGGTCACAGCTTTTTTTGCTGGAACTTTTTTAGAAGTCTTTGGGCTTGCTTTCGCTTTAGGGGCGACTTTCTTTTTTGTTTGCACTGTCTCGTATTTTTAGTTAATATTTTCTCTAATGAAATTTAAAGTATCATCAGGTGAAATGCTTTAAGGGTAAACACTTAAAAATGCAAATATCTTCAAAAAATCCTTAATAAATGCCACAAAAGCTCTTCCGCATCACTCCTCCAACTGAAATATTGGAAGAATCCGCCAAATCCAGCATGGCGGAAAAGGTGCTGCTTATCCTGGAGACAATTGCGCAATCAGAATTCCCCCTGACGCTTGAGACCATATCGACGGGTACCGGCTTAGCCAAACCTACGGCATTTAGATTACTAAACACATTGGTCACGCAAGGATTTATTGAGCGCGACCCCAATGGGAGACGTTTTCAACCCAGCGCAAAACTCAGAATCCTGGGGATCAATATTCTCTCGGTGGACTCTATCCGATCACAACGCGTAGCAGTAATGAAACGTCTTGTAGAGGAAATTGGCGAAACTTGTAACTTCAACATTCTCGATGGCAACAAAGTAATGTATCTAGATCGCGTCGAAACAAGTGCCCCTATTCGGCTACACGTAGACCTAGGCATGCGCGTTCCGCTCCACTGCACCGCTAGCGGGAAATTATTTCTCTCTGGCATGACGGAATTGCAGGTTCAACGCTCACTAGGAAATGAGCCTTTTGAAATTTACACATCCAAAACAATCACTACTTACGATACATTGTTTTCTGAGCTAGAACATATTCGTCAAAATGGCTATGCCCTCGATGAATCGGCCTTCCTAGAGGGATTTATTGGTATTGCCGTACCAGTAGTTAACTCTAAACAGAAAACATATGCAACGATTACCGCTCATGGTCCAGCGCCTCGCATGCAAGAAAAATCCATTGATTTTTATATCAAGCCTTTAAAACGCGCTGCGCAAGATATTCAAAGCAGCCTATCCGAAACCAGCAATTAATTTCTTGGAATTTATATGAGTACACCAGTAATCATCACAGTAGCAATGACCGGAGCGATTCCTAGAAAAAAGGATTGTCCAGGTTTGCCGGTAACTACCAGCGAGCAGATTGAAGAAACCCATAAGGCTTTTGAAGCAGGCGCATCTCTTGCACATATCCATGTGCGCAACTCAGACGAAACTCCAAGCTCTGATCCCGATTTATACGCAATCGTACAAGCAGGCATACAGAAACATTGCCCAGGAATGATTGTTCAATTTTCTACCGGTGGTCGTGGTCGCGATCAAGCAGCGCGAGGCGGCATGCTATTTCATCGGCCTGATATGGCCTCACTGGCAACCGGATCAGTCAACTTCCCCACCGGAATCTATGAGAATCCGCCAGAATTTGTAGATGGACTTGCAAGTGAGATGCTTAAATATGACATCAAACCAGAAATTGAGATATTCGATCTAGCGATGCTCTATAACGCGGCAAACCTCATTGAAAGGGGCTTATTAAAGGCGCCAGCTCATGTGCAGTTTGTCATGGGCATTCCTAACGCGATGCCAGCAAGACGTTCGATACTGGAATTTCTTATTTCAGAATTAAAAGCCGTTATGCCTGATGCTACTTGGACTGCAGCAGGTATTGCGCGCCACCAATTAACTGTCAACGAATGGACACTTGAATTAGGTGGCCACGTTAGAACTGGACTCGAAGACAATACGCGCTTTGATAAAACCCGTGCGGCAAAAGATAATGCAGAGCTTGTGGCGCGCTTAGCTGAAATAGCGCCTAGATATAACCGAACAGTAGCAACACCAGCACAAGCTCGTGAAATTTTAGGATTACGAAAGCACTAATCAACATGTCAAACACATCGTTCGATTACATTGTTGTCGGCGGCGGCTCATCCGGCTGCGTTTTAGCCAACCGCCTCTCGGAGGATCCCAAGAATTCCGTTTGCCTTATTGAGGCGGGGCCTAAGGACCGCTCCCCTTGGATCCATCTACCAATTGGATACGCGAAGACAATGTGGGATCCAAAACTGAATTGGAAATTTCAGACCGAACCTGATCCTGGTGTCAACAATCGGCAAATTTATTGGCCTAGAGGAAAGACATTGGGTGGCTCTAGCTCAATCAACGGCTTAATTTTTATTCGTGGCCAGAAAGAAGATTACGACACTTGGCGTGATCTCGGTAACCCAGGCTGGGGCTGGGATGATGTACTCCCCTATTTTAAAAAGGCTGAAGGCAATGATCGCCTAGACGAGCCATTGCATTCTAAAACTGGGCCATTAAAAGCTTCGTCCATTCCAAAGAAGCATCCATTGGTTGAGGCATTCAAAAAGACGGCAAATGCTCTAGGAGTGCCCGAGACAGATGACTTCAACAACTTAACGCAAGAAGGTGTTGGCTACTATCAACTAACTACTCACAAAGGTTTTCGCTGCAGCACTGCAGTTGCTTACTTAAAACCCGCTAAGAAACGCAGCAATTTACAGATCCTGACAGACAGCCAGGCTTGCAAAGTTATTTTTGAAAATAAAAAAGCTGTTGGGGTTGAGATCATTCGCAACGGCGTTAAGAGTATCGTCCATGCAAATAAAGAAGTTATTCTTAGCGCCGGCGCCATCCTCAGCCCACAACTCCTGCAGCTATCCGGAGTGGGCCCAGCCAAACTACTACAAGAATTTAATATTCCTGTTGTACAAGATTTGCCAGGGGTCGGAGAAAACTTACAAGACCATCTGCAACACCGCCTCATTTATGAACTAAACCAACCCATCTCCACCAACGACCAACTCTCCTCTTGGTTTGGGCAATTAAAAATGGGCTTGGATTGGCTGCTTTTCCGTGGTGGTCCACTGTCTATTGGCATCAATCAAGGCGGCCTCTTTACACGGGTCATGAAAGACTCCAAAACGCCCGATATCCAGTTTCACTTAGCAACGCTTTCTGCTGAAATGGCTGGTGGCAAGGTTCACCCTTTTTCTGGATTCACTATGTCGGTATGTCAATTGCGACCGGAATCTCGAGGTCATGTCCGCATTCAATCTTCAGACCCACTCGTACCTCCAAAAATGTTTGCGAACTATATGTCTACGCCCTACGATCGCGATATCAGCATAGCTGCAGTTAAGTACGCCAGAAAAATTGCGCAGACCGAACCGCTACGATCTCTTGTGGTTAGAGAAGTAAAGCCTAACAATCCACAATCGGATGAAGAAATCCTAGAGTTTTGCCGCAATAACGGCGCAACTATTTTCCACCCCACCGGCACATGCCAGATGGGGCCAGACAGTGATCCAATGGCAGTACTTGATTCCTCTTTAAGAGTGAGGGGCGTAGAAGCCCTAAGAGTGGTGGATTGCTCTGCCATGCCAACACTTCCCTCAGGCAATACCAATTGGCCTGCAGTGATGCTTGCTGAAAGAGCATCAGACCTCATTCTAGGAAAGATTTAATCTCACTAATGCATTACTTTATCTTTTCCATGATCGGGGTAATGACAGGCTTGTTAATGGCCCTATTTGGTATCGGCGGTGGCGCATTTATTGTTCCAGCATTAGACGCCGCCTTTTTAGCAGTGCCCAATTCTGCTCATCCACCTTTTCAACTGATAGTCATTGGTAGCTTATGCACCATTGTTATAGGATCCCTACCCCGCGCTATTAAAGTTCTAATTGGCGATAAAAATGAACGCGGTATTGCAAGACTATTAATACTCAGCGCTCTACCATTCATATTACTGGCAAGCCTAGCAGCGACTCAATTGGCTGATCAAGCACTGCGCCTAGGATTTTCTGGGACGATTGTTTTAATTGGGCTATGGACTCTCTTTGGTAAAAATCCATCTAGCAAATCAGCTACTACTCTCGTCAAACCTAGTACTTATAAACTCGTTACCGTAGGGGCAATTTCTGGAATTTCCTCAGCCTTATTTGGTCTCGGCGGAGCAACTCTCTTGATGCCACTCTTAACCATGTGGGTTGGATTGCCGATTGCGATTTGCGTTGATATTTCGATTCTATTTGTATCAGCCACCTCCATCGTCAGCTTAACTACCCTAAGCTCAGCATGGGTAGGAATTCACGGGGCAGATAGCATAGATAGTACGATGTTAATTTTGATACTCATTCTAGGGGTAAGTGCTGCGCTGGCACAAACACTAGCAGCGGGAAAATTAGTCAGAATGAGAGATGGCCTCAGGCAACGCTTATTGGGTTGCTACCTTGTCAGCCTAGGGGTGTGGGTAATTGCACGCTCGTTAAGTTAAATCACAAACTAAGCAGCTTTAGGAATCACATCCATTAGCTTTAAGCGCTGGACTTTTCCAGATGGGCCACGTGGAAGATCCTCCATAAAGAGAATAAACTTCGGCGTTCTAAATTTGCCCAACTCCTTTAAGCAGAATGCACGCATCTCATCCTCGGAGCAGCTTGCTCCTGGCTTGAGAACAATGCAAACCATAATCTCTTGTCCATAGTTGCTATCCGGAATACCAACTGCTGCTGCATCCAATACAGCGGGATGCCTAAGGACGGCCTCATCAATTTCTCGAGGGGCAATATTTTCCCCGCCTTTAATAATGAGCTCTTTCAGGCGACCCGTGATGAAATAAAAACCATCATCATCCCGCATTCCCAGATCACCTGTTTTTAACCACCCTTCACTATCAAAGGCTTTTGCAGTTTCAGTCTCTGCCTTGTAATAAGCATTGAGAACGTTGCCGCCACGCAGACAAATTTCACCAACAGTATTATTGCCAAGAGGATTGCCCGCTGGATCAACCACTTTAGCCTCAACCCCGCATGGCTGGCCTGGACTTCCATAACGCCTGCTTTCATCATGGGGGTTACAAAAGACCATTGAAGCAGACTCTGTCATGCCCATACCCTCTATCAGCGTAATTCCAAATAGATTCTCGAATTCGCGATGATGCTCAGGTGGTAGCGGTGCAGAAGCGGAGCGTCCAAACCGAATTAACTTTAATTCTTCGCGGCTCGGCAATGCCCCACCACTTTTAGCGGCGTTAATTAAGTATGCAATGATGGTAGGCACCATATTGATCCAGGTGCAGTGATACTGAATCGCCAAGTTCCACCAACTTGAAACAGAAAATGCATGCGGAGCCACAACAGATCCACCAGAAACAAAAGGTGTAATGGTAGAAATAACTTGGCCATTAATGTGATAAATGGGCAAAGAACTCAAAACAACATCTGCTTGTGTTAATGAGTGCCATGCCGCCATGGATCGTGCAGCATGTAATAAATTTGCATGGGTCAGTAAAACGCCCTTGGGCGTACCCGTTGTACCTGAGGTATACATTAAGAGCGCTGGTCGTGAAGACTCCACTAGAGGTAGATCTCCCAAGGCGCATTGCATGAAGGGGCCCTCGGCTGCATCTGGATCCAGCTCGACTAATAAGAACTTTCGCTTGGTTTTTTCAATTGCCAAAAACAAACTTTGCTTCTTGTCTGGCGAATAGAATAAAACTTCAATATCACTGTGATCCAAGACCCAAGCCAACTGATCGGTTGGGGCCAAGAGATTCAATGGAGTAATCACGCGACCACAAGACATGGTTGCCAAAAAGACTGTGCTAGTCTGACGTCCGTTTTGCATAAATAAACCGACGTGACCCTGCGCACTAATGCCCTGCTGATCTAACCAAGTAGAAAAATGACGGGCTTCTTGAGCCAATTGGCCATAAGTTAGCGCAGCCCCAATCTCGGGAGCAAATAGAAATGGCTTGACAGGCTGAATCGCCTCCCAGTGCAATAGCACCTCACCCAAACTCTTACAAGAAACCGTCATATTCTGATTAGGCCTGAGGAAAACGGGTGAAATAGTCTTTCAACAAATCTTCCACCTTAGGTACATGCTCAGGGATTGGCCTGACAACCCGCGTGATATTCATATAGTGACGATAGTTCATATTTTCAGAGAAATTGTTTTTTCCCCAAGTTCCGCAACCCATAGATAAAGAGAATGGCAAGCTATTTTCAAAGCTGCCACCTGTTGCAATTGCATGGGCCTGATTCACAATAATTCGCGCCACTGGCAACTGCTGCGCTAATGCTGCAGCCCTGGACTCTAAAATGTCGCCGCTTCTTGCGGTATGTAATCCAACGGAATGTCCAGCGCCTTGGTATGCGTATACATCGGCAATTAATTTCTTAGCCGCATCAAAGTCAGTCGCTTTCCACACCGTTAGAACTGGGCTTAGCTTCTCACCAGAAAAAGGAACTGATGGACCAAACCCTTGCTCTTCAACCATAAAAAACTTGGCTGATTTTGCTTTAGGGTTTTGCAATTGGGCACGCTCTGTAATGACTGCAGGATTTTGAGCGGTCAGGGTAGAGGTAAGTTTGCCATCATGAAACATGACATTTTCGAGACGTTTTTTATCGTCAGCATCCAACATCAAGCCGCCTACCGCTTCCAAAGCATCAATGGCTTTGTCATAGACCTGAGAGCAAATCACTGCACCATTCTCGCTTGAACAGCTGGTTGCATTATCGAATGTTTTAGACTGCAAAATTTTATTAGCTGCACCCGCAAAATCTGCGTGCTCGTCAATGATCACCAATACATTGCCTGCGCCAACACCAAATGCGGGTGTGCCACATGTGTATGCAGAGCGAATATTAGCTTGCGAGCCTGTTGCCACAACTAAATCCGCTAAACGCATTAACTCGTTTGTGGAATCCTTAGTAATTGGAAACGGCAGCATTTGTACTAAGTCTCTAGGCGCATTGACTTGGTCTAGCTGCTGATGAACAAACTCTAGTAAACGAGCGCAAGTAGAGTATCCCTTGGGTGATGGCGCCACTACTACCGCGTTGCGGCACTTGATGGCATTGAGAATCTTATTAATCGGAGTAGCACCCGGATTGGTTGATGGCGTTATTGCTGCCACTACCCCGACTGGACGGGCATACTCCGTAAGGCCTGTTTTCGTATCTTCAGAAATTACCCCAACTGTTTTGGCATAACTTAAGTCGCGGACCAAGCCCAAGGTTTTTCTAAAGTTCTTTTTAAACTTGTCAGCCACATCTCCGAGGCCCGTATCTCTGACCGCTAGCTCAGCCAACTCTTGATTACGCTTTGGCTCCAAAATAGACCAAGCCACAGCTTCAACCACCAAATTGACTTGCGCTTGAGTGTACTGTTCATATATTTTTTGAGCCGCACGTCCGCGCTCAACAATAGCTTCTACTGGCGTCATATTTACTTTTTTTTAAAAATTAGTGATAAGGATCTTAGGAGTCAGCCAATTTATTGGTTGGATCAATAAATAAAGTGGCAACAACACCGATAGCCAATAATCCAGCTGATACAAAGAATGGAACTTGGTAGCTTCCCGTAGTCTCGATCAGGTAACCAAATACCACTGGGGAGATCATACCCGCTACGCCAAATCCAGTATTCATCATACCGCCAGCAGTGCCTGCATAACTACCTGCGATATCAATCGGCAAGCTCCACAAAACCGCATTAGTTAGTTCCAGGAAAAAGAATGATGCTGAAAGTAATGCCACAGCAGCAATCGGATCTTCAACCGAAACCACAGGCAGAATAAAGGCCAAAGAGCCACCCATACCAATGATGAGCATCAATCTTCTAGCCAATTTGAGGTTACCAGTTCGTTTGAGAATCTGGTCTGACACTACTCCACCCAAAGTATCCCCGATCACTCCAGCTAGCAAAGGCAATGAAGTGAAAAGCGCTAACTGTTTCAAGTCGAATCCACGCGCATCCTTCAAGTAAGAAGGCAGCCAAGTCAAAAATACCCACAATGACCAGCCGTAACAAAAATCTACAAACGTCACAAGCCACATCTTCCGAATCATTTCGGCCCAAGGTGTTTTTTTAGTTACCGATGGACTAAAGCGCATCTTACGTGTGTCAAGCGAAATTTCTCTCAGCTCTTGTTCGGTCACTCCCTTATGGAGAAGAGGGGTATCTCGGAAATACCAAACATACAATGCTGTCCAGACCAAGCTAATCACGCCGAGGATAATGAAAGACTCTCTCCAGCCATATAACATCGATATCCCAAGGACGATTGGTGGAGTTACGGCGCCCCCAAGTCGTGCAAAGCTATGGGTAATACCTTGTGCAAACCCACGCTCGGTTGCAGGCAACCAAAAAGTAAATGCTCGAGTTGCAGTTGGGAAGGCACCTCCTTCGCCAATGCCAAGAACGAAGCGGAAAACGAGAAGTGATGTGACGCCCCAAGCAAAGCCACAAAGGATGGTGGCGATGGCCCAAATAATACTGAGGATTGTCAGAACAATGCGAGGACCAAATCGGTCTGCACACCAGCCACCAATGATCTGCATTGCAGCGTAAGGGTATGCAAAGGCTGAAAAGACAATACCGAGTTGCGTAGCAGTTAGACCAAATTCTTGCTTAATCATCGGCCCCGCTACTGAAATATTGACGCGGTCAATATAGGTAATGAAGTACATCAAACAAATCACACCCAAAATTAGGTGGCGAGTCTTAAAAATACCCTTCATGACGTCTCCTATCAACAGTAAATCTGTGTACCATAGATCTTATACAGTAGGACAACTTGTTTCATATTAGTAAAAACACTAGTAAAAATCCTATTATTTTCACATTTGTTCTATTAGAATGAACAAAATAGCACAATTCTTGAGATTTTAAACTTATGCTCGAAATCGACACAACTGAACAGCTAGATAGCGTCAAAAAAGATAGCTCGAGTGAAAACTCATCAATGCTCAAGGGCATTGTCATTTTGGAAGCTTTAGCAGCCACCCAGCAGCCAGCCACCCTTGCCCAGCTAATACAAATAACAGGTATGCCAAAGGCATCCCTCCATAGAACTCTAGCAATTTTTGAGGAAGCGGGTTTGGTAGCTAGGGAGCCCGGTGGCCGCACCTATGCGCCAGGCAATCGACTATCGCACCTGGCGTTATCCACCTTGACTCATGACACTGTTTCAGCAATTCGCCATACGATTCTTCGGGGCCTAGTAGCTGATCTTGGTGAAACCTGCAACCTTGCGGTCTTAAGACGTGGTGAATTGTTTTATTTGGACCGTGTTGAGGCAAATTGGGCTTTACGCCTGCATCTCCCGCCTGGAACAGTGCTGCCACCACATTGCAGCGCTAGCGGAAAATTACTTCTCGCTTATAAGCCTGTAGATGAGCGCACTAAGATTTTAGAAAATCTTCCATTGGAGCAATTTACCCACAGAACCATTACTGATCGCCACCTATTGGAATCAGAGATGGAAAGAATTGTTAGCACTGGATATGCAGTCGATAACGAAGAGTATGTTTTAGGTGTTTCTTGTGTAGCCGTCCCCGTCAAAGATTCTCTTGGCGAGGTAGTAGCTGCAATTGCTGTCCACGCTGCCACCGCGAGACTCCCATTAAATCAAGCGATGGAGCATATCCCAAAACTTAAAAAAGCTTCTGAGCGCATTTCTCAAACCCTATCTTAATCAGCAGCCCATCACTACAACCTCAGGACAAATCTAAACGTGCAATATCCACTCTTAGAAAAAATGATTGAGGAGGCTAAGAGCGATCTCCCACTGGGAGTTGTGTATCCCCTTAGCGCACCAGCACTGGGAACGGTGTTTGATCTCATCAAAAGACGGCTGTGCGTTCCCATCCTTATTGGCCCCAAAAAGGAGATTGAGGAGTTGGCCGCCATAGAAAAACTTTCCTTGGAAGACATCCAAATTGTCGATACGCCTAAGGATCCAATCTTGGCGACCAAGAAAGCAGTGCAGATGGTCAAAGAAGGTAAACTGGCAGTTCTCATGAAGGGATCTTTACATACCGAAGATCTCATGGGGCCAATTGTGAGTCGCGATGGCCTACGTACTGATCGCAGAACCAGTCATTTATTTTTATTTGAGCTCGAGCGTTACCCGAAACTACTAGGTATTAGTGATTGCGTAGTCAATATTGCACCCAATGCTGCTCAAAAAATACAAATTCTTAAAAGCAGTCTTGAAGCACTTGGCAAGTTGGGAGTAAAGCGCACAAAAGTTGCCGTCATTGCGGCTACTGAAGTCGTCAACCCGGCTATGCAAGCCACAATCGATGCCAAAGAAATTGTTGATGTCCATGCAATTAATCCTATTCATCCCGATACGATTATTGAGGGTCCTTTTGGCTTTGACAATGCCATCTCTTCCGCATCAGCAAAAACAAAAGGGATTCAGTCGGCTGTTGCGGGTGACCCAGACCTTTTGATAGTGCCCGATTTACAAGTGGGCAATATTCTTTATAAATCCCTTGTTTACATGGCTGGAGCAGAGTGCGCAGGTGCCGTTCTGGGCGCTCAAGTTCCCATCATTCTCACATCAAGAGCTGACTCTGTTTTCTCCAGAGTTGCATCCTGCGCGATGGCCATTGTTCTTGCTAAAAATTCTCAATAACTGAGTAATCCTATGTTCAAAATATTCTCAAACGATCCAGTGCATGATCCCATTAATAAACAAGCACCTGCAACCGAAATAAAGAAAACTACTTGCTATATGTGTGCATGTCGTTGCGGCATTCGAGCGCACTTAAGAGATGGCAAATTAGTCTATATCGATGGAAATCCTGAACACCCACTGAACCAGGGCGTCATTTGTGCTAAGGGCTCCTCAGGCATCATGAAACAAAACTCACCAGCTCGTATTACACAACCACTGCTACGCAAGGCCGGAAGTGAAAGAGGGAATGGCGAGTTTGAACCTATCAGCTGGGAAAAAGCATTTGAAATCCTCACTGAGCGTCTTGCCAAAATTCGTGCCACCGACCCCAAGAAATTTGCACTCTTTACTGGTCGTGACCAGATGCAAGCACTGACTGGTTTATTTGCAAGACAATTTGGTACCCCAAACTATGCTGCCCATGGAGGATTTTGCTCCGTCAATATGGCCGCAGGAATGATTTACACCATTGGTGGAAGCTTCTGGGAGTTTGGTGGGCCAGATTTAGACCGGGCTAAGTTATTTGTCATGATTGGTACCGCTGAAGATCACCACAGCAACCCTATGAAGATTGCTTTATCCAAATTTAAACGGGCTGGTGGTCGCTTTATCTCGATTAATCCGGTTAGAACTGGCTATTCTGCGATTGCAGATGAATGGATTCCAATCAAGCCCGGGACTGATGGCGCACTTTTCATGGCCTTGATGCATGAACTCATTCGTCTTGAGAAATATGATGCTCCTTTCCTCAAGCGTTTCAGTAATTCAGCTCAACTGGTTTGCATGGACTCAGGTCCTGAAGAGGGATTATTCTTGTATGACCCTGACTCCGATCCGCTTAACTTGGATTTACCTCACAATAAATACGTTTGGGATGAAAAATCCCAAAGTGCGAAACCTTGTTTTGCTCAAGGCACCTCACCCGCTCTTCTAGGTGAATATGTCATGGGCCCAGGACCACACCAAGGAAAGAAAGTGGTTCCTTCATTTGAGCTTCTTAAGCGACAAGTGAGTGAAACCACTCCAGAGTGGGCAGCAGCCATTACCAGCATTCCTGCGGAACGTATTCGCAAGCTTGCTCTAGAGATGGCGGATACCGCATTTGGTCAAGAATTTGAGCTACCCATTCAGTGGACAGACTCCTGGGGTGAAAAGCATGAGTCTGTAACTGGCAGACCAGTTGCTTTCCATGCAATGCGTGGTCTCTCAGCACACTCCAATGGATTCCAAACTACCCGTGGTTTAGCAGTACTGATGTCATTGCTGGGAACCATTGATCGCCCAGGTGGGTTTAGACATAAAGCGCCTTACCCACGTCAAGTTCCGCCCAATGCAAAGCCGCCGTCTTCTGAGAGTGACATTAAGCCCAATACTCCATTAGCTAAACCTCCACTTGGCTGGCCAACACAGCCAGAAGATTTGGCATTGGATTCCGATGGCAAGCCACTGCGCATTGATAAAGCCTATTCATGGGAGCATCCTTTAGCAGCCCATGGATTAATGCACAACGTGATTACCAATGCAGTA
Source organism: Polynucleobacter sp. AP-Nickl1-40-C4 (assembly GCF_035012665.1). NCBI lineage: Bacteria > Pseudomonadati > Pseudomonadota > Betaproteobacteria > Burkholderiales > Burkholderiaceae > Polynucleobacter > Polynucleobacter sp. AP-Nickl1-40-C4. Next base: position 304,795 of record NZ_JAYGQR010000001.1, read on the forward strand.
AAAGGTGACCCCTATTCCATTGATACGCTCATGATCTTCATGGCAAATATGTCTTGGAACTCCACTATGAACACGATGGAAGTTCGCGAACATCTCAATGCTAAAAATGATGATGGCGAATTTAAGATTCCATTTCTAGTAGTGTGTGATGCTTTCCAATCTGAAATGGTGGACTTTGCAGATCTAGTGCTACCTGATACCACTTATTTAGAACGTCATGATGTCATGAGCATGCTCGACAGACCTATTTCTGAATTTGATGGACCAGTCGACTCTGTTCGCATCCCTGTTCTGGAGCCATTAGGAGAATGTAAGCCATTTCAGGAGGTATTAATTGAGCTGGCATCCCGCTTAAAGTTCCCAGCATTTACTACGCCCGAAGGGGATCGTAAGTTTAAGGATTATCCCGATTTTATTACTCGCTTCCAGACCACTCCAGATTCAGGAATTGGCTTCTTAAGTGGATGGCGCGGTAAAGATGGTGATAAATCATTGCGCGGCGAACCCAACCCGAACCAATGGCAAAAATATGCTGAAAATAATTGCGTGCATCAATATCACATGCCTCCTGAGCATCAGTACATGCGCAACTGGAACAAGGGTTATTTAGACTTCTCTAAAGACAATGCTCTGCGTCAGAAGAACGATCCAATCATGATTGCGATCTACTCAGACATATTGCAACGTTTTCGCTTAGCAGCAACTGGTAAACGTCCTGGCGCCCAACCGCCAGATCATCTGAAAGCACGCATCTATAAATATTTTGATCCGTTACCTTTCTGGTATCCCCCGCTTGAAGATGAGGCTACGGATCTCACTAAATTTACTCTCAATGCGATTACCCAACGACCAATGGCGATGTACCACTCATGGGATTCACAAAATGCGTGGCTAAGACAAATTCATAGTCATAACTATCTATACGTCAATACTGCGACTGCACTCAAGAGCGGCATTGCAGATGGCGCCTGGATGTGGATTGAATCTCAGTGGGGCAAGGTCAGATGTATGGCAAGACACTCAGAAGCCGTTGACCCTGGAACAGTATGGACCTGGAATGCTATCGGCAAAGCAGAGTCAGCATGGAGTTTGACTAGTGATGCCGATGAATCTAAAAAAGGTTTTCTGCTAAATCACCTCATCTCAGAAGAGCTTCCGTTGGGAGGTTTTACTGTTAGCAACTCTGATCCAATTACTGGTCAAGCAGGATGGTATGACGTCAGGGTGCGATTGGCGCCTGCAGATGAAAATGAACCCAAAGAAACTTGGCCACAAGTAAAAGCATTTGAAGTTCCTGGAATGGCCCTCAAAAAATCGGGGGAGACAAAATGAGCAAAAAAAATAAACAACTCGCTCTAGTTATTGATCTTAATGTTTGCGTAGGATGTCATGCCTGTGTAACCTCATGTAAGGAGTGGAATACCTCCGGCTCAGCAGGCCCGCTTACTGATCTGAACGCCTATGGTGCTAGCCCAAGCGGCACTTTTTTCAATCGAGTACAAACTTTTGAGGCGGGAACATTCCCAAATACCCAAACAGTTCATTTTCCAAAATCGTGTTTGCATTGCGAAGAGCCGCCATGTGTTCCTGTTTGCCCTACTGGTGCGAGCTATAAGCGCAAAGAGGATGGGATTGTGCTGGTGGATTACGATAAATGTATCGGTTGCAGCTATTGCTCTTGGGCATGCCCTTATGGCGCTCGAGAGCTGGACCAAGAGCGTCAAGTAATGACTAAGTGCACTCTCTGTGTGGATCGAATCTATAGCGAGACTTTGCCGGAGTCTGAGAAAAAGCCTGCATGCGTTCTTGCTTGCCCTACTAGCGCACGTATCTTTGGCGATGTTCATGATCCAGAATCTGCCGCCAGCAAAGCGATCGAAGAACGCTCAGGTTACGCACTCATGCCCGAATGGGAAACCCAACCTGCCAATCACTATTTACCGCGCTCCATCATGGAAACGATTGATGCAGCAAGGAATGACAAATAATGCGCCCACAATTTTCAATCATCTTCTTTACTACCCTAGCCGGAATGGCGCAGGGTCTTTTATTCTTCCTGGCTTTATCAAATTTATATAGCCAAGCCACCCCCAATGTATTCCTCACCAATCTGGCACTGCCAGTTGCATTTGTACTTCTGACGTTAGGCTTGGTGGCCTCATTCTTTCACTTAGGCCACCCTGAGCGTGCTTGGCGAGCTGCCATGATGTGGAAGACCTCATGGCTATCCAGAGAAGTGATTGCCTTGCCAGCGCTTATGGCGGTGACTGCGGCAACTTACTTTTATGCCTGCATTAGCGTAGTGCCACAATGGTTGTGGCTTGCCCTGCTGCTTACTACGATCGCGCTTTGGGTCTGCACTGCAAAGATTTATCAATGCATACGCTTTATCCAAGAATGGTCACACCCCTCCACCCTAACGAACTTCATTCTCTTGGGATTGACCTCGGGATTAATTTTATTGGAATTACTGATTGCGGCATGGGGTGATTCCTCCGCTCAAATCATAGATGCCCCACTCTCCATCGTTGCATTCTTGCTGTTATTCCTATCCTTTAATCTAAAGCTCTGGATTTGGAGACGCAATCGGGATCTAAAACCCAAATCAAATCTTTCTACAGCAACAGGCATTAAAGGTAGCAATATTCGTCAAACATCAATGGGTTTAATGGGCGGTAGCTTTAATACCCGCGAATTCTTTCATCACCAAACTGATCGTGTGATTGCAAATCTTCGTAAAATTATCTTGCTGTGTGCCTATGTAATACCAATGATATTGATGGCCTACACCATTACTATTCCAAGCATCTTGATAATTGCACTAGCATTGCTGATTAATTATCTAGGCCTGCTTGCTGAAAGATGGATGTTCTTTGCAGAGGCAAACCATCCGCAGAACTTGTATTACCAAAGAGTCTCTTGAGTACGCCCGATGCCTATGGATCAATTCGCTGAACAACTGATTCATGGCAGAGCGCATATATCACCCAAGAGATTAGGGAATCCGGGTCCTAGCCCTAGCCAAAAAGAAACTATCCTCTTGGCAGCTAATGCCGCCCCTGATCACGGCAGAATGGTTCCATGGCGCTTTATTGAGATTCAGGAAAGCAGTCGCCCTGCCCTGGGAGAAGTATTCCACCACTGCCTCTTAGATCGTGACCAAGAGGCTACGGAGATACAACAGCAAGAAGCGCGCGACAAAGCATCTCGTGGCCCACTACTCCTGCTAGCTATAGCAAACTACCAAGACGCAAATAACGACATCAGTAAACAAGAAAAGCTGGTTTCCCTTGGGTGCGCCATTCAGAATATTCTCCTGAGTGCTCATGCCTTTGGCTTTGGCTCTGGACTATCTAGCGGCAGAGCTCTACAAAGTGATCGTATCAGGGCGCTATTTCAACTAACAAAAGATGAAGAGCCGATTTGCTTCATTACGATTGGCACCGTTCAAAAAAATAAGCCCGGTCGTATTCGGCCGAGCTTATCTGAGTACCACTCTATTTTTTAGATTATCACTAAAGCACTTCTACTGTTTGGTTTTTAGTATCGATGCGTAATTTAGCGCCACTTGCAATTGCCTGAGTAATGTCGCAATCGAAGCCACTCAACATCGGAATGCCGGCATGTGCAGCGCCTTGGGCCAAGATTGGATTGGCCGCATTAAAAATAATGGCAGCAGGGCAAAGATTTCTCGATTTCATCTCATAGAGCATCCATGCACTTGCAACCCCACCTTTGGCGGCATCCAGCACTAGAATCTTATCTTTATAGGATTGTCCAAAAAGCTTATGCGCTGGACGTGAAAACACTCCTTTTATTCGATCTAAATCATAGCGAGCCGAAAATCCGTCGGATGCACTCAGACATTCGCCCTCAATACTATCGCCCTGGGCGTGTTTAGCCTTATAAATTTTTCCGCTCACTTTAGTCTCCCCGTTACAGCAGCTTGCACACAGTCTTCCATGGAGGCCAGCATCGGCGTATAACCATAGCCGCCCAAAATATTCACAATTTTTGCGCTATTGGTTGCTAATACCTTCCACCCATTAGTCTCCGCAATTTCTCTCGCATAGGATTGATAGAAACACATTCCAGAAAATACTGTACCGCCTGCACTTTCTATCATCTCCGTATACCCCATACGATCTGAGTCTGGTTTTACTTGCGGGCTAGTCATGGCTAGCAAAGGTTTAATGAATTTCTTACCTTTGCATAACTCCGCAATACTCTTCATCTCCATGAGACTCAACTGCGGCGCAGAAAATACTACAACATCAATTTCTTCAGCAATACGATAAGAATTTTGTAATCCCATTACCTCTTCTTTGGTAATAAGAACCTCTGGCAGATGCAAGCACTCCAAATCTCGAGCGCGAAGCGCTTCAGGCGTAACACCTAATACGTGAAATAAGGCAGTAGATCCAAAACTCGCCATTGCCGCGCCAAAGTGCTTCATAGCATCAGAGCCTGGATGGCCTTCGATCCCCTCCAAAATAGGAACTGACCAATAGTTCCCTGATTTCTTGCCAATCAAGCCTCCTAAAGCGCCCCACTCATTGAGCGTTTGGGGTGTCCATGAAGTTTTAAAGCGATGCGTAGGCTTACGATGTTCATCAAGGTGATAACCATAGCGAGGAGTTCTACCGGTCAAACCTGCCGCCAACGCAGAAGGACCTCCTTCAAAATTCGATCTGGCACCGCAGACACTATTGGAATAGATAACCACTCCGGTGTCACCAAATGCTAAATGCTCTCCAAATACGGGAGCCATAATAGTTTGGTAATTAATGCAAGTGTCTGTCATGGACACACCCATTTTTACAAATGCATCTATTGCACGTCTTTCAAGCTCAAGCATTTTTTCGGTTTGACCTAATTGCTTTGCTTTACTAAAGTCGGTGCCTCTTGGATCAGTAATAGTGGGAATTCGAACCGATCGATCCTCAATCACATTCTTAGCTAGGCCTTCTAACCACTCAACACCAGCTTCACCCAAGCTCTCGGTATCCGCCATGATGTGCGCTTGAGATACAGGTACCAAATCTTTAGCGCCAAAGAACTCACCTACTTTAATTTGATGTGCGATAGCTGTTTGCCTTACTGGACCAAACTCACCAGCAAGCATAGCCTTTTCTTCTTGATTTAGCTTCATCTTGTTCTCTTCTCAATCCTCATTCATCTACTATCAATCAATAGTGGCGCCAGAATCTCTAACAACCCTAGCCCATTTCGCAATCTCACTAGTTTGGAAGTTAGCCAAACTCTCTTTGAAGTCTGTATTTGGCTGAACCCCCAAGTTACCCAACCGCTCTTTGAACGCAGCTGATTGGGCCACCCTCTCTGTATCGACTCTTAATTTTTTGGTGATTGAATCTGGCAATTTCGCTGGACCAAATAAGGCCCACCAAGCAGTTGACTCAAACTGGGGGTATCCCAATTCTGCAACCGTTGGTACGTTAGGCAATAAAGGTGAGCGCGTCTTACTGGTTACCGCTAAAGCACGCAGCTTTCCTGATGAGATGTGCGGCAATACCGATTGAATCGGATCAAAGACTAATGGTATCTGGTTGCCAATCAGATCTGTAACAGCAGGCGCACTACCCTTGTAGGGAATATGTTTAGCTTGATCTGAGTAGTTGATTCAAATAAGGCCGCGGTTAAATGTCCTGGAGTTCCATTTCCAGCTGTTCCATACGCAATCGTATCGGGTTTTGAACGGGCCTCAGCAATTAACTCAGCAAGCGTTTTAATGCGATCACTTGAATTAACCACAATGACAACAGGAGCGGTGGCAACCAAAGCAATTGGTGTGAAATCTCTAGTCATGTCATATGGCAGCTGTTTATACAAACTGCCATTGATTGCATTTGTTCCTACAGTACCCATAAACAAGGTGTAGCCATCTGGTAAAGATTTAGCGACAAGATCAGCGCCAATTGAACCGCCAGCACCGCCTTTATTCTCAATAATGATTTGCTCTTTAAGGCGATCACCCAGAAGAACTGCTAACGGTCTAGCAACAATATCAGTTGGCCCTCCCGGTGGAAAGGGGACAATTAGCCTGATAGGCTTACTGGGATAGACATCCGCTATCACATTGCTTGAAAGCAAAATTAAGCCAAAGCAAGTTAAGAAATATTTAAAACCTTTTATTACTAGGCTATTCATAAAAACAGACCTCAGCAAAGTGCGAATGGGGTTAGTCAAGTGCAAAAGAAAAAGTCCAGCTAAACCGGACCTTTTCTTATTGCTCGTAGTGACTTATACGTAATCTTTGTATTTATCCAAGAAACGTACTGGCTTAGCTAATGCATCACGACGGAATGGATCACCGAGTTCACGAGTACACATGATCTCGATTACACAAGTTTTACCTTCCTTCATCTGCATATCAATTGCCTTCTTGAGTGCTGGGCCAACCTGATCAAGCTGGTCGACCACAATTCCCTCGGCACCCATGGATTGCGCAATGCCTGCAAAACTTGGGCTCTCTAACTCACCCGCTACGAAGCGACGGTTATAGAAATCCACTTGGTTCTTTTTCTCAGCACCCCACTGACGGTTGTGGAACACAATCGCCGTAACTGGAATGTCATGACGAACTGCCGTCAAAATCTCGACCATACTCATTGCCCAAGCGCCATCGCCAGCATATGCAACCGCTGGACGATTAGGGGCGGCTGCTTTAGCTCCAATAATGGTTGGTAGTGCATAACCGCAATTACCAAAACTCATTGGGGCAAAGAAGCTACGTGGCTTTTCAAAGCGAAGATAGCTATTAGCAACCGAGTTGATATTGCCAATATCAGTAGACACCATTACATCAGCAGGCATGGCCTTTTCAAGCTCACGCAAAACTTGACGTGGGTGCAAGTAATGACCACCTGTTGGAGTCACTTCTTTTTTCTGCTCTTCAATCATGTCAAGACTAAATGGGTCTTTTTCATGAGTCCACTCATCCAACTCTTTTTCCCATGCGGCTTTTTCAGCAGCAATGGTCTTAGCGCGCTCTGCTTTGGTAGCATCACAAGCTAATTTCTTACCTTCTAAACGCTTGGTTAATGCCACTGCAGCAGCCTTAGCATCACCACAAATGCCTACTGAAATTTTCTTCACTAAGCCAAGCATCTTGTTATCAGCATCGATTTGAATAATCTTGGCATTCTTAGGCCAGTAGTCCATGCCATGCTGTGGCAATGTTCCAAAAGGTCCAAGACGTGATCCAAGAGCCACGACTACGTCTGCCTGCGCCATCAACTTCATTGCAGCCTTGGAGCCTTGGTAGCCCAAAGGGCCGCACCACAAAGGATGGCTTGCAGGGAATGAATCGTTATGTAGGTAGCTATTCACTACAGGAGCACCCAAGCGCTCTGCAAAGGCTTTGCATTCTTCTACAGCATCGCCCATTACCACGCCGCCGCCAGAAATGATCACGGGGAACTTAGCATTTGCTAAGAGCTCTGCAGCCTCATCCAAACTCTTCTCGCCACCAGGCCCGCGATCAAGACGATTTGGTTGTGGAATTTCTACTTCTATTTCGCCATAAAAATAATCACGTGGAATATTGAGCTGAGTTGGACCCATTTCAGATAATGCGCGATCAAAACAGCGGCCAGTAAATTCAGCCATACGCTTAGGATTATTTACATGCCCTTGATACTTTGTGAATTCTTCAAACATTGGCAATTGGTTAGCTTCTTGGAAACCACCTAAGCCCATACCCATGGTTCCTGTTTCAGGAGTAATGATCACCACAGGACTATGAGCCCAATAAGCCGCTGCAATTGCAGTAACGCAGTTACTAATGCCAGGGCCATTTTGTCCGATGACAACACCATGACTTCCGCTAACACGAGCATAGCCATCGGCCATGTGTGCAGCACCTTGTTCATGCACTACCGGAATCAAGCGAATCCCCGCTGGAGCAAAAATATCCATTGCATCCATAAAGGCAGAGCCCATGATTCCAAAAATATCCTTCACCTTGTTGGCGACCATGGTCTCCACAAACGCTTCGGAAGGGGTCATTTTCTGCGGGCCAGTGGGTAAATTAGTGCCAGACTTAGACATAAAGCTCTCCTAGGTATTCGATTAAACGGAACATTTTGTTCTACAATATGAATAATAATAGCGTATTTTTAGGAAAGTCAAGCATATAAACCCCAATCTGGAATATATTTGACAACATATTAAGACTTTTAAAGGCAAAGAAATGGCTGAAAGCACATCTTCAATCGATTTAATGGGTTTACAGCCCGAAAAGAGGGTTTCTTTGCACTCCGCCTTTCCAGAGTGCAAGGGCTTTGCAGACTTTCAGATCCCTGCCTTTAATAAGGCCACCGAGCTTGTGCCGGCTATCGACCCTAGCTATCAACTCAATCCAGAGGCAACCTTAGCCATTCTGGCTGGATTTGCCTTTAATCGCAGAGTGATGCTTCAGGGCATGCACGGCACTGGCAAATCCACTCATATTGAGCAAGTTGCAGCCCGTTTAAATTGGCCCTGCTTACGCATCAACCTAGATGGCCAAATTACTCGGATGGATCTCATCGGAAAAGATGTCATTGGTCTAGAGGATGGAAAGCAAATTACCCGCTTTCAAGAAGGCCTCATACCTTGGAGCCTGCAACGCCCTGTTGCACTCATCCTAGATGAATACGATGCCGGTCAACCAGATGTCATGTTTGTCATTCAGAGAATGTTGGAGCGCGAAGGTCGCCTTACTCTACTCGATCAAAATAGGGTCATTAATCCCAATCCTGCATTTCGCATCTTTGCTACCAGCAATACAGTTGGACTAGGAAATTGGAATGGGTTATATCAAGGCACACAATTACTAAACCACGGCCAAATGGATCGTTGGGATATCGTCGCTGCGCTTAACTATCTTGAGCCCAGCGAAGAGCAAAAGATTTTAATGGCAAAAGTACCAGAGCTTTCTGATGCCCAAGCAAAAGCGATGATTAGCCTTGCGAACCTGACTAGAAGCGGCTTTGCAGCCGGAGACATTTCGACATTAATGTCAACAAGAACCCTTATTACCTGGGGAGAAAATTGGCGCATTTTTAAGGACTTGCAGATTGCATTTGCTCTCGCATTTTTAAACAAATGTGAATCCGAAGAAAAAGCATTGGTAGCTGAATACTACCAACGCTGCTTCGCTAGCGAGCTTGATTTAAATACGAAATAACTTTAGGCGCGATTAGACTCACCTTGCAAACCCAAACTCACCAAGACTTCGAACAGCAGCAGCAATATGGTGCGATGATTCGTTCATTGTCTGGGGAAGCAAGCGCGCAAATTCGCGATTGGCAACTTTTTCATCAATCTGCGCCGCTGGACTCTATTGCGCCACATCTCAATTTAGAGAATCTCAAAACATCATGGGCATTCCCAAGAGGGATATTGGATGGCATTGCATTGCGTCTTCGGTATTCGGATGCCGATATACATGCATCACTAACACCTGAAGGCATGATTGAATCGCTGATATTTGAAGTCTTAGAGCAAATTCGAGTAGAGAGCAATTGTCCAGATGAGCTCAAAGGCAGCCAGCAAAATGTTCAGACTCAATTTATCGCTTGGATGCAGCAATTCATTGCCAGTGGCGGAGTGGAAGGAAGTATCGGCCTTTTACTCATCACGATCTTTTCAACGGTTTGGATGAAACTCAATAGCCAACCTATTCCGCAGTTAATGCAAGATATCGTGGAAGCCACCAGAGCTGGATTGGCTGAAAGTATGGGGCCTCTTTTAGTGAAACTAAAAGCCAACCGATACGACCAAGCACAGTATGGGAATACCTCGCATGAAGTGATTAATCTAGTATCTGGATTAATTGCTAATGAGTACCGCAATAATCCCAGCATTCGCACCAAACGCAAAAGTCAAAGCGCAACCCAACTAAAAATTGAATGGGTGCCACCACATGCCGGAAAAATTTCGGTAGATTTTAAAAGTCCAGCAACATCTTCGAGCGAGAGGCGACACCAAGCTCAGAAATCACTTGAAAAGTATGTCATTTACAACTCAAGTTATGACACCGAGGTTGAGGCTAAGAAAAAAATCAGATTAGCCCAATTGGCTGTTTATCAAGATCAGTTGAATGCTGAAATAGCCAAACAAAATATTCCCTGGGCAAAGCTCATTCGCATGTACCAGCAATTATTTTCAAGTAATGCCCCCAATCACTGGCAAACCACTGAGGCTGAGGCAGTTCTTGATCGGCGCTATCTTACTCGTACTGTAACTTCCCCACTGCAGCCAGCACTGTACAAGCAACTGATACCTACTAGCCAAGTAAATGCTAGGGTTACACTTTTAGTAGATTGTTCTGGCTCCATGAAAGAGCAGCGCGTCAAAAATGCCGCTTGCCTTGATTCTTTAGTGAGAATCCTTGAGTGGGCTGGCATTAAAACTGAAGTGCTCGGATACAGCACCAATACCTGGCAAGGTGGAAAACCTTTCAAAGAGTGGCGCAAAAGTGGTCAGCCATCCAATCCTGGCCGACTCAATGAACGAGCGCATTGGATTTTTAAAGACTTCGATACCAGTTGGAGAAGATCTCGAGCTGGTATCGCTGCACTATTGCGCCCAGAAATCTATACCGAGAGCGTTGATGGCGAGGCACTTCTATGGGCTGTGGAGCGCTTGCAAAAGACTGATCGCAATAAGCATTCCAATAAAACACTCATCCTCTTTTCTGATGGGTGTCCAATGGATCGAGCGACTATTGAGGCAAACGGTGAAGAGTTTCTAAAAGATCATCTTTTGCAGGCTATTTCTTGGTGTGAGCAGCAACCCCATCTTCAATTGTGGGGTTGCGGAATTGGATCAGAATTACGACCCGCTTTTCAACACCGTCTTAGCTGGGATGAAGATCCCAGTAATGTGGCAAGCACCCTAAAAAATTGGGCTGGAGAATTTAAGGCATCCTCTTTTATCAATAAAAAATATTCATAACAAAGTAGTTGGGGAAAAATACCATGCAACTTTTAAATAGCATCTTTACCAAAAATAATAGAATTATTCTTGCGCTTTGCGCAACACTAGGCATATTTTCTTCTGCCAATATCTCTGCGCAATCATGGCCCGATAAACCGATCAAAATGATTGTTCCGTTTGCTGCAGGTGGAAGCGCAGATATTCTAGGAAGAATACTTTCCCAAGAACTTGCTAAGAATCTTGGTCAAAACGTGATTGTTGAAAACCGTGGAGGTGCCGGCGGCAATATCGGCGCAGAAATGGTTGCCAAATCGCCAGCGGATGGCTACACCATCCTGCTAGCTTCTGGCAGCATGATGACCGTCAATCCCTTCATCTATAAAAAATCCTCTATTAACTATATAAAGGATTTAACTTATATCACTGCCATAGCAACCGTTCCTATGGTGATTGCAGTAAGCCCAAAACTACCAGTCAATACGCTTGTAGAACTTATTGCCTTAGCCAAAACAAAAGAGTTGAACTTTGGATCAGCTGGCATTGGGAGCCAGATACACATGGCTAACGAGAATTTTCTGTACTCCGCAGGAATTCATGCGACGCATGTGCCCTATAAAGGTGAGAACCCTGCATTAAATGATTTGATTGCTGGACAAATTGATTTTATGGCTGGGAATTTTCCAGCAACCGGAGGGTTTGCTAAAGCAGGTCAAGTAAAAGCGCTTGCTGTTACCAGCAGCAAAAGATTGAAGCAACTCCCCAATGTTCCCACAGCCTCTGAAGCAGGTATTCCTGGATTTGAAAATACCGGCTGGTATGCCTTAGCAGTTCCAGCAGGCACCCCACAATCTATCATTGACAAAATTTATGTCGCAACTGAGAAATCATTTAAGGCGCCGTCTCTACTTGCCAATATGGATACCAACGGCTTGACACCAATGATGATGAAGAGCAAGGATGTAGACACCAAAATACAGGTCGAATCTGCAAACTGGGAAAAAGTAATTAAGGCGAGAAATATTCCTACGCAATAATTTAAAAACTAGCAAAGAAAAAGCCACCCCGAAGGATGGCTTAAAAGATTTTTTGGAGGTACTACCTAAAGAATGAACTACAACTTCATATTAGTCCCGCCAGAAATAACTCTTTACTAGGTTTGCATGATTGCAGGCATTAATGCGTCATTTTGGTGCATTAATGATTCTCTTTGGCGTGATTGATTGAATATTTAGGGATTTCAATCACTAAATCCTGTTTGGCAACAATGGCCTGGCAAGATAAACGGGACTGCGGGTTTAGTCCCCAGGCGCGGTCAAGCATATCTTCTTCGTTTTCATCGGGTTGGTTCAAGCTTTGAAAGCCCTCTTTAACGATCACATGGCAAGTAGTGCAAGCGCACACCATATCGCAAGCATGTTCAATGGGAATGTCATTCTCTAACAAGGCTTCACAAATCGAAGTGCCTGGGGCAACCTCAACAACTGCACCCTCAGGACAATACTCACTATGCGGTAGTACAACGATTTGAGTCATGATTCTTTTCTATTGGTATTCGGTTTGTATTTTATTTACTTAAATTTCAGCAACATTCTTGCCAGATAAAGCCTTCTGAATACTAGCGTTCATGCGTTTTTGTGCGAAGTCATCAGTTGCCTTGGCGGCATGATCAACGGCCTTGCGAACAATAGCGCTATCAGTTTCTTCATTTAAGATCTTTTGTAGGATTGCCATCTCTTGATCAACCTCTTTCTGCTCTGCCGAACTCAGTAAAGAGCGATCACTTGCTAGCGCCGTATGCACTGCATCTAATAAGCGCTGCGCATTTACCTGCTCTTCACGCAATGATCTCGAAAGCAAATCCTCTTTAGCAGATGCAAAACCGTCTTGCAGCATGCGAGTAATTTCTGCATCAGTTAGGCCATAAGAAGGCTTGATATCAATGGATGCTTTTACGCCAGAGCCTTGCTCTACCGCGCTTACAGACAATAAACCATCGGCATCCACCTGAAAGGTGACCCGGATACGGGCTGCGCCTGCAGCCATTGCCGGTATGCCGCGTAATTCAAACCTACCTAATGAGCGACAGTCTTGCGCAAGTTCGCGCTCGCCCTGCACCACCGCAATAGCTAAGGCAGTCTGTCCATCTTTAAAGGTCGTGAAGTCTTGCGCTCTAGCTACCGGTATAGGTGTATTGCGTGGAATGATTTTTTCTACCAAACCGCCCATGGTTTCAATACCAAGCGATAACGGAATAACATCCAATAGGAGCCACTCATCATCTTTGCTTTGATTGCCAGCTAATAAATCAGCTTGCATCGCCGCACCCAATGCAACTACTTGATCGGGGTTCAGATTGTTCAATGGCTGGGTACCAAAGAGTTCGCCAACAGCGCGTTGTACATTTGGCATACGGGTTGAGCCGCCCACCATTACTACACCTTTAACATCTTCCGCCTTAAGGCCAGCATCGCGCAACGCCTTTTTACACGCTATCAAAGTCTTGGTTACTAGATTTTGGGTTATCTCAAAGAGCTGCGCCTGACTAACGCCAACATTAACTACCGTACCATCTGCCAGCGTCTCGTGAACGCGCGCCAGAGGGTTGTGGCTTAGTAGCTCTTTGGCATGCTTACAGGCCTGTAGCAGCGTACGATGATCATGAATGGATAAAGGGGGAAGCTTGGCCTGCTCAATGACCCAGCAATACAAGCGGTGATCAAAGTCATCACCACCTAAAGCAGAATCACCGCCAGTAGCAAGCACTTCAAATACACCGCGACTCATGCGCAATATGGAAATATCAAAGGTGCCACCACCTAGATCGTAAACCGCATAGATACCTTCGGAGGCATTATCCAATCCGTAGGCAATCGCAGCAGCGGTCGGCTCATTCAATAAACGAAGAACTTCAATGCCGGCTAACTTAGCAGCATCTTTGGTTGCTTGACGTTGCGCATCATCAAAGTAAGCGGGGACTGTAATCACTGCGCCAACAATCTCATCAGACACAGAGTCTTCCGCTAATTGACGCAAGCGCGCCAAGATTTCCGCCGAGACTTCAATTGGACTCTTATCTCCAGCAACTGTTCTGAGTTTAAGCATGCCGGGTTGATCAACAAAGTCGTATGGGGCACTTTCAATATTTTCCACATCTAGCAAGCCGCGACCCATAAAACGCTTTACTGAAACAATAGTGTTTTTTGGGTCAATGACCACACTCTCAAGTGCTTCAAAGCCAGCTTGAGTTCTGCCATTAGGCAAATAACGAATAACGGAAGGAAGCAGCTCGCGCCCCTGCGCATCTGGTAACACCTTAGGCAAGGCATCACGCACAATGGCCACCAAAGAATTAGTGGTTCCCAAATCAATACCCACAGCAATACGGCGCTGATGGGGCGCCAGCGATTTACCGGGTTCAGAGATTTGTAATAAGGCCATAGGAGATAGAGTTTAGCTTGAGTAAGGACTAAATTAAGGCTGCGATGGTGTCATCAAGCTCAACCGCAAATTTATCGATGAAGAGCAAGCCACGAAGTAGCTCTGCGGCACGTAAATAGTTTTTGGCGCCATCAATGGCTTGAGCGATTTCTGCAAGGGTATCTTGTTTTGATTGCTCTACTTCAGCCATCAAGGCTTCAAGCGCCGGCAAGTCTTCCGCTTGTTCATCTAAATTCTCACGCCATTCCATTTGCTTCATCAGAAAAGCGGCAGGCATGGCAGTATTGGTTTCCAGCTTGGCATCAACGCCATGAAGCTGGCAAATATAGAGGCCACGTTGGATGGGGTTTTTTAGTGTTTGAACGGCAGTATTAGCAAAGGTAGCCATCTGCATAGCAAGGCGTTGCTCTGCATCGCTACCACGCGCATGGCGATCAGGATGCACTTCCTTCTGAATCGCCAGGTACGCCTGATCTAGAGCAGGCAAATCGATTTTGAATTGCTGATTTAATCCAAAGAAGTGGAAGTAATCGTCAGACGCGGAAGGATTCGCCACAACCACACTCATCTTTTACGTTTGGATTTTGAAACTTGAATCCCTCGTTCAAACCCTCGCGCACAAAATCTAGCTCCGTACCATCCAAGTAAGCCAAGCTTTTTGGATCTACAAATACCTTAATGCCATTGGACTCAAATACCTGATCTTCAGCAGCAGGCTCATCTACATACTCAAGCTGATATGCCAAACCAGAGCAACCTGTTGTGCGAACACCCAAGCGCAAGCCGCAACCCTTGCCACGCTTCTCAAGATTGCGGTTTACGTGTGCAGCTGCTTTGTCAGTTAAGGTAATTGCCATAGTTTTATCTGCTTATTTCGCTGGGTGCTTTTCTTTGTAATCCGCTACTGCTGCCTTGATGGCATCTTCAGCCAAGATAGAGCAGTGAATCTTTACAGGGGGCAAAGCCAACTCTTCAGCGATGAGTGAATTCTTGATCTCTAGCGCTTGATCCAAAGTCTTACCCTTAACCCATTCGGTTACTAGGGAAGAAGAAGCAATCGCTGAACCGCAACCATAAGTCTTGAACTTGGCATCTTCAATCACGCCTTGATCGTTCACACGAATCTGTAATTTCATTACGTCGCCACAGGCTGGAGCCCCAACCATACCAGTACCTACACTCTCGTCGCCCTTTTCAAATGAGCCAACGTTGCGGGGATTTTCGTAGTGGTCGATGACCTTTTCGCTATATGCCATGGTATTTCCTCTTTAATTTCTTTATCTTTAAATATCTTTTAGTGTGCAGCCCATTGAATCGTGCTGATATCAATTCCGTCTTTATACATTTCCCAGAGCGGGGATAACTCACGCAACTTGGCAATCTTTTCTTTTACCAACTTGATAGTGAAGTCCACTTCTTCTTCGGTCGTAAAGCGGCCCAAGGTAAAGCGAATGGAACTATGCGCCAACTCATCGTTGCGACCCAGCGCACGCAATACATAAGAAGGCTCTAACGATGCTGAGGTACAAGCTGAACCAGAGGAGATCGCTAAATCTTTTAGCGCCATCAACATAGACTCGCCTTCAACATAGTTAAAGCTAATGTTGAGGTTATGTGGAACACGATCATCCATGTCGCCGTTGACATAGACTTCTTCAATATCTTTCAAACCATTGAGTAAGCGGTCACGCAGTCCACGAATACGCTTGTTCTCTTCAATCATCTCAACACGAGCAATGCGGAAAGCCTCACCCATGCCTACGATCTGGTGAACTGCAAGAGTTCCAGAACGCATACCGCGCTCATGACCACCGCCATGAATCTGCGCCTCAATACGAATACGTGGCTTACGACGCACAAACAAAGCGCCAATACCTTTAGGGCCATAGGTCTTGTGCGCAGAAAAGCTCATCAAATCCACTTTGATCTTTTCTAGATCAATATCTACTTTGCCAGTCGCTTGCGCTGCATCCACATGAAAAATCACTCCACGTGAACGGCACAACTCACCAATTGCAGGAATATCTTGCACAACACCGATTTCATTATTGACATACATCACTGAAGCTAAAATCGTGCCCGGCTTCATGGCAGCTTCAAGCTGCGCAAAATCAATCAGGCCATTAGGCAATACATCTAAATAAGTCACTTCAAAACCTTCGCGCTCAAGCTCGCGACAAGTATCTAGAGTTGCCTTGTGCTCGGTCTTAACAGTGATGATGTGATTACCGCGATCTTTGTAAAAATGCGCCGCGCCTTTTAATGCCAAGTTAATACTTTCAGTGGCACCGCTAGTAAAGACAATCTCTCTTGGATCAGCATGTACCAACTGAGCAACTTCTGAACGCGCCCACTCAACAGCTTCTTCTGCAGCCCAGCCATAAGCATGACTGCGGGAAGCGGCATTACCAAACTGCTCACGCAAATAAGGCAACATTTTGTCGACCACGCGCGGATCAATCGGCGTTGTAGCTGAATAATCCATATACACCGGGAAGTGCTTAGGGCTAAACATTGGAACCGGTTGCTTCGGAAGGTCTTGTGGTGCGTTCATGGTTTATTTATCGGTAGGTAATACGTTATTAACTTTGGCGAGCCAAATTGAATACGGAATTGACTAATGGCGCTTTAGGGGGTGCTTCTTTTTTAGCTGCAAGGGCTGGGGCAGGTTTATCTGCCTTAGTGCTTTCAACCTTAATTTTCTTTTGGCGCATGTCTTGAATGACAATACCGCGACCTTCTTGTTGCTGAACTAAATCTTTTAAGCTCACAGAACTGAGGTACTCAACCATTTTGGAGTTGAGATTACTCCAGAGATCATGAGTCATACAGCGTCCATGATTTTCTTCATCGGTATGACAGTTGCCTTTGCCGCCACATTGAGTCGCATCGAGAGGCTCATCGACTGCGACAATGATGTCAGCAACGCTCACTTCAGAGGATGGTCGCGCCAGGGTGTATCCACCACCAGGACCACGTGTGCTCTCCACGATATTGAAACGGCGTAATTTGCCGAACAATTGCTCGAGGTAAGAAAGGGATATCTTTTGTCTCTGGCTAATTCCGGCCAAAGTTACGGGACCATGCGTTTCACGCAGGGCTAAATCAATCATTGCGGTTACTGCAAAACGACCTTTGGTTGTAAGTCTCATATGTCACCTTGGTAATGGATTGTTATGGACAGCTAACAGTCGGGCGGGTAATACCCGACCATTCCACTCAACTTTACCATATTCCCTATCAAATTGCTCGGGAATTATCCCAAAAAACCTCAATGGAAGCCAGGAATTGGCCGCCGAATCTTTAGACAGAGTCCCTAGATCTGGCCCCAAAAGCCATTTCTTTAACCTTAGTGAGTCTATCCCTGGTGCTGGCAGCCTTTTCAAACTCCAAATTCTTGGCTTCAGCGTTCATTTGCTTCTCTAGGCGCTTAATTTCAGCCGCCAAGTCCTTCTCACCCATATCTTCATAATGAGCCCGCTCCTGCTCAACCTGCATCTCCTGACGCTTCTCTTTGATGTCATAGACGCCATCAATAATGTCCTTAATGCGCTTTTTGACGCCCTTAGGCTCAATCCCATGAAGCTTATTGAAGGCAATTTGCTTGGTTCGCCGTCTTTCGGTCTCGCCCATTGCGCGTTTCATGGAGTCGGTAATCCGATCGGCGTACAAAATGGCTTTGCCACGAACGTTACGAGCAGCACGGCCTATGGTCTGTATCAGGCTGCGTTCTGAACGTAAGAAGCCTTCTTTATCGGCATCCAAAATGGCTACAAGAGATACCTCAGGAATATCCAAGCCTTCGCGTAATAAATTAATACCGACCAGTACGTCGAAGACGCCCAAACGTAAGTCACGCAAAATTTCTACTCGCTCAACTGTATCGATGTCTGAGTGAACATACCTCACCTTTACACCATTATCAGAAAGATAGTCCGTTAATTGCTCAGCCATACGTTTAGTCAATACAGTAACTAGAACTCGCTCATGCACTTTGACGCGTGCATGAATTTGATCTAACAAATCATCAACCTGTGTACTTGCTGGCAACACTTCAATTTCTGGATCGACTAAACCAGTTGGTCTAGCCACTTGCTCGACAACTTGTCCTTGATGCGTTTTCTCATAATCAGCCGGTGTTGCAGAAACGAAAATAGTTTGACGCATTTTGGTTTCAAACTCAGTAAATTTGAGTGGGCGGTTATCCATTGCCGAAGGCAAACGGAAACCAAATTCCACCAAAGTATGTTTACGAGATTTATCTCCGTTATACATTGCATTAAGCTGCCCAATTAAGACATGGCTTTCATCCAAGAACATCAAGGCATCATTCGGCAAATAGTCGACTAGCGTCGGCGGGGCATCGCCCGGAGCGGCACCAGACAGGTGGCGAGAATAGTTCTCAATACCTTTACAGAAACCCAACTCATTGAGCATCTCTAAATCAAAACGAGTACGTTGCTCGAGACGTTGTGCCTCGACCAGTTTGCCATCCTTCACAAACTCATCTAAGCGCGTGCGCAACTCTGTTTTGATAGTTTCAATTGCTTTCAAAACAGTATCGCGAGGTGTAACGTAATGAGAACTTGGGTAAACAGTGAAGCGTGGAATCTTTTGACGAATCTTGCCAGTGAGGGGATCAAAGAATTGCAAACTCTCCACGACATCATCAAACAACTCCACCCTTACTGCTAACTCATTATGTTCAGCCGGGAAAATATCAATTGTGTCGCCACGCACTCGAAATACACCGCGCTTGAAATCCGTTTCGTTGCGGTCGTATTGCATCGCAATGAGGCGCATCAAAATATCACGCTGACTCATCTTGTCGCCAGGACGCAATGTCATCACCATACTGTGATAGTCACCAGGATTACCAATGCCGTAAATTGCAGATACGGTCGCAACAATAATGACGTCTCGACGCTCTAATAAACTCTTGGTTGCAGACAAACGCATCTGTTCGATGTGCTCGTTAATAGAGGAATCTTTTTCAATAAAGAGGTCGCGTTGAGGTACATAAGCCTCTGGCTGGTAGTAGTCGTAATAGCTGACGAAGTACTCAACGGCGTTTCTCGGGAAAAACTCCCTAAATTCACTGTAAAGCTGGGCAGCTAGGGTCTTATTCGGGGCAAAAATGATGGCAGGACGGCCGGTTCTGGCGATGACATTCGCCATCGTGAAGGTCTTTCCGGACCCTGTAACGCCCAAGAGTGTCTGAAACGTCAGACCATCTTCAATACCCTCAACCAGGGCGTCAATGGCCTGGGGCTGGTCTCCAGCAGGCGGAAATGGCTGATAGAGCTGATAGGGGGAGTCTGGGAAGCTTACAAACTTGGCCGGATCGAGGTCGTGACCCGCCTCACCCAAGGGATCTGCCACAGGGGTTTTTTGCACTTCTTTTACTTCAACATTTAGACCAGTTTTGGGCAACTTAGGGGGCATCTCGGCTATCATTTCACCTGTGAGAGTTATTCACAGCGAATTTTGTACAAACAATGATTTTGCCGTTTTTCTTAGGAAATAGTTGATTCTGGCTTCAAAAACCGACAATTAAACTGAATATAACGTCAACAACAAACAAAACCATCCTTAATCACCCCCTAACTACCACTTTCAAACTCAAATGACCCTGTTTGCCTCAGTCCAGCTAGCCCCTAAAGATCCTATTTTTGGCCTTACAGAAGCCTACGTTGCAGACCAACGTGCTGACAAAGTGAATTTAGGTGTTGGCGTGTATTACACAGACGAAGGCAAAGTTCCACTTCTTAAGGCGGTGATTAAAGCTGAAGAGGCGATTGTTGCAAAGCACTCGCCACGTAGCTACATTCCAATCGAAGGACCAAACCCATATAACAGTGCAGTGCAAAATTTATTGTTTGGCGCTGACTCCGCACTCATTAAAGACGGTCGCGTTGTCACAGCCGAATGCCTTGGTGGAACCGGTGCATTGCGCGTTGGTGCGGATTTCATTAAGCGCCTGAACCTCAATGCGCCTTGCGCGATTAGCAACCCAACCTGGGAAAACCATCGCGGCATTTTTGAATCTGCTGGTTTTGATGTTGTCGAGTACACCTACTTTGACGGCAAAACTCGTGGCGTAGATTTTGACGGTATGGTGAAGTCCTTAGAGTCTTTCCCAAAGAACACGACCGTGTTGTTGCACGCTTGCTGCCACAACCCTACTGGTGCAGATATTACAGAAGCGCAATGGCGCCAAGTGATTGATATCTGCAAGAACAAAGGTCTCATCCCCTTCTTGGATATGGCCTACCAAGGCTTTGCTGATGGGATTGAGAAAGACGGTATTGCAGTTCGCCTCTTTGCTGATTCAGGGATGTCTTTCTTTGTATCAAGCTCTTTCTCCAAATCATTCTCACTCTACGGTGAGCGTGTTGGTGCATTGTCTATCGTCACACAAAGCAAAGATGAATCTACTCGCGTACTTTCACAATTGAAGCGCGTCATTCGCACTAACTATTCCAATCCCCCAACTCACGGCGCTGCAATTGCTGCTGCTGTTTTGAATTCACCAGAATTACGTAAGCTCTGGGAAGATGAGTTGGCAGAAATGCGTGACCGTATTAAAGCAATGCGTCATGGCTTGGTTGAAAAACTCGCTGCTGCTGGTGTAAAGCAAGATTTTGCTTTTATCGAGAAGCAACGTGGCATGTTTTCTTACTCAGGCTTAACAGCTGAGCAAGTTGATCGCTTACAGAAAGAGGATGGTATTTATGCTCTCTCTACTGGACGCATTTGTGTTGCAGCCCTCAATACCAAAAATATTGATAAAGTGGCCAAAGCAATCGCCCGCGTATTGGCTTAATTAAAGCGTAATAAGCGGATACACTGAATTACCGGAGGTACCATGCTATATCAGTTACATGAGTTTCAAAAAGCCTTACTTCAACCAGTTAGTTCTTGGGCACGCGCTGCTTCAGAAGCTTTTATCAATGCCTCAAATCCCGCCTCTAAGGTTCCGGGATCGGATCGATTGGCTGCTAGTTATGAACTCCTCTATCGCTTAGGTAAGAATTACAAGAAGCCGGAATTTGGTATTCGTTCAGTCATGGCCCATGGCAAAGAAGTTGCCATTCATGAAAGAACTGCAGTTGCAAAGCCATTCTGTAACTTGGTACGCTTCAAGCGCTTCTCTGATGATGTAGAAGTTATCAAGAAACTCAAAGAAGATCCAACAGTATTGGTGGTAGCTCCATTATCTGGACACCACTCCACTTTGCTTCGCGACACAGTACGCACCCTCTTGCAAGACCATAAGGTTTACATCACCGATTGGATCGATGCTCGTTTGGTACCGGTAGAAGATGGTGAATTTGGTCTTGATGACTATGTTCATTACGTACAAGAATTCATTCGCACCATTGGCGCCAAAGATTTACATGTGATCTCTGTTTGCCAACCCACCGTTCCAACTTTGGGCGCAATCTCATTGATGGCCTCTGCCGGCGAAGCAACGCCAGCCTCTATGATCATGATGGGCGGCCCAATTGATGCACGCAAGTCACCGACTGCAGTAAATAACCTTGCAGATCAAAAATCATTCGAGTGGTTCGAAAGCCATGTGATTTATAGCGTTCCGCCTAACTATCCAGGCGCTGGCCGTAAAGTTTACCCAGGCTTCTTGCAGCACACTGGCTTTATCGCCATGAACCCGCAAAACCATTTGCAATCTCATTGGGATTACTTCCAAAACTTAGTGCGTGGCGACGAACAAGATGCGGAATCACACATCCGTTTCTACGATGAATACAACGCGGTATTGGATTTGGACTCTAAGTTCTACCTCGACACTATTAAGACTGTTTTCCAAGACTACTCATTGCCAAACGGCACTTGGGAAGTTTCTGGTGAGCTTGTAAAACCACAAGATATTAAAAAGACTGCCCTCCTCACCATTGAAGGTGAGCTTGATGACATCTCTGGAAGTGGTCAAACACGTTCAGCTCATGCCTTATGTGCCGGCATTCCAAAAGATAGCAAAGACCACTATGAAGTTGCTGGTGCTGGTCACTACGGCATCTTTGCTGGTCGTCGTTGGCGTGAAAAGGTTTACCCAAAGATTAAGACGTTCATTCGCGAACATCAGAATACGAAGAAAACTGCTACACGGACTACCAAGTCTGCATAAATTAAGGGCTCTTCGGGGCCTTTAATTTTAAGAAGAATTCAACAGGCCTTTCCCATGAGCCAAGCAAATAACCTCATCGACCAACTTGAGGATATTCTTCCGCAAACCCAATGTACTAAATGCGGCTACCCAGACTGTCGTGGCTATGCCGAGGCAATGGCCTCTGGAGATGCGCTCCCAAATCGCTGCCCACCTGGTGGGATTGAGGGTATTGAGCGCTTGAGCAAGGTTCTAATACCCATCTACCCTCAAGATGCCTTTGAGCTACATCCCGTCATTGATCCGGAGTGTGGAGCTGAGCGCCCCAGGCCTGTTGCATTCATAGATCCACAAAAGTGCATTGGCTGCACACTATGTATTCAGGCTTGTCCTGTTGATGCGATCGTTGGAGCTTCCAAGCAAATGCATGTGGTGTTGACTGAGTGGTGCACTGGATGTGACCTCTGCATTCCGCCGTGTCCAGTTGATTGCATTAGCATGATTGATGTAACGGGCAATCAAACTGGTTGGGATGCTTGGTCCCAAGAGTTGGCAGATGTTTCCCGCAAGCGTTACCACGATCGTGAACAACGACTCGATAGAGAGCAAAAAGATAATGATGATCGCTTAGCCAAAAAAGCGGCAAGCAAATTAGCAGCAGTTAATGCTGAAAGCCCATCATCAGCAGATGAGCTTAAAGAGCAAGAACGTAAGCGTGCCATCATTGCAGCCGCCATTGCACGAGCCCAACAAAAGAAATGATGAATCTAGAAAAGCGTCGTGCTTTTTTTGAGCAGCTCAAAGCCAACAATCCCAAACCAGAAACTGAGCTGGAATATAGCTCGCCATTTGAGTTGTTAATTGCGGTACTACTATCGGCACAAGCAACTGATGTCTCAGTTAATAAGGGAACGCGCAAGCTTTATAAGATTGCCAATACCCCACAAGCCCTTTTAGATCTTGGTGAAGATGGTGTTAGACCCTTTATTCAGCATATCGGATTATTCAATTCCAAAGGTAAACATATTCAAGAAACATGCCGACTGCTCCTAGAGAAACATGGTGGTGAAGTTCCGCAGACTCGCGAAGAATTAGAGGCTCTACCTGGTGTTGGCAGAAAGACTGCGAATGTCATTCTGAATACCGCCTTTGGGCAACCTACGATTGCGGTGGATACGCACATCTTTAGAGTATCTAACCGAACAGGGCTGGCGCCCGGCAAAGATGTAGTGAAAGTGGAAGAGCAATTACTCAAGCGCGTGCCAAAAGAATACCTACTAGATGCTCATCACTGGCTAATTCTGCATGGTCGATATACCTGCAAGGCGCGCAACCCAGATTGTGCACAATGCATAGTAGAACCACTATGCGGCTTTAAACAAAAAACTGGTAAAGGAAAAGTTCGTGGCGATATTTAATCCAACCCGTGAAGAAGTGCGTCGCTTTTTCTGTGACACCTGGAAAAAGAGGATCGAGAATCATATTCTTGATCCCATGGAGACGCTCGCAAGCGATTGGATGGTTGAGCATCCCGAATACCACGACTTACTCAAGGATCCAGAGAGCGCTCTTGCTCAGGACTACACGCCGGAACGTGGCGAAACCAACCCCTTCTTGCATTTGTCGATGCATCTTTCGATTAGTGAGCAGATCTCGATCAATCAACCACCAGGCATTAAAGAGATTGCAGACAAGCTATCTCTGAAGTTGGGTTCAATGCATGAGGCCCAGCACGTAATGATGGAATGCCTAGGGCAAGTGATGTGGGAAGCACAGCGTGAAGGACAACCCCTCAGTCCCGAGAAGTATTTAGAGGCTTTGAAAAATCTGGGAAAGTAAAGGTGAGATGAAAGCCGCCCAAGGGCAGCTTTCAAAAATTCCAGCGCATTACATCTGAACGATATGCCAGGCACCATTTAAATAGTTATCACCATTGCGATCGTCGGGCTTTTTGTCCAAACTGAAGAAATACAAGGGCTTACCTTTGTAGGCAAACTGCTGTTTACCGTCATCACGCGTAATAATTGAGTAGTCACCATAAGATGTGGCATTTTTATCAACCAATAATGGAGGCCAGTTAATAGTGCAATCCCCATTGCAGGTTGATTTGCCCGATCCCGCTTGATCCTTATCAAAGGTATACAGGGTCATATTGCTGGTGCTAACTAAAATGCCATTATTGGATTTAACGATGCTTTGACCAGCAGACATTGGAACGCATGCGGCTAAGGCAATACTAAATAAAGACACAAGTCCAATTTTTTGAAGAATATTCATATCAATTCCTTTTTGTGAAACCCCAAAACTTAATAAAAATCAAAGATGGGGTTTAATTCATTAATTAAATAATGCACTTACAGCTTGCTCTTTAAGCAATGCAAGATTTAAGCGTATTCCTTAATGAATAAATTTCATGTTCGCTATCAGACATATGGAATAAGAAATTTATCTTCGGAGGCGAATTTGATGGAGCCATCAAATCGCTATTGTTGCCTTAGATGAACTAAGAACGCTTTACTTGAATGCCCCCATTAGCTAAAGGCAGACTTTTCCCAGGCACTATGGAAAACGTAACGTACTGATCTACTACCAAATCCTGAAAGATGTCTCGAAACTCTCAAGAAATTGGCCTAATCCTCCTTCATATTGGCGCGCTTCACTATTGGCTCTAGCCTTGCTTTCTCATCTGCGAGGAATTTAGTAAACGAGGCTCTCGTTCCGGGTGATGGCTCAATACCTTGAGGTGTTAAGCGGCTCTGAACAGCTGCAGTCTTAAGGCCCGCATTAATCGCCTGATTCATTTTCTCCAAGATAGCATCAGGTGTGCCTTTGGGCGCAAAGACCCCTGCCCAGTGACCAATGAAAACTTCAGGATGCCCCTGCTCCTTAGTTGTTGGAACATCAGGCAGAGCAGCAATTCTTTTATTCCAAGTGGAAGCAATTGCTTTTAATTTGCCGCCTTGGATTTGCGGAATTACTACAACGCTTGCCTCTGAGGTTGCGTCAACTTGATTGGAGATAACAGCCACCATTCCTTCGGAGCCACTCTTATAAGGAATGATTTCATATTTACCGCCTGCTTTTACTTTCAACATCTCCGCTACGAAGTGTGGAGTACTCCCAGTGCCAGCAGTCGAGAAGTTAAGCCCCTTGGGATCTTTGGCCAGCACGAGCAGATCCTTCATATTATTGATTTTGGAGTCTGCTGAAACAACAATAATAGAGGGGCTGATTGTTAACAAACCCACCGGAACTAAGTCGCCCTCCTTATATGGCATAGAAGACTTAATCATGGGGTTAGTAACAATGCCACCGGCACTAACAAAGAAGGTGTAACCATCTGGCGCACTCTTTGCTACAAAGTCTGCGCCCAATACAGAGCCAGCCCCTGGCTTATTCTCAACAATGATGGGTTGACCCAATTGCTTTGAAGCCGCTTCAGCAACCACTCTTGCAACCGTATCGTTAGCACCACCAGGACCAAACCCAACAACAAATTTAATCGGGTGATTGGGCCAAGGGTCAGCAGCAAACGCCGGTCCAAATGCTAAAGATAAGAATGTAATCAGAACGGCTTTTGTAAAACACTTCATTTCTATGGTCCCTTTTATCCTACCAAGGTATTGCTGGCAATACTGGCTTTAATCCTGCTTTTTGAATGGTATCAACTGCTTTTGTTGATGCTAAAAATACTATGAGATCTTTTGATGCATCTAAATTTTGCGTGTTACTTGTAATGCCCGCAGAGAATAGCACTGTCTTTTGAGCTTCTTGCGGTAGCTCACCTATAAAGTCAACGCCAGGAATGGGGAGTAGCTCACTTACTTGCTGAAAGCCCAAGTCCGCATCTCCTCTAGCTACAACTGAAGCAACTCTTTCGCTATATATTTTTCTTGCAGTTTTATCCATCTGCTCAGAAATACCCATTTTTGGGAAAAGCTCTGTCGATAAATAAACGCCGCTAGCGCTTGCTGAATAGGCAACTGATTTAGCGTTTAACAAGGCAGCTTTAAGCCCGCTCATAGTGCTGATATCTGGCTTTGGTGCGCCAGCCTTTACTACTGCACCCATGACCGATTCCACCAGATCTACCCTAGTCCCTGATTGAACTACGCCGTTTTTAATAAACCCATCTAAGGCAGGTGCAGCCAAAATAAGCACATCAAATTGCTCACCCTTGGCCAATCTAGAGGGAATGGAATCTGGTGCAGCCCCCATGGATGAGCCATACGAAATAATTACCTTGTTTGGCGATTGCTTTTCATACTCAGGGACCAAGTCTTTCAACGCTTCCGCAAATGCGCCTGAAGTAATAACCCGAATCTCATCTGCATGGACAAAACCAACCGACAATACATTGGTTACAAGTATTAAAGAAACAAAAAATAACTTACGCATTAAATCTTTAAGATAGATTAGCAATTGCAGCCTTAATGGCTATAGGCAGTTCTTGGGCTTTACTTCTTCTAGCATCCAATACAGTCGGTTGTGTTTCTTGGGTTTTCTGAGACCAAGCAGAACCCGGGAAGAATGCATCATCTTTAAATCTAGGGATGATATGCCAATGAATATGAGGAACCATATTGCCTAGAGCGGCGATATTGACCTTATCCGGATGCATGACGTGGCGAATAGCTTCTTCCACAGCAAACACCAAAGCCATCAGATGATCTCGCTCTCCATGGCCAAGATCGGTCATTTCAGCTATGTGTCGATTCCAAATCACTCTACAAAAACCAGGTAGATCAGGGTCGTTTACCAAAATGACACGGCAGTCATCTCCGCGCCAAATCAGCTGCCCCTCTTCGGGCTTAAGTTCGTCTTTACAGAGTACGCAATTGGTCATGGGAAGAATGTAAACGAAAACGGCACCCAAGTCACCCTTGTGGGGTCATTTAGGTGCCGAGGCAGTATTGATGTATTACTGCTTACTACTGACTACTTAGGGATCTATTAAGGCTTAATGGAACTGCTCTTCTTCAGTAGAACCAGTCAATGCTGTTACAGAAGACTTACCGCCTTGAATCACGGTAGTTACATCGTCGAAGTAACCAGTACCTACTTCTTGCTGATGTGAAACGAATGTGTATCCACGGTCACGAGCAGCAAATTCTGGCTCCTGTACCTTCTCGATGTATGCAGTCATACCGCGCTGCATGTAGTCTTGAGCCAAGTCGAACATGTTGTACCACATAGAGTGGATACCAGCCAATGTGATGAACTGATACTTGTAACCCATTGCACCTAATTCACGTTGGAATTTAGCAATGGTTGCGTCGTCTAAGTTTTTCTTCCAGTTGAAAGATGGTGAGCAGTTGTAAGCCAACATCTTGCCTGGGAACTTCGCACGAATTGCTTCAGCAAACTGACGAGCAAATTCCAGGTCAGGTGTACCAGTTTCACACCAAACCATATCAGCGTAAGCAGCGTAAGCCAAACCACGTGAGATCGCTTGATCCAAGCCTTTACGTGTTTTGTAGAAACCTTCTGGAGTGCGCTCGCCTGTCAAGAATGGCTTGTCATTTGCATCATAGTCAGATGTCAACAAGTCAGCAGCTTCAGCATCGGTACGGGCCAAGATGATAGTAGAAACACCCATCACGTCAGCAGCCAAACGTGCAGAAATCAACTTCTGGACTGACTCGGCAGTAGGTAACAATACTTTGCCACCCAAGTGTCCACACTTCTTAACAGAAGACAATTGATCTTCAAAGTGAACGCCAGCAGCGCCCTGCTTGATCAATGCTTTGCTCAACTCAAATGCATTCAATACACCACCGAAACCAGCTTCAGCATCGGCAACGATTGGAGCGAAATACTCAATGTAACCTGCATCACCTTTGTTGATACCTTTAGCTGTTTGAATTTCATCAGCGCGTTGGAATGAGTTATTAATACGCTCAACCATCTTAGGAACTGAATCTACTGGATATAAAGATTGGTCTGGGTACATCGCTGCGTAAGAGTTACCGTCAGCAGCTACTTGCCAGCCTGACAAGTAAATAGCTTGTACACCAGCTTTAACTTGTTGCATTGCTTGACCACCAGTCAAAGCACCTAAACAGTTAACGTAAGCTTCGTTATTTACTAATTCCCAAAGACGCTCAGCGCCATGCTTAGCTAAAGTGTGCTCAATTTTCAATGAACCGCGAAGACGCACTACGTCCTCAGCCGTATAGCCACGAGTAATACCTTTCCAGCGTGGATTGGTATCCCAGTCTTTTTGTAGTGCTGCGATTTCTGCTTTGCGATCTGCCATGTTTTTCTCCCTAAGTTAAACAAGTACTTCTAAATTTGAGGACTCTTAAGACTGAGTTCAGTCTTATGTCTTATATAAGAGTTTAGACAGTTCAAAAAAGCAGGCAAGAGGAATTTAAGATATTTTTCAAAATATTTAGTTATTTAAATTCAATAACTTATATATATATTTTTACTATGTGGAATATTTATTCACTTCTTGGAATGGAATATAGGGCTAGATGTTGCGCTGGATTTTACGCAGCGTAATGAAGTTTCATATTATGAAAAAGAAAGTGCTAGGTATGGGTAATTAAAACCCGTATAGACGCTGAGGGTTGTCGCACAAGATTTGCTTACGAATTGCCTCATTAGGAGCATATAAAGCGAAACAATCCAATAATTGTGCAATGGTAGGCATATTCCCCCACGTTGCAACATGCGGCCAATCCGATCCCCAAATACAGCGATTGGGCGCAGCCTCAATCAATGCCTTTGCATAAGGAACCACATTATGATAGCCGGGGTATTTTTCACTCAAGCGATAAGCACCCGATACTTTTACCCAAGCTCGCTCGCGCACCAATTCCACCAATGCCATAAACCCAGGGGAATGAACGCCGACTGAAGTTTTCAGGAAACCCATGTGATCAATGACTAAAGTAGATTTCATCTTTTGCATGCGCGGCATCAGAGCGGGCAAATCATTTGCATCTAATAAGAACTGAATATGCCATCCCCAGTCTCGAGCAAGCGCATCGCATTCTTCTAGGTTTGATAGATCTAGACCACCACCAGCAAACATGACGTTGACTCGAATTCCTACTACACCCCTATCTTTCATATTTTGATAGTAAGCATTGGGCTGCCCAAGCAATGGGACCGCTACTCCCCGCAACCGCTTGGGGTGTTGGTCTAACACTCTTAGCATGGGCTCATTGTCTTGCCCATTGACGCTGACCTGAATCAAAACACCATAGGTCATACCCACCTCATCGAGCATTTCTATATATTGCTCACCCGTTGCTTCTGGCGCAGTGTAAGAGCGGCCAGGAACGAGACTGGCAGCGCTTATCACATGGGCGTGTGTATCGACCGCACCTTTAGGCATCACAAAAGGAAAAGGACCGCCTTGATGTTCAGGCGGCCCTGGGCAAAACGGAATATCTTTTTCCAACGTTAGGATCTTTATTTAGTTTGCTTGTAACTCGCGACCACGTGTTTCCGGAAGCACAATAGCAGCGATCAAGAAAACTCCGTAAGCAATGACAGCAAAAATAGCAATTGCCATTGCCAATCCATATTGCGCTGAAAAATATCCCACTAAGGCTGGAAATAAAGCGCCAATTCCGCGACCAAAGTTATAGCAAAAGCCTTGTCCGGATCCACGTAAGCGAGTTGGAAATAACTCTGTCAAGAAAGCGCCCATACCGGAAAAATATCCACTAGCAAAGAATCCCAATGGGAAGCCAAGCCACATCATCATTTCATTTGTGATTTCTAGCTGGGTATATGCCAGAACCAAGACAATCGCGCCAATTGAAAAGGTGATAAATAATTTCCGACGGCCAAATCGGTCAGCCATCCACGCGCCAACCAAGTAGCCTATAAAACTACCCGCAATAAGAAATGCTAAATAACCAGTAGAGCCAACTACCGTCAATTTACGCTCCGTCTTGAGGAATGTAGGAACCCAAGTGGTAATTGCATAGTAACCACCTTGTGCACCCATCGTGAGTAATGAAGCCCAAATCGTAGTCTTCAATAAACCAGGTTTAAAGATTTCTAGAATGGAGGGTGATTGGCCTGCTGCTACTACTTTTTCACGAGCAAGCTTAGCAATTGTTGGCTCTTCGACATGGCGACGAATGTATAACAAAAGAACAGCAGGGAAGAAGCCAGCTACGAACATTGCACGCCAAGCCATATCAGGCGGAAGCAGGCTAAACATAATCGCTTGTAAGAGTACTGCAGCACCCCAACCAATTGCCCAGGCAGATTGGACGGTACCCACTGCACGGCCACGATATTCTGCACGAATCGTTTCACCCATTAACACCGCACCAGCAGCCCACTCACCACCAAAGCCAAAGCCAAGTAATGCGCGTGCAACCATCAATTGATTGAAGTCTTGGGTAAATGCACAGATCAAACTAAAGCTAGAAAACCAAAGAATAGTGAACTGCAAAGTTCTAACGCGACCTATACGATCAGCTAAGTAACCAGCAAACCAGCCCCCAAATGCGGATGCCAAGAGCGTACCCGTCACAGCAAGACCAGCCATTCCGCGGTCCACCTGCCATACTGCAATAATGGTGCCAATCACCAGAGGGTAAATCATGAAATCCATGCCGTCCAAAGCCCAGCCCAAGAAACAACCCCAAAAGGTTTTTTTCTCTTTAGGGTTCATGACTTTATAAAAACCGGTCAGACTAGTATCTGTTTGTTGACTCACTTTGTCTCCTTTATTTTTAGGCTTTAAATTATTGAATGAGTAGCATCTTTATAACTCAAATATTGCGCCCACAGGGCAAACTAGAGAAAACCCTTAATATCTTTTCATGATGCATTGCACACTAATTGGCGATCACAGTGTTTTGGCAGATTTTTCGAAATCACCGAATCCTTTAAGTGAGATCCATGGAATCAGTAAGCTCCTTTTTGCGAATAAGCCAGAATGGGCAGGCGAAATTATCCCCGGACTAGAGTCTTTGATTGTGCAACTGAAGTACTCCTCAGATAACCCCAGCGTCGTTCGCAGGCGCGCTATTGATGAATTAGAAAAGCTGGGGGAGAAATTCCTCAAGCAAAAAAGGATTCAGTCAGAGCTAAGTACTACGCATCGTATTCAGGTTTGCTATCACCCTGATGTAGCTTTGGATTTAATGACAATCGCCAAGGCTTGTAAGCTAACTACTGAAGAGGTCATCAGCATACACAAAGATAGCCTCTACACCGCTGACATTCTTGGATTCATGCCCGGCTTTACCTATTTCAGCGGGCTGAATCCGAAATTGCGTCTACCCCGACTCAGCTCTCCTAGACCATCAGTGCCCAAAGGAAGCGTTGCGATTGCAGAACTACAAACAGCCATATATCCGCGTACTACACCGGGTGGCTGGAATATCATCGGCAGATCGCCCAATACATTGTTTGATATTCAAAAAAATCCGCCAGGATTATTTATGGCGGGCGATCAAATGGAAATTCATGAAATCTCCTTAGATGAATTTAAACAGCTAGATCAAAATCAACCCTCATCTGAAATTCTTCGCGCACCGAAACCCGATGAAGGCAATGCCAGTATTGAAGTATTGCAGGCTGGGACATTCAGTACCATTCAAGATAATCCTCGTGAAAATTTATCTCACTGGGCCGTGGGACCCGGGGGCGCGTGTGACCTTGATTCGCTTCATCTAGCGAATGCAATGGTTGGCAATTCACCAGAAACTGCCGCCATTGAAATGACCTCTACCGGACCCACACTGCTTTTCCACGAAGCGTGCTGTGTAGCTTGGGTTGGCGCCTCCTGCGAAGGTATTGTGGATGGCCAACGTATTCCAGGCAATCGGCCAGTATGGTTGGCAAAGGGAAATACCCTCAAATTTTCTTCATTCAATTTGGGTTTTAGAGTAGTGCTGGCTATTGGGGGAGGTCTTGAGCTTCCTAAAATTTTAGGTCGGGCAGGCTCTCACATCAGTGCTGATATCGGTCCGAAGCGCTTAGAAAAAGGTGATGTACTTTTGCTTTCCGATGTCAAAGCACCTCTGAGCTCACCATTCCTAAAGTCCCTTTATAAATCTAGTCTGTTGCCATGCTTCCCAAAATGGCATGTGAGATCACCTTTCCACCCTGCAAACTCCGTAACGCACATCAATTGCTTAGCAGGGCCTCACATATCTTTTTTACCAGAAAAAGACCGAGAATTATTTTGGTCTACCATTTGGACTGTGAGCAATCAAAGTAACCGTATGGGTGTGCGCTTACAAAGTAACTTCAAACTTAAAAAAGATTTACCTCATATCCCCTCTCAAGCAATCACATTCGGAACTGTGCAATTTCCGCCATCTCAAGAGCCAATCGTCATGTTGGCAGAACATCAAACTACGGGAGGATACCCGCGCCTCGCAGAAGTTATTCGCGCAGATCTTGTGAAGTTGGCGCAACTGAAGCCAGGTAATAAAATTCAATTGATGCCAATTGATCTTGAAGAGGCGGATCGCATCAATGCAGAAGCATTAAAGTTACAAGATGCAACGATGCACTCAATTCAAACCATGATTCAAACTACTGGAAAAGCGTGATGGATATAAATAGTGATATGGGCGAAGGATTCGGAGCTTGGGAAATGGGCAATGATGCCCTCTTGCTTGACTACATTACCTCCACCAATATCGCCTGCGGCTGGCATGCTGGTGATCCCGCCCGTATGAAAAAATTAGTTGGACTCGCAACGCAAAAAAAGGTTCATATTGGCGCACATCCCGGCCTTCCTGATTTAGAAGGATTTGGCAGACGAGAAATGGCTATCTCCGAACAAGATGCCTATAACTATGTATTGTATCAAGCAGGTGCCTTGCAAGCATTTGTTCAAGCGGTAGGCAAAAAACTGCATCACGTGAAACCACACGGCGCTTTATATAACCAAGCCGCAAGGGATATGAAACTTGCCCGAGGAGTTGCTAGAGCGGTGAAAGATCTTGGTAACGATGTCATTTTGTATGGATTAGCGGGAAGTTGTTTAGTTGATGCTGCTAATGAACTCGATATTCCCGTGTGGCAGGAAGTATTTGCGGATCGCAGATACTCAAAAGAAGGGTTTTTGGTGCCACGCGGCCAAGTGGGCGCAATGATTGAAGATGAATCGGCGGCACTCAAGCAGGTATTGGGAATGTCACAAACTGGAAAAGTGATAGCGATCGACGGTAGTGAAGTTTCAATTCAAGCGGATACGCTCTGCATTCATGGGGATAACCCACATGCCATTGAATTTGCTAAAAAAATTAAAGCGGCACTCTCTTAGACTCTACTCTGTGTGCTCGATGACACCTTAAAGACGGTAGGAATGATCATCAATTGGAATAGGGCAATTCCAATAAACAAGGCCTTAGGAAGACCGGCGTCCATAAAGAAGCCAAAGATAAATGGGCCAACCGCTGCTCCTAAATCAATTCCTGAATAGACAATCCCATAAACGCGACCCGCCACTCCCTTAGGGGTTGCCTGCTTCACCATGAGATCTCGAGAAGGCGCTACGACACCATATCCAAATCCCAGCGCAAAAAATACATAGGGAATGATCTGTGCGGAAAGTAGTCCAGTAGCAAGTAATAAACACATAGCTACGGTAATAGATAAGCAAGAACTCACAATACGCTCAGGAGCTTGCAACTTGGCTGCTAAATATCCACCAAATAAAACTCCTCCAGCACTTCCTAATGCCAGCAGGGTAATGAAATAACTTCCCACATCTAAAGGTATCTCGTAAAGCTTAAAGAGCGCGCTAGGGGCAAATGATTGCAGGCTAGAAGTAGAAGCCATGCTGAAGAAAAAGAAAATCCAGCATAACCAAACCCCAGTGAGCTTCAGAAATGCGAATGTACTCTCAGGTGCTACGCCAAGCCTAGCAACCTGAGCGCTTGCATAACTATTTTCATGACGCTCTTTGACGTTATCCAGTAAATAGCTTTTATTCATCCAAAGAATCACTAGGATACAAACCTCTAATAGCGCTGCAGATAAGAAGGCAATGCGCCAATCAGATAACTCTGCAATCCCAACCATAAAGGTGGGTGCAGCAGCCCACCCTAAATATCCAGTCACTCCATGCATTGAATAGGCATAAGGAAGATTGGGTGGCGATACTTTGTGATTAATGAGCGTGTAATCAACTGGATGAAAAATACCATTACCGCAACCAGCAATTACCGCACCCAAAATCAACATGGCATAACTAGTGCTTTGTGAATAGGTAAGTGCTGCAAGCGCTAGCAAAGCAAGCCCAGCAAACAGTACGGGTCTTGCGCCGATACGATCCACCAAAAATCCGGAGGCAGCCTGCACAATGCAAGAGACTACAAAGAATATTGACATGAGCATGCCAAGCTCAGCATAACTAAGGGAAAAAGCGTCCTTCAACCATGGGAACATGGGAGGAAGGATTAAATGAAAGAAATGAGAGCTGCCGTGAGCTAGGCTAATGAGACTAATAACCCGGACATCACTGGCACGCCTACTAAGCGCAACAGTCATGTACCGAGTTTACTAGGGCAGGAATATTCCTGCTGAACTACGTATTTGCTACTTAGGACTACTTAATGAACCTGACGGCTAAAGCTAAACTCACCTGATTTATCTACATCGACAGGTACCACATCCATGGGTCCGAACTTACCTTCCAAAATCATCTTGGAGACTGGGTTCTCAATATGCTGCTGAATCGCCCGCTTCAGAGGCCTTGCTCCAAAGACTGGATCAAAGCCCACCTCAGCAATCTTATTCAAGGCGGCATCACTGACCTCAAGTTGCATATCCACTTTTGCCAAACGATCTGACAAGTTCTTCAGCAAGATCTTCGCAATATTGGCGATATTGCCTTTATCCAAACCATGGAACACTACGATTTCGTCAATACGATTTAAGAACTCAGGACGGAAATGATTCTTTAGTTCTTCGAATACTGCCTCTTTAATCTCTGCTTGCTTCTTATCAACCATCGACTGAATCAAATGTGATCCAATATTACTAGTCATTACGATGACAGTGTTTTTAAAGTCTACGGTACGACCTTGACCATCAGTTAGACGACCATCATCCAATACCTGCAAGAGCACATTAAATACATCTGGGTGAGCCTTCTCAATTTCATCAAACAAGATCACGCTATATGGATGACGGCGAACTTGCTCGGTTAAATAACCACCCTCTTCGTAACCAACATAACCTGGAGGCGCGCCAATTAAACGGGCCACGCTATGCTTCTCCATAAACTCACTCATATCAATACGAATGAGGTGATCTTCGCTATCAAACAAGAAGCCCGCCAGAGCTTTGCAGAGCTCAGTCTTACCAACACCGGTAGGCCCAAGGAATAAGAAGGATCCATAAGGACGATTCTCTTCAGCCAAGCCAGCACGGGAACGACGAATAGCATCCGATACTGCTCGAATGGCCTCTTCTTGACCAACTACACGCTTATGCAATAGCTCTTCCATCTTGAGTAACTTATCGCGCTCACCCTGCATCATCTTCGAAACTGGAATACCTGTCGCACGAGAAACCACTTCAGCAATTTCTTCTGCGCCAACTTGAGTGCGAAGTAACTTGTTTTTCAATACGCCATCTTTGTCACCCTTAGCTTCGGCAGCTGCGGCAGACTTCAGTTTTGCTTCGAGTTCGGGGAGCTTGCCATATTGCAATTCAGCAACCTTCTCTAACTTGCCATCGCGTTGTAACTTTGCAATATCTACCCTTACTTTTTCAATTTCCTCTTTCAGCTGAGCTGCGCCTAATACAGCGCCCTTCTCTGCTTTCCAAACCTCTTCTAAATCAGCATACTCAGCACCCAGACGTTTAATTTCATCCTCAATGAGACCTAGGCGTTTTTGCGAAGCATCGTCCTTCTCCTTCTTAACCGCTTCGCGCTCAATCTTTAATTGAATCAGACGACGCTCCAGCCTATCCATCACTTCAGGCTTAGAATCAATCTCCATCCGAATACGCGAACCCGCTTCGTCAATCAGGTCGATCGCCTTATCTGGCAAGAAACGATCCGTAATGTAGCGATGCGATAACTCAGCAGCCGCAACAATCGCTGGATCAGTAATTTCGATGCCATGATGTAGTTCATAGCGCTCTTTAAGGCCTCGCAAGATGGCAATAGTTGCCTCTACGGTAGGCTCCTCCACCATCACTTTTTGGAAACGACGTTCCAACGCTGGATCTTTTTCGATGTACTTACGATATTCGTCTAAGGTAGTTGCACCAATGCAATGTAATTCACCGCGGGCCAAGGCAGGCTTGAGCATATTTCCAGCATCCATTGCACCATCACCCTTACCAGCGCCTACCATCGTATGAATTTCATCAATAAAGATGATTGTTTGACCTTCATCTTTAGCGACATCACTGAGAACTGCTTTCAAGCGCTCTTCGAACTCACCGCGGTACTTAGCGCCAGCTAGAAGTAAGGCCATATCCAAGACTAGGACACGCTTATTTTTCAGAGTCTCAGGCACTTCACCATTAACGATGCGCTGCGCTAAGCCCTCAACGATGGCAGTCTTGCCCACACCAGGTTCACCGATGAGTACAGGGTTATTCTTACCGCGACGTTGCAAGATCTGAATGGTGCGACGAATCTCATCGTCACGCCCAATGACTGGATCAAGCTTGCCCATACGAGCGCGCTCAGTTAAATCCACTGTGTATTTCTTTAAGGCTTCACGTTGGCCTTCAGCATCTGCACTATTCACTGATTCTCCTCCGCGCACTAAATCAATAGCCGCTTCTAACGATTTGCGATTTAATCCATTTTCACGAGCCACTTTACCGAGCTCGCCCTTGTCATCAGCCACCACAAGCAAAAACAATTCGCCTGCAATAAATTGATCATTGCGTTTATTGGCTTCTTTTTCACATAGGTTGAGCCAATTACTTAAATCACGGCCCACCTGCACTTCTCCACTAGTTCCTTGCACTTCGGGGAGATTGCTGATGATTTTCTCTACGCCTTTTTCAAGGCTAGGGACATTGACTCCTGCTCGAGTCAATAAACTCTTGGCGCCACCATCGGAATCACGCAACATGGCCAGCAACAAGTGGGCAGGCTC
Organism: Polynucleobacter sp. AP-Nickl1-40-C4; assembly: GCF_035012665.1. Classification (NCBI taxonomy): domain Bacteria; kingdom Pseudomonadati; phylum Pseudomonadota; class Betaproteobacteria; order Burkholderiales; family Burkholderiaceae; genus Polynucleobacter; species Polynucleobacter sp. AP-Nickl1-40-C4. The sequence continues at coordinate 342,373 of NZ_JAYGQR010000001.1, forward strand.
AATATATTGGTTATCTTTGGCTAAAGCGATACTTTGGGCCTCACTTAAGGCCTCTTGAAATTTGGTTGTTAATTTATCTATTCTCATTTTTGAGCTCCGTCTATCTATCTATAGAATATAAGGGCAATATTAATAATTTCAAGCATCTACCGCACTTTTAACCCTAATTTTCCCTATTTTGACCTGGCTTGTTTACCTCCTTGAATGCTCAGATGGCACCTACTATGCCGGCATTACTAACCGCTTAGAACATCGCTTAGAGGCCCATAACTCAGGGCAAGGCGCTCGCTATACAAGATCGCGCGGACCAGTTGTCCTCTTAGCAACACAAAAGCACCCTGACCGTTCTGAAGCCTCTAAAGCAGAGCTCCGCTTAAAGCGTTTACCAAGGTCTGAAAAGCTAGCCTTTTTTGAGACTGAGATCACCACCAAAACTGGGCACAGTTAGTCAGAGCAATCTATGAGCCAGCAATACAATATAGCTATAACAAAACCAATTATTTAACCGGACAACAATCATGCAACCAAAATGGGGAACCAGAGGAATGGCGGTAGCGCCACATTCTCTAGCATCAGAATCTGCTTTAGCTGTTTTACGAGAAGGTGGCAACGCCTTAGAAGCAATGGTAGCTGCTGCTGCAACTATTGCAGTGGTCTACCCTCATATGAACTCCATAGGCGGTGACTCTTTCTGGGTAGTTCATTCTCCTGGAAAGGCCATGGGTGGAATTGATGCTTGTGGAGCGGCTGCTGGTTTGGCGACAAAGCTGTGGTACGCAGAACGTGGTATCACTAAGGCCATTCCATTTCGTGGTGCAGTAGCAGCGAATACCGTTGCTGGAACTATCTCTGGCTGGGGCGCAGCGCACCAACTCTCGAAACAAGGGTTAGGCGGCAAACTACCGCTTTCACGCCTATTAGCTGATGCGATTCACTATGCAGAAGCTGGCACACCCGTTACTTTCAGCCAATCAAGCCTCACAGAAAAGAAGCGTCAAGAACTGAGTCCCATTCCAGGCTTTGCAGAGACTTTTTTAGCAAATGGCAAAGCGCCCGCTGTTGGCAGCATCTTTAAGCAAGAGCGTCTTGCTAAAACCTTACGTCAGATTGCCAAAAAAGGTACGGATGACTATTACCGCGGCGAACTAGCTCAATCACTAGCAAAAGAACTCGCTGAGTTAGGCAGTCCACTGAGGTTAGACGATCTACACCGTCATAAGGCAAAACTCATAGACCCTCTAGAGCTCAAACATAGCATGGGTAATGTCTACAACATGACGCCGCCCACACAAGGCGTTGTCTCATTGATGATTATTGGCATCTTGGACCAGTTGAACTTAAAACGCTTTAAGGTTGATAGCGCCGAGTACGTTCATCATTGTGTTGAGGCTACCAAACAAGCATTTAAAGTACGCGATCAATTTGTAACTGATCCTGCCTATATGACAAAGAATGCGCAATCTTTCTTATCACCCGCATTCCTGAAAAAGTTAGCCAAGAATATTGATCCAGAAAAAGCGCTCCCTTGGGGTCAGGGTAAAGGTCCTGCAGATACTATTTGGATGGGTGTGATTGATGGCGACGGCAATTGTGTTTCTTTCATTCAAAGCATCTATCATGAGTTTGGCGCAGGCATTGTGCTTCCTACCTCAGGTGTCAACTGGCAAAACCGTGGTTGCAGCTTTTCTCTTGACCCAAATACACTCAATCACCTTAAGCCGCATCGCAAGCCTTTTCATACTCTTAACCCAGCGATGGCTTTATTTAAAGATGGTCGCTCAATGGTTTATGGAACGATGGGTGGAGATGGTCAACCACAAACCCAGTGCGCAGTATTTACTCGAACAGCAACTTATGGTCTTGATCCACAGGATGCTATCAGTCGTCCACGCTGGTTGCTTGGACGGACCTGGGGGCAAACCAGTGATAGCCTTAAATTAGAGTCGCGCTTTAGTCCATGGGTAGCTAAAGAACTTCACGCTTTAGGTCATGAAATTGAAATGCTCGATGCATTTGACGAAACCGTTGGTCATGCGGGTTGTATCATTCGCGATCCATCGGGTACGCTACAAGGTGGATGGGATCCTAGAAGTGATGGGGCTGTGAGCTCATTCTAATAGGTCTCAATTCAGTAACAATTAGATGGCATTAAAAAAGGCTACCAAACTTGGTAGCCTTTTTCTATCTTCGAATTTCAAATCACCACTGAGTTAGCACTTATGCAGCACAGGTCTTCAAATACTTAGCACGCATTGGGCGTAGTACGAAGAATGCCAGGATAGCCGCAGTAGCATCCAATACGATCATGATGCCAAATACTGGTATCCAGCTTTCTGTAACACCATGAATGTAGGCTGCAACTGGTGCGCCAACAATAGAGCCAACGCCTTGAGCCATGTAAAGGAAACCATAGTTTGTAGTGGCATGCTTTTGGCCAAAAGTATCAGTCAAAGTAGATGGGAATAAGGAGAAAATCTCACCCCAACCAAAGAACACAATACCTGAGAGCAATACGAACATGACGGGATCTGAGCGTGTCATTACCCAAGCAAACATAGCGACCGCTTCTAAACCAAAAGCAATCGTCATGGTGTATTCACGGCCGATACGATCAGATACCCAGCCAAATATTGGTCGAGTTAAACCATTGGTAACGCGGTCAATTGTTAAGGCCAAAGGTAAGGCAGCCATACCAAAAACCATGGTCGATGTAATACCAAAGTCTTTTGCAAATGCGCCCATTTGGGAGATAACCATCAAACCTGATGTAGACATCATGGACATCATTAAAAACATAAGCCAAAAAACCGGTGTCTTTAACATTACCTTTGGTGCAACTCCCGATGCAGCAGCCTCTTTTTGATCAGCCGTTTGCACACGATCAGCGTGCGGCACACGAATGCCTTGAGCAGCCAATAGTCCAACAGCGCCAATGATGTAACCAAAGAATGTCAACGTGCCCTGAATCCCTGTCTCAGTCAAGCTAGTGGCGATTGGGAAAGTCGTCAGCAATGCACCGATGCCATAACCTGCAGCAACCATACCTACTGCAAATCCTCGATTGTTTGGGAACCAACGAACCATCAAGCCAACAACGCCGATGTAAACAATACCGGTACCCAAGCCACCTAACACACCATAGGTGAGGTAAAGATGGGATACAGTAGTCAGGTTAGCCGAAAGAACCCAGCTTGCACCCGTCAGAATAGTACCAATGGATAACAAAAGGCGAGGGCCAAACTTATCAACTAAGTAACCCTGAAACGGTGAAAAGAAAGTCTGCAACACAATCAAAATCGAAAATGTAATTTGCAACTCAGTCAAAGTAACACCGAGCTGACCCATGATTGGCTTAGTAAATAAAGCCCACACATATTGAGGGCTGGATATGGACATCATACAAATGACGCCTAAAGCCAATTGCACCCATTTCGACTTTAGGGGGCTGCTACTAGTACTTTCCGTGCTCAATGCTGCTGTTGTCATGTAAATCTCCTGAGCTTTGTTTAATCAAAATTTCTAAAATGCTTTTGTTAATGCATTTTGATCTAAATTTACGGGTAATTACTAAGGAATTCCCTGATATGGTGCAGAAGCGCTTATTTTGATGCAGCTTGATGCACCAATAAAAATAAAACCACCCCTAAGGATGGCTCATCTTTTCAAACAGGCATCCGCTTCTATAAAACGAATTTGATCTAGCACCCCGAAGCAGTTGCCGTAGGGACGCTCACACTATTAGTGCCAGGCAAACTAGACCAGGCAGGATTAGATGAGGTTACGGGCAGCATATAAGCCCAGTGCGTGAGACCGGCTGCTCCATTTCCGGTTGACATCTGCATCAAAAATGCAGGTTGACCGCTAGATGTAGTTAACTGCCCAGAACCTACGGTTAGAGATGATCCATAAAAACCAATAGATACCGAATTATTGGCTGTTACAGACCCCACAATAGTTGATGCAGACCAAGTAGCGCCATTATTGGTGCTAGCAAAAGAGCAGCCCAATAAAAATCCCTGATTGACAGAAGTGATATGCCAAATAGTCTGATCGTTTACCGCACTAGTCTTTGGATTTCCGGAAGAGCTATAGGCATAGGCCAGCAAATAATCCGTAGGCACATACCAATACGTATCCACAAAAGCAGTAAGATCTTTTGTTGCCAAAGTAGATGGGGTTGATTGTGCTTGCACACTATCGCCAGCACCGCAACCAGATAGTCCGCCTGTAAGCATGATCAATAGGCAAACATAGAGCTTTCTCGTTATATGTTTTTTAATTATTTTTTCCATTTAGATAATGCCACTTCATCGGTAACGCGGGCATCAACCCAGCGAGCCCCTTCAGGGGTGTCTTCTTTCTTCCAAAATGGGGCCGCCGTCTTAAGGTAGTCCATGACGAACTCACAGGCAGCAAATGCTTCACCTCTGTGTGCGCTGGTGACCACCACTAATACGATTTGATCTTCGGGCAATAAGGGACCAACACGATGGATCACTAAGGCCTGATAAATATCCCAGCGCGCTTTGGCTTGATCCAGAATTTCCTGTAGCGCTTTTTCAGTCATGCCGGGGTAATGCTCAAGCGTCATGCCCTTTACTTGGCTACCGTCATTCATATCTCGCACGGTACCCAAGAAAGAAACTACCGCACCTACTCGCGGATCACCTTTACGTAATGCCGCTATTTCAGCGCTGACATCAAAATCGCTCTCTTGGATTTTGATTGGCATATCAGCCCCCAGTCACCGGAGGAAAGAAAGCAACTTCTGCACCATCTTGCAATGCTGTATTTGCATCAACCATGTGCTGGTTCAAGGCGCAACGCAAGACTTTGCCATCTGCCAAGACCTCAGACCATGGATTGCCACGTTCAATGAGGTGCGTTCTGAGATCGGCAATGGTTTTTACTGTCGCCGGGATAGTAATACTCTCTTGTGAGATGCCAAGCGCTTCACGTAGTGAGGCAAAGAATCGTAATTCGAGTTTCATGAGCTAATCGTAAACCGATTATTTGAGCAGCGCATCAAATGGGATGTACTTCACCAAATCGCCAGCTTTGATTGGCTGGTTTGGCGGGCAATCAACCAGGCCATCACCCCAAGAGGCGCTAGTGAGCACGCCAGAACTTTGATTAGGAAATAAATCTAAGCCGCAGTTGCTATTCAATTTGACACGCAGAAACTCATTACGTCGATCGGCTTTCAACCAATCAAAATCTGCGCGCATTAAATATGATTGAGGAAGACCCGCTTCACGGCCCTGCAACTTCAGAATAAAAGGACGTACAAACAATAGGAAAGTTACAAAACTGGATACCGGATTGCCTGGCAGACCAATAAACCAAGCCTCACCATCCTTAGGTTCGTCTGATTTTCGGACTGCACCAAATGCCAATGGCTTACCTGGCTTAATCGCGATCTGCCATAGATCCAATCTTCCTTCAGCGGTAACTGCTGGCTTGATGTGATCTTCTTCGCCAACTGAGACGCCACCAGAGGTAATAATTAAATCATGGTCCTTGCTGGCTTTACGCAATGCTGCACGGGTTGCTTCTAAGCGATCTGGGACGATACCCAAATCAGTGGCATCACAACCCAGAGATTTAAGGCAGGCCAATAAAGTGTCACGATTAGAGTTATAAATGCCGCCTGGTTTTAATGGCTCACCAGGAAGGGCTAATTCATCGCCAGTGAAAAAGGCGGCCACCTTGACGCGACGTTTAACGCTTAAGTGAGTCAAACCCGCTGAAGCAGCTACACCCAACTCTTGTGGGCGCAAGAAAGTACCTGCGGTGAGAGCAGTTTTGCCAGCAGTGAGATCTTCGCCTCTACGACGAATCCACTGACCTGCTATTGGAGCGGTATTGATAGTTACTTGACCGCTTTCACCCTCTAGCGCGCAATCCTCTTGCATCACGACTGCATCCGCACCAGGAGGTACGGGGGCTCCTGTGAAAATTCTAGCGGCAGTGCCTGACTCCAAGGGGGTTCCCATCGATCCAGCCGGAATGCGCTGAGTAATCTTGAGTGATTTTCCTGGAGTAGCAATATCAGCAGAGCGAACCGCATACCCATCCATCGCAGTGTTATCAAGTGGAGGCACATCAACAAGGCTATTGACGTTTTCAGCGAGCACACGGCCTAAAGCGGCCTGCATGGCAACTTTCTCACTCTCGCCAACAGTTTGAGCATGCGAAAGTAAGTGATCTAAAGCCTGCTGCGCAGTCAACATCGGTGGCTTTGTCATAGAGTAATTATTTATTGCTTAAATTTTCTAAGTTAAGAATTAACTTAGATGTGAAGTAATAAACGCTTTAACTTGATTCACGTCGGCATCGATATTTTCTACGCGCTGCGGCTTAGATTTAATGTCTTTAAATGCTGGTGGACATTCTGCTGGACGTCCTAAAGCAATTTCAATTGTTTCTTCAAACTTAATGGGGAGCGCCGTCTCGAGCACGATCATCGGGATTCCGGCTTGCAAATGCTCACGAGCCACTTTCACGCCATCAGCGGTATGGGTATCAATCATGACGCCATAGCGTTGATCAATATCACGAATAGTTTCTAAGCGATTCTCGTGAGTGCTACGGCCAGATTGGAAGCCGTATTTACCCAGCTCTTTAAAGACTGCCTCTTTTGAGATATCAAAACCACCTGCTTCATCTACTTGCTTGAACATAGCTGCAGTCGCTTTACCATCTTGACCCATAAAATCAAATACGAAGCGCTCAAAATTACTAGCTTTAGAGATGTCCATCGAAGGGCTGGAAGTATGCAAGGTCTCAGCAGACTTACGTGCACGATAGATGCCTGTGGAAAAGAATTCATCCAATACATTGTTTTCATTGGTAGCAACGATGAGATGCTCGATAGGCAAACCCATCATGCGGGCGATATGACCAGCGCAGACATTACCGAAGTTACCGGATGGTACGGTGAATGAGACTTTTTCGGAGCTGGACTTAGTGGCCAGTAGATAACCTTGAAAGTAGTACACCACCTGAGCCACTACACGACCCCAATTAATGGAGTTCACGGTACCAATTTGGTTCTTCGCTTTAAAAGCATGGTCATTGCTGACTGCCTTAACAATATCCTGGCAGTCATCGAAGACACCAGCTACTGCTAAGTTAAAAATATTAGGGTCTTGCAAGGAATACATCTGTGCAGACTGAAAGGCACTCATCTTGCCGCGGGGAGAAAGCATAAATACCTTCACACCCTCTTTACCGCGCATCGCATATTCAGCTGCGCTACCCGTATCACCAGATGTAGCGCCCAAAATATTGAGCTGCTGACCTTTTTTCTTGAGAGTGTACTCAAAAAGATTGCCCAGCAATTGCATGGCCATGTCTTTAAAAGCCAAGGTTGGGCCATTTGAAAGACTCAATAGCCCAATGCGTGTTCCCTGCTCTTCGCCCAACCAATGCAAAGGCGTGATGTCTTTAGCGTTATCTTGTGCACGGCCATTGCAATAGACCTGCTCGGTATACGTTTTACGCAAGATTGCACGCAAATCCGCCTCAGGAATATCGTCGCAATACAGACTCAATACTTCATAAGCGAGGTCTGCGTATGACAAGCCGCGCCAAGAATCCAATTGCGCTGCAGTGACTTGTGGGTATTGAGTAGGTAAATACAACCCGCCATCAGGCGCCAATCCACCCAACAAAATTTCTAAGAAGGATTGTTGTGGACTATTGCCACGAGTAGATTGGTAACGCATATATTTTGCTGAGTTTTACTTAAGACAGATTTTCTAAACGGATCTTCACCACTTCGCCAGTAACTGTCTTGAGATTCTGAATCTCATTAATCGCGGCAAGCATGTTCTTTTCTTTAGTCTCGTGAGTTAAAGCCACCAAATCAGTTTGACTTTCACCCTCATCAGCTTCTTTTTGCAAAAGTGCGTCAATAGAAACACCATGCGATGCCAAAATTTTAGTGATGTCAGCTAATACGCCAGCTTGATCAGCTACACGCAAGCGCAGATAGTAACTAGTAGTGATTTCGCCAATAGGGAGCACTGGTGTGTCATGGACAGCATCTGGCTGGAAGGCCAAGTAAGGCACACGATGCTCAGCGTCAGCGCTTAGCAAACGAGTGATATCTACTAAGTCAGCAATCACTGCGGAAGCAGTTGGCTCAGAGCCTGCACCTTTGCCGTAATACAAAGTTGTTCCAACGGCATCGCCAAATACTTGCACGGCATTCATGGCGCCCTCAACGTTTGCAATCAAACGCTTGGAAGGAATGAGAGTTGGATGGACACGCAACTCGACACCAGTTGACGTTTTCTTGGCAATACCAAGCAACTTAATGCGATAGCCTAATTGCTCTGCATACTTAATATCAATTGCATCTAATTTAGTGATGCCTTCGATGTGTGCTTTTTCAAACTGCATTGGAATACCAAATGCAATCGCACTCATGATGGTCGCTTTATGCGCAGCATCAACACCTTCGATATCAAAAGTCGGATCTGCTTCTGCATAGCCTAGGCGTTGCGCTTCTTTAAGCACTGTTGCGAAATCCAAACCTTTGTCGCGCATCTCTGACAGGATAAAATTCGTAGTGCCATTAATGATGCCTGCAATCCATTCGATACGGTTCGCTGTTAAGCCTTCACGCAACGCTTTAATAATGGGGATACCACCAGCAACAGCAGCTTCAAAGGCAACCATCACGCCCTTAGCATGCGCAGCCTTAAAGATTTCGTTACCGTGAACAGCAATCAATGCTTTATTAGCTGTAACTACGTGCTTACCTGCCGCAATTGCCTCAAGAACCAAGTCTTTAGCTATGCCATAACCACCAATAAGCTCAACAACGATGTCGATCTCTGGGTTATTGATCACGGCACGGGCATCACTCACCACTTGTGCGCGGTCTTTAACCAATTCTTTGGCACGTTCTACATTTAAATCAGCAACCGTATTAATACGAATGCCGCGCCCAGCACGACGAGTAATTTCATCTTGGTTACGCTCGAGAACAGTGAATACGCCACCACCAACAGTGCCAATACCTAACAGACCTACTTGAATCGGTTTCATGATGCCTTTGCTGCAGTTGAAGAAGCCTTGCGGCTGTGCTTATTACGATAACGCTCCAGAAAACGAGCAAGGCGGCCTATAGCTTCCTTGAGAACATCTTCGTGAGGCAAGAACACTACACGGAAGTGATCAGGTTTGCCCCAGTTGAAACCAGAGCCCTGCACTAACAATACTTTTTCTTCTTTTAAAAGATCAGCTACAAATTGCTGATCATCTTCAATTGGATAAACCTCAGGATCTAGCTTTGGAAATAAATACAAAGCAGATTTTGGCTTCACGCAAGTCACGCCTGGAATATCAGTTATGAGCTTCCATGCAAGATCACGTTGCTTTGCAAGGCGGCCACCCTCACCCACTAAATCATTAATGCTTTGATAACCACCCAATGCTGTTTGAATCGCATATTGACCTGGCACGTTCGCACACAAGCGCATTGAGGCCAACATATTGAGCCCCTCGATATAGTCTCGGACCATCTCTTTATCGCCTGAAACCACCATCCAGCCGGCACGGTAGCCGCAGGAACGGTAATTCTTAGAAAGACCATTGAAAGTAATGATGACTACATCAGTAGATAAAGAAGCTAACGAGAGATGCCTCTCACCGTCGTACAACATCTTGTCGTAAATCTCGTCCGCAAACAAAATCAAACCATGTTCACGAGCAATTTGAGTTAACTCCAGCAGCACTTCTTTGGAGTAAATTGCACCAGTAGGATTGTTTGGATTAATCACCACAATCGCTTTGGTACGCGGTGTAATTTTTTTACGGAGATCGTTTAAGTCTGGCGCCCACTCTTTGGATTCATCACAAAGATAGTGCACTGGTGTGCCACTCGACAAACTGACTGCAGCAGTCCAAAGCGGGTAATCTGGTGTTGGGACCAATACCTCATCACCATCATTTAAGAGTGCATTCATCGACAGAACGATGAGCTCAGAAACACCATTGCCGGTATAGACATCATCCAAGGTCACGCCTTGAATGCCTTTTTCTTGGCAATACTGCATGATGGCTTTGCGAGCAGCAAAGATTCCCTTGGAATCAGAATAAGCTGATGCATTGCTTAAATTGCGAATCATGTCCAACTGAATCTCTTCAGGCGGATCAAAACCGAAAACCCCTACGTTTCCGATGTTTAATTTGATGATTTTGTGGCCCTCTTCCTCCATGCGCTGAGCAAGCTCAAGCACCGGCCCACGTATGTCATAACAGACGTTATCGAGCTTTTGGGACTTTAGGATCGGTTTCACAATAAATTTAAGGGTAAGTTCTTGAAATATGAGAAAAAACAGCTAGCTATAATCCACATAATTATGACAGAGAGTCCACTTGAAGCTTCAATCTGACCCCCATTCCGGAGCGAATACGATCACTGGCTATGGCGATGGCTACGTAGAGATCAATAAGATCCCTTACGACCATGCGGTCCTACTCAGCTCGGACGGCGCCATCTCTAACTGGTCTGCGCAAACATTTGATAGCTTAGAAGCTAGTCATTTCGCGCAAATGGTTGATTTAAAACCAGAATTAATCCTCATCGGGACCGGTAGCCGCCAGCGCTTTCCTAAGCCAGAACTCCTTAAATCCTTGATTGAAGCCAAAATTGGCTTTGAAATCATGGATTCTCAAGCCGCCTGCCGCACTTACAACATCCTAGTCGGTGAGGGTCGTCAGGTCGTGCTTGCCCTGATTGTGGAACCCACTTAATGCAATTTGGCCAGATTCGGCAGTCATCAGCCCTGCACCCAGGCAAGATTTTGCTGCTGGTCATTATTTACGGCCTGCTTTGGTTTGGCACCCTCAATTACCGCCACCTCATCCCATCCGACGAAGGCCGCTATGCAGAAATAGCACGAGAAATGCTGGTTACCGGTGATTGGATTACTCCGCGTTACAACGGTTATAAGTATTTTGAAAAACCCCCTCTTCAAGCTTGGGCAACTGCCGCCGCATTTCAGGCATTTGGTATTGGCGATTGGCAAGCGCGCCTTTGGACAGCGCTAACGGGTTTCCTAACTATTCTTTTGGTCGGCTTTACTGGTGCGCGCATCTTCAACGCGAGAGCAGGATGGTTGGCTGCTGTTGTATTGGCATCGAGTCCGATGTGGATTATCAGTGGTCACTTCAATTCGCTCGACATGGGCTTGTCCTCATTTTTAGTGGCGGCTCTTTGTAGCCTCTTGCTTGCACAAACTTCGCATAACAAAAATAACTGTCGCAACTGGATGTGGGCTTGCTGGATTTTTATGGCGCTAGCAACACTATCCAAAGGTGTTATTGGCGTAGCGATTCCTGCAATGGTGTTTATTGCTTACTCCATTAGTACATGGGACTGGAAAATCTGGGCTCGCTTGCGTTTATTTAGTGGAACTATTTTGTTCTTAGCTATCACTGCCCCTTGGTTTGTATTGGTAGCGCAACGCAATCCCGAGTTTCTAGAGTTCTTCTTTATTCATGAACATCTACAACGCTTCACACAAGATGATCACAGTAGAAATGGCCCGATTTACTACTTTGTACCACTCCTCCTCATTGGCCTACTCCCCTGGATTCTGCAGGTCCCTGGGGCGTTTGCACAAGCATGGAGCGAGCGCCGTTGCGAATTCTCAGCGGGCTGGTTATTAGTCTGCTGGTTTGCTGTGATCTTTGCATTCTTTAGCGTATCGCACTCTAAGCTTCCGGGTTACATCATCCCCGTTTTCCCAGCGCTCGCTTTAATTATTGGCAATCGTTTAGATCGCTTACTTGGTCACACCAACACCATGGCATTACCATGGAAATTACAGACACTTTGCTTTGCAATTTTGGGGTGTGTTGGATTTTTCTTTTTAGATGCCATTGGTAAACAAGCAAGACCTGATGAGATTGAAGCTTATGCGCAATATACCTATTGGGTGATTGCTGCATTAGTAGCGCTTGTCAGTTTTAGCGCTTACGCTGCATGGCAAAGCAAGCGCAATGGCATTCAAAGCATCGTCAGCTTTGCTTGTGGGTTCTTTCTCTGCGCGATCATCACAGGAACAGGTCACGAGACATTGGGCCGCGCAGTTTCTGGTATCGACCTAGTCGAGCGAGTCAAAGCCTCTATTCCAGAAAAAGTGAACTTCTATTCAGTGCGTCTTTTGGATCACACCGTGCCTTTCTATTTAGGCAGAACGATGATCATGGTTGAATCACCCGATGAGCTTGAGTTTGGGGTTAATCAAGAGCCAGAACTTTGGATGCCGACATTAGACGCCTTTATTGCCCGCTGGCAAGAAGATCAAACAGCTTATGCCATGATGGTTCCAGAGCAATTTGATGCGCTTAATACTCAGGGCTTCCCAATGCAGGAAGTCGATCGTGATTCACGCAGGGTCATTGTCAAGCATCCAGATATCTCGCAGTAATATAGGACACCATGTCAAACTTCATCCCCTTCACGCGCCCTAGCTTCAATCAAGAAACCATTGACGCTGTTTCAGAGGTATTGCGCTCAGGATGGGTGACATCTGGACCGAAATTGGCCGAGTTTGAAGCTGCTTTAAGCCAATACTTTGGCGGTCGTCCGGTACGCTGTTTTGCCAATGGCACCGCAACCATGAAGATCGCTCTGCAAGTTGCCGGCATTGGTGATGGCGATGAAGTAATTACCACTCCAATTTCTTGGGTGGCAACTTCTAATGTGATTTTGGGTGTTGGCGCCAAACCAGTATTTGTGGATATCGATCCCATTACACGCAATATTGATCTAAATAAAGTGGCTGCTGCAATCACGCCAAAGACACGTGCGATCATGCCGGTCTATTTAGCTGGATTACCTGTTGATATGGAACAACTCTATGCGCTAGCCAAACAGCACAAGCTTCGTGTAATTGAAGATGCAGCGCAGGCCTTTGGCTCACAGTGGCAAGGCAAGAAGATTGGTAGCTTTGGTGACCTGGTGAGCTTTAGCTTCCAGGCCAATAAGAACCTCACCACTGTTGAGGGAGGCTGCCTTGTTCTCAATAATCTAGATGAAGCAAAACTGGCTGAGAAATTCCGTCTACAAGGATTAACTCGTCAAGGCATGGATGGTATGGATGTGGATGTATTGGGCGGCAAAGATAACTTGACCGATGTGAATGCAGCTATCGGTCTTGAACAACTTAAGCAACTTCCCTCTTATCAAACACGTCGTGCTGAACTCGCGCACCAATACTTTGATGTGCTTCGTGCCAAATTAAAATCGGCTGGATTGGAAGACTTACATTTAGAGCTTCCAGTAGAAAATTTCACGGATAGTAACTGGCACATGTTTCAAGTTGTTTTGCCACTCGAGCAGCTCAATACGGATCGCGCTCAAGTGATGACGGAATTAAAAGATATGGGCATTGGCACTGGCGTTCATTACCCCGCCATTACCGGGTTCACTCTTTATAAAAACCAGGGTTACAAAATTTCAGACACTCCGATTGCTGAGCGCATTGGTCGATCCATTCTCACCCTCCCCTTATTTCCGGCAATGGCAGATGAAGATATTGACCGTATAGCCAGTGGATTGGTCGGAATTTTGCTGAAATACCGCAAAAACTAGCGTTCTTGGGTTAAACCCAAAGAATCAGGCAAAATTGCAGCATGACCGCAAATTTAGTTGCCAACCCAACACTCAGCATTGTTATTCCCGTTTACAACGAGGAGGACGGATTAAAGGCTCTATTTGATCGCCTTTATCCAGCATTGGATACCCTGGCTGCCAAACGCAAGATCACCTATGAGATCGTATTTGTTAACGACGGTAGTAAAGATCGTTCCGCCGGCATTCTTTCAAAGCAAGTGGAGTTACGGCCTGATGTAACCCGTGCAGTTTTATTTCACAGCAACTTTGGTCAACATATGGCCATCATGGCTGGCTTTGAATACGCCAAAGGCGAACACATCATTACTTTGGATGCAGACCTACAAAATCCTCCCGAAGAAATTGATGCTTTAACTGAGCAGTTATTAAAGGGTCATGATTACGTAGGCACTATTCGCGCCGATCGCCGCGATAGCTTCTTCAGAAAATTCGCTTCACGCGCCATGAATCGCTTGCGTGAAAATATCACGCGCATCACGATGACCGATCAAGGTTGTATGTTGCGTGGATATAGCCGTCGCATTGTTGACTTAGTCCGCCAATGCGATGAAAGCAATACTTTTATACCGGCACTGGCGTATACCTTTTCTGCAAATCCAGTAGAGATCACCGTTAAACATGAAGAACGTTTTGCCGGTGAATCCAAATACAGCCTGTACCAATTGATTCGCTTGAACTTTGACTTAGTCACCGGCTTCTCTGTCATGCCGTTGCAGATCTTCTCAATACTCGGCATGCTGCTATCCCTTGCTGCTGGTAGCTTATTTGCCTACTTGCTAGTTCGCCGCTTCCTTCTGGGCGCTGAGGTTGAGGGGGTATTCACCCTCTTCGCCCTGACCTTCTTCCTGATTGGTGTGATGCTCTTTGGGCTCGGACTTTTAGGTGAATACATTGGTCGCATCTATCAGCAAATCCGCAAGCGCCCTCGTTATGTAGTGCAAACCGTTTTAGAGAAAAAATAATTGCGCGCAGTCGTCTTTGCTTATCACGATGTTGGCGTCAACTGCCTCAAGACACTTCTCAATGCGGGGATACAGATTGATCTAGTCGTTACCCATCAAGATGATCCCAATGAGAATGTTTGGTTTGGAAGCGTTGCAAAACTCTGCGAAGAAAAAAATATTTCTTACATCACTCCGAACGCGAATGAATTAGCAACTTTAATTCCGAAGTTTCAAGCGCTAGCGCCAGACTATATTTTTTCTTTCTACTATCGCTTCATGATTCCAGGGCAGATTTTGGATTGCGCCAAAATTGCCGCACTTAATATGCATGGCTCACTACTCCCAAAATATCGTGGGCGTGCGCCAGTGAATTGGGCCATTCTGCATGGCGAAACAGAGACCGGCGCAACTTTACACGTCATGGAAGCGAAACCGGATGCAGGAGATATTGTTGGGCAAGCAGCCGTCAGCATCGGCACAGATGAAACTGCTACGGATGTATTTGGCAAGGTCAGTCAGGCTGCTATCAGCGTGATCGATCAGGTCTTGCCCAGCCTTTTAAAGGGAATTGTTCCCCGCAAGGCAAATGAGCTCCAAAAAGGCAGTTATTTTGGCGGTAGAAAGCCTGCAGACGGGCAAATTCACTGGAATCAGACTGCTAAACAGGTCCACGACTTGGTTAGGGCTGTCGCACCCCCTTATCCAGGCGCCTTTTGCGACCATGATGGCAAAACCATGATTGTGGCCCGCACCAGCCTAAATGGGCCATTTCCAGACAAGCTCAATCTTGGGGTTTGCGGCATCCAAGTGGTTGATAATCGGGTATTCGGTATTTGTGGCGACCATCAAGCAGTTGAAGTTTTGGAATGGTTTCCAGCAAGCAAATAAGCAGAAAATTCAGCAATAGCAAATTAGATTAAAACGAGGCAGTAGAGATGAAAAAAATACTCATTCTTGGTGTTAATGGTTTTATTGGTCACCACCTTTCGAAGCGCATTCTTGAGACAACCGATTGGGATGTCTACGGCATGGATATGCAAAACGATCGTCTTGGTGATTTAGTTAATCATCCTCGCATGCACTTCTTTGAAGGCGACATCACAATTAATAAAGAATGGGTTGAATATCACATTCGCAAATGCGATGTCATCTTGCCTTTAGTGGCGATTGCAACGCCAGCTACGTATGTTCAGCAACCACTCAAGGTATTTGAGCTCGACTTCGAAGCCAATCTCCCAATCGTGCGCTCTGCTGTTAAGTACAAAAAGCATTTGGTATTCCCATCAACTTCGGAAGTGTATGGAATGTGTGAGGATGGTGAATTTGATCCTACTAAATCCAATATGGTTTATGGCCCAATTAACAAGCCACGCTGGATCTATGCTTGCTCTAAGCAATTAATGGACCGTGTGATCTGGGGTTATGGCATGGAAGGATTGCGCTTTACTCTCTTCCGCCCATTTAACTGGATTGGCCCTGGCTTAGATAGCATCTATACACCTAAGGAAGGCTCTTCCCGTGTTGTGACTCAGTTCTTGGGTCACATCGTTCGCGGCGAATCCATCAATGTTGTGGACGGTGGTGCCCAGAAACGTGCCTTTACTTATATTGATGATGGTATCGATGCTTTGATGCGCATTATCGATAACAAAGATGGTGTTGCTAACGGCAAGATCTA
This sequence comes from Polynucleobacter sp. AP-Nickl1-40-C4, assembly GCF_035012665.1. Lineage (NCBI taxonomy): Bacteria > Pseudomonadati > Pseudomonadota > Betaproteobacteria > Burkholderiales > Burkholderiaceae > Polynucleobacter > Polynucleobacter sp. AP-Nickl1-40-C4. The sequence goes on from NZ_JAYGQR010000001.1 coordinate 358,655, forward strand.
CAACATCGGCAATCCAAAGAACAATCACTCCATTCGCGAACTCGCTAATCAGATGCTGGAAATTGCTCGCAGTATTCCTGAGTATGCAAAGAATGCGAATGAAGTAAAGATTGTAGAAACTACATCTGGCGCTTACTACGGCGAAGGCTATCAAGACGTTCAAAATCGTGTTCCAGCAATAGATAACACGATGAGTGAACTAGGCTGGAAACCAACTACTACGATGTCTGATGCGCTCAAGAACATCTTTGAAGCCTATCGTGAAGACGTAGAAAAAGCCCGCACTTTAGTTGATAAAGAATAAGCGAAAGTAAATTCAAAGGTACATGGCTAAGATTGCTCTCAAGGTTGATGTTGATACCTTACGCGGAACCAAAGAAGGTGTTCCCAATCTAGCTCGCACTCTAGAGCGTTTTGGCCTTAAAGCCACCTTTCTATTTAGCCTTGGCCCTGACCATACAGGGTGGGCCTTAAAGCGCGTCTTCCGCCCTGGCTTTCTGAAAAAAGTTAGCCGCACTTCTGTTGTAGAGCACTACGGTATTAAGACGCTCTTATACGGCGTACTTCTTCCTGGCCCCGATATCGGCAAGAAAGCTGCTGCAGAAATGCGTGCCATTGATAAAGCAGGTCATGAGACAGGTATTCATACTTGGGATCATGTTGCTTGGCAAGATGCAGTTCGTAATCAAGATGCACCCTGGACAAAAGCAATGATGCAAAAAAGCTGGGATCGTTTTGTAGAAATCTTCGGTCATGCACCGGTAACCTATGGTGCAGCTGGTTGGCAAATGAACGATGCCGCCTTTGAGCAACTCGATCAATGGGGTATTGCCTACTCCTCTGATGGTAGAGCTGAACCCAATCTCATGCCTTATCGCCTTGCGCTGCCTTCAGGAAAAGCGAAGCATGTTCAGTACCCAACAACACTCCCGACCTTTGATGAACTTATTGGCATCGATGGCGCAGATGAATTTGGCGCAGTCAAAAAGTTATTAGAGATCACCCAAAGCAATCCAAATGACCAAGTCTTCACACTGCACGCTGAACTAGAGGGGCAAAAGCTATTGCCTGCGTTCGAGCAACTATTAGCTGGATGGCTAAATCAAGGCCACGACCTCGTCACCATGGGCGAGCTTCACAAATCCTGGGAAGCCACCAAGCAACTCGATAAAATAGCTGTACTACCGCTGACCTGGGGAGAGATACCCAATCGTAGCGGTGATTTAATCATTCAAAATAACTAATTAATTTAATAAGCATTAGAGACAACCAACGAAGGATCATCATGACAGTAGCTATCGGTAAACCCATGCCGCAGTGTGCGATTCCAGCAACCTCTGGATTAACATTTTCGCCTGATTCCGCGAAAGGCAAAAAACTGGTCCTCTACTTCTACCCTAAAGACATGACTCCAGGCTGCACAGCTGAGTCCGGAGAATTTAGAGACAATATTGAAGCATTCACCAAAGCCAATACTCTGGTGGTAGGCGTTTCACGAGATAGCCTCAAGTCACACGACAATTTCCGCAGCAAACTAGAACTCCCATTTGAGTTGGTTGCTGATACCGAAGAAACGCTTTGTCAGATCTTTGGCGTCATGAAAATGAAGAATATGTACGGCAAGCAAGTTCGTGGCGTCGAGCGCAGCACCTTCCTATTTGACTCATCCGGCAAACTAGCAAAAGAGTGGCGTGGCCTTAAGGTTCCGGGTCATGTGACAGAGGTGTTACAGACTGCTCAAGCCACTAAATAATTTTTACAATAATTTGATCTGAGGTGCTTGCAAACCCCAAAATTTGGGGTAAAGTGGTTCATATGCACCGTAAACGACGGGAAAGTCTGACAATCCGTTTGAATCAGAAGCCTGAATATCTCAGATCAGGTACGGGGAGTAACCCCCTCCGTTTTTCAGACCTTAATACAACCAGTTTCGTAATAAACCGTCAATGCAATCCGCTTGGCGGTTTTTTCTTTTAGGAGAGTCCATGCCACTGCCCCCAATCCCCACTCAAATTGCTGATCAAGTCAAACTCAGTCGCAAAGATACTCCCGACTTAAAGAAACGCCCTGCTCAAGCAAAACCGATGGTAGTGGAAGCCGTTGACTGGACCAACGACGCAGAGGAAGATTTATCCGCTGCAGAAGTAGCTCTCGAGAAGATCAAAGCAGATCATCGCCCCACTTCTAATGTGCGAAACGAAAGCAAGGCGCCTACACCAGCAAAACCTAAACGTGTAATTCGTACTGGACCGCCGAGCTTATTTGTTCTCGATACCAACGTATTGATGCATGATCCAAGTTCCTTGTTCCGCTTCTCTGAGCACGACCTATACCTGCCGATGACCACTCTAGAAGAGTTGGACAATCACAAGAAAGGCATGACTGAGGTAGCCCGCAATGCTCGTACTGTTAGCAGATCCCTGGATCAACTGATTGCTGGTACTAGTGGCACTCTGGATGAAGGCATCCCCCTAAATAAGCTGGGCAACCAAGATGTGACTGGGCGCCTCTTCTTCCAAACCAAATTCTCTACACAAGCATTACCTGAAGGCTTACCTGAAGGTAAGGGTGACAATATGATTTTGGCGGTAGTGAGTGAGCTGCAAAAAACTCGCAAAGGTCAAGAAGTAGTATTGGTATCCAAAGATATCAATATGCGCATCAAAGCCCGCGCACTTGGCTTACCGGCTGAAGATTATTTCAATGACCAAGTTTTAGAAGATCGCGACTTGATGTATGCCGGAGTCATGCAACTAAATGCCGACTTTTGGCCCAAACATGGCAAGGATATGGAAAGCTGGGCTGACTCTAAATCCGGCACGATGTTCTATCGAGTGACTGGACCTTCCGTACAAAGCATGTTGGTCAATCAGTTCGTCTATCAAGAAAATCCCGATGGTTCCACGCCTTTCTATGCTCAGGTTAGAGAAATTAATGGCAAGACTGCTCTCTTGCAAACACTCAGAGACTTCTCTCATCAGAAAAATAATGTTTGGAGTGTGACTGCACGTAACCGTGAGCAGAACTTTGCCATGAATCTGCTCATGAATCCGGATGTGGATTTTGTGACTTTATTGGGTCAAGCGGGAACTGGTAAAACCTTGCTAGCACTGGCTGCCGGCCTCGAGCAGGTCCTCGACAGCAAACGCTATAACGAGATCATCATTACACGTGCCACTGTCCCTGTAGGTGAAGATATCGGCTTCCTCCCAGGTACCGAAGAAGAAAAGATGCAACCTTGGATGGGTGCATTTGACGATAACCTCGAGGTATTACAGCGCAACGAAGATGGCGGCGCTGGTGAATGGGGTCGTGCTGCAACTCAAGAGTTAATTCGCTCCCGCATTAAAGTAAAGAGCATGAACTTTATGCGCGGCAGAACTTTTGTGAGTAAATTTGTGATCATCGATGAAGCGCAAAACTTAACCCCAAAACAAATGAAGACTTTGGTAACCCGTGCAGGCCCTGGAACCAAAATCATTTGCTTAGGTAATATCGCCCAGATTGATACGCCTTACTTAACAGAAGGTTCTTCCGGTTTAACTTATGTGGTGGACCGCTTCAAAGGCTGGCGTCACGGTGGTCATGTGACATTGGCTCGCGGTGAGCGCTCACGTCTTGCGGATCATGCTGCTGACGCACTCTAAGCAATCCCTCTCATGCCGCACTCTTTTAGGGTGCGGCATTTTTATTTGCAGCTTACTCATCCTAAGCGGATGCAGCACATTCGGCAGTAAATCGGGATCCTCTTCGAAAGTTTCTCAATTTAAGCAAGACACTAGCGTCGGCACTGAAGATATCTCCATTGCAGCCGTAGGCTTGGTGGATGTGCCCTATCGCTATGGTGGCAATACCCCAAAGGGTGGTTTTGATTGCAGCGGTCTGATTGTGTATGTCTATAACAAAGCGGCTGGGGTAAAACTACCGCGCACGATTCAATTGATGAGCACCAAAGGTAGAAGCATTGAAGGGCAGCCTCCCGCACCAGGTGATTTAGTGTTCTTTAACACTACCGGTGAAAAATATTCCCATGCCGGAATCTATGTTGGGCAAGGCAGGTTTGTTCATGCCCCTAGTGCCGGTGGCACTGTGCGATTAGACTACATCACATCACCCTATTGGGCAGCTAAATTTACTGAAGCACGTCGTATGGTGCCCTGATATTGACATTCTTTAGGGTTAATAGCACTTTCCCCATGTTTCCTAATATCTTAATTTAGATTACAGTATTTTATTAAGTAGTCCACGAACTGAAGTACTCACAATTGGAGATGTCATGAAAAAAATCATCATCGCTTTAAGTATTGCATTTAGTTTTGCACTCTCTACTTCTGCTTTCGCTGACCAAGCGGCTTGCGAAGCTAAAGCAGTAAGCAAAGAAGGTAAGCCCCTCTATGGCGCAGCTAAAGATGCTTCCATTAAAAAATGCATGGGCGGAGCTCAAGCAAATGAATGTGAAGCTAAAGCAATTAGCAAAGATGGCAAACCACTTTATGGCGCAGCTAAAGCTGCTTCAATCAAGAAATGTGAAGGCGGTAAATAAGCTTTATCAATTCAGCTTAATTGCCGAATAAAAAAAGCCTCACAGTGTGAGGCTTTTTCTTTGGGCAATTTGTTTTCTTATTTGGATTTAAAAAGGCTCGTATCCACCAGAAGAGTAACCAACAGAGCCCATCGCTAAGTTATCAAACTTGGTATACGGACCTTGCCAGCTTAAGCGCACAGTTCCAATCGGACCGTTACGTTGTTTACCAATGATAATCTCAGCCATACCTTTATCGGTGGTAGTGTCCGGGTGATAAACCTCATCACGATAGATGAACATAATTAAGTCGGCATCTTGCTCGATAGCACCTGACTCACGTAAGTCAGACATGATTGGACGCTTATTAGGACGTTGCTCAAGACCACGATTTAACTGGGAGAGCGCCACTACAGGACACTGCAATTCTTTTGCGAGTGACTTGAGTGAGCGGGAGATTTCTGAAATCTCGGTTGCGCGGTTTTCAGAACCAGAGCCACTCATCAACTGCAAGTAGTCAATTACTACTAGACCAAGGGTGCCACCAAAGTTTCTGGCAATGCGACGTGCGCGTGCACGCAACTCTAAGCTTGATAAAGAACCAGTCTCATCAATCAGAATTTGGGTATTACTTAAGCGAGCAATTGCATCTGTGACGCGTGGCCACTCATCGTCTTGCAGCTTACCAGTACGCATACGACCTTGGTCTACGCGCCCTACTGATCCAAGCAAACGGGCAGCCAATTGCTCACCCGACATCTCCATAGAGAACACCACAACAGGCAAGCCTTCAGCAAGCGCAACGTTCTCGGCGATATTTAATGCAAATGCAGTGTTGTGAGTAACGACATAATCATTCGTTACGTAAGTTCTTTGGGGGTGACTAACTGAAATACATTGCGCTTGAGACATTCTGGATGGCTCAATACTTTTAAATGAAAGTCTACGTTGGCGATCCCAGCTTGCTCTTAATCTTTCAGTCTTTTCGGGCAGAGTAAAAGCTTGAAAACCGGGACCAAAACTCATATTTAAAACATAAGATAAGCGGCCTTGCTTCTTTTCACCCTTGTAGGTGTAGCTTGATTTTTTCTGTGCTGTTGAGCAAAAGCCACCCAAAGACCTGGCTAAAGCCGCAACGTCTTCAGACAATTGCTTACTCGCCGTACAGAAACGAATAGAACCCCACTTCTCAATCCACCCATCGGCATCCATCAATCCCTGGAATAATGCGAGACGAGAAGTCTTGTTCGCCTCTAGATAAGTAGCAGGAATATATTTATCAAAACTTCTGCAGCCAAGAACACCTATATCCTGCAATGCAGATCTGAAATAATTTGTTGGAACTGCTTGACGTGCACCATTGGCTGCAATTCTAGCTTTAGAGACTATTCTCCAGTCATATGCATTAGCATGCACCAACTGCATCTCATAGTTCGCAAGCAAATTCATGCGTTCTACAAGCTCAGGTGACTTAGTTGAAAACATAACTGATCCATGAGAAAGGGCTAGAGTGCCATCACCTAGCAACGCACCTAAAACCCATGGATGAATTGGCAATGCATTCGAGTGGCCAAAGTCACCCGAAACAGGATCAATCCACAATCTATTTTTATATCGAACACATTGCAGCATTTCCATTAATCGGGTGGTATTGACAACGCGTGGCTCGGACCAATCGCGATACATCACCCGCCAGAGATGCTCATCACAACACTCAGCTTGACGACCATCAGAAAATGTAACTTTGTATATCTGCTTAAGACCTTGCGGATAAATACCGGTAACCATTGAATGCTGGCCATCAACGGAAGCCAGGCGATCGCCAAAACGCAAATCACCCATCAACTTCCAGCCATCAACCGTTTTCACTTTTGCATCTAGAGGCTGAGCTTTACCCATAGAAGGACGACCCGCAACAATCACTAAGTCACCTTTTTGCAGGCCGCTAGTTTGCTTATCTAAATCTATGAAGCCAGTTGCAATACCGGTGATGTCGCTTCCACCTTGGCGGTTATAGAGCTCATCAATGCGGGCAACAACAGCCTTCAGCAAAGGTTCAATCTCTAGATAGTCGGCTTTGCGACTACCTTCTTCGCCAATCTGAAGAATGCGTGACTCAGCTTCATCCAACAGCGTTCTAACAGTACGTCCCTCAGGAACAAATGCTGAATTAACAATGCTGTCAGAAACTTCGATCAGGCGACGCAAAATACTGCGGTCACGAACAATATCGGCATAGCCTTTAATGTTCGCTGCACTGGGAGTGTTTTGCGCTAATGAATTTAGGTAATCAATACCAACCAAATCACCACCCTGCTCAGATTTAATTGCATCATGAACAGTAATGACGTCAGCGGGATGATTGTCGCCAACCAAACGAGCAATCGCTTTGTAGATCAAAGCATGTTCGGGGCGATAGAAATCTTTATCGTTTAATACTCCACCCAGGTTATCCCAAGAGGAGTTATCGATCAGTAGACCGCCGAGCAAAGATTGCTCGGCTTCTACAGAATGCGGCGGAACTTTTAAAGCCTGCACGACTGCATCCCCAGAACCCATCATGCCGGGATTCAGCGTAACGGAACGTGAACGGGATTCAGCCATGTGGCTTATTTACAGTTCTAAAACTTAAGCTTGCTCGCCAACTACACGAATAGTGATGTCTGCAACTACGTCGGTATGAACAGCAACCGCTACAGGGTGATCACCAACCATTTTCAATGGGCCAGTAGGCAAACGAACTGAAGACTTCTCAATTACAAAGCCTTTAGCTTTCAAGGCATCAGCGATGTCATGATTGGTTACAGAACCAAACAAACGACCGTCAACACCTGCTTTTTGACCGATTTCAAGAACCAAATCTTTGAGCTTGATGCCAACTGCTTCAGCGGCAGCCAATTTCTCAGCAGCTAATTTCTCCAACTCAGCACGACGAACTGCAAAGTCAGCAATCGCTGCTTCAGTTGCACGACGCGCTTTACGTTGTGGGATTAAAAAGTTACGAGCGAAACCGTCTTTAACGCGAACTACGTCGCCAAGGTTGCCCAGGTTAGTTACTTTTTCTAAAAGAATGATTTGCATTGAGGGCTCCCAATTATTTCTTATGTTGATCGGAGAATGGCAATAAAGCCAAGTAACGAGCACGCTTAATAGCAGTGTCTAACTGACGCTGATATTTAGCTTTTGTGCCTGTCAAACGAGCAGGAGTGATCTTGGCGTTTTCGCCAATGAAGTCCTTCAATGTATCTACATCTTTGTAATCAATCTGTTCTACACCAGCAACAGTGAAACGGCAATAACGCTTACGCTTGAACAATGGGTTCTGAGCTGGTTTCTTTTTGAAATCGGGTTTCTTTCCAAACGCCATGATGATTTCCTCTTTAATTTTTCAATTGAATATGGGTAATATGGAAAACAAGTCTTTGATTACGTAGAGTCTTGGGTGCTAAGAATCCCTCAAACACTGCCTCAGTTCCTAAATCCATTCGCTCTAAGTCCTTTTGTATTGGACCGATTGTGATGGCTTCAACGTTCATCTGAATTTTCCTTGCCACTCCTACCTCGTTTGCTTGGCCGCTATGTTCTAGCTGGCAATGCATCACCGGTATTCCTGCTGGTGTAAATCGAATTGCGTCTTTGGATACCAAGATTGCAGTGAGGGTGAAATGATTCAACGCCGCTCCGCTTCTCTCATACGTTTTCTAGTCTGTGTATTCCTCTTCAAATTTTTAACTTAGGCTGCCGCTACTGGAGCGTCGGCTTGAGCTGATTTGCGTGCTTCTTCACGTTGCACTTCTTTCATCATGATGGAAGGCTCTGTTTCAGCTTTCTTAGTCTTGATGATGAGGTGACGCAAAACAGCATCGTTAAATTTGAACGCATGCTCGAGCTCTTCCAGAGTTTTCTGGTCGCACTCAATGTTCATGCAAACGTAATGGGCTTTAGCAAGCTTGTCGATCATGTAAGCCATCTGACGACGACCCCAATCTTCCATACGATGTATTTTGCCGCCCGCAGCTGCTAATGTAGCTTTGTAACGATCGATCATCGCTGGCACTTGCTCGCTTTGGTCCGGATGGACGATAAAGACGATTTCATAATGACGCATCTAACACTCCTTAAGGATAGAGTCACCTGGGCGTCTTGCTAAGTTCTGATGGTTGTGAACTCAGCGCCAGTGTGACAAGGTAGTAACAAATTGTAGGTACTGCTAACAACACTTTTACAACTGCTTTTCAGCACTTACCGTATTACAGGCAAGACCGCTATTCTAGCAAAAAAATCCTGCCAAGTCAGGGATTTACCAGCTATTTGAGCCTGTTTTTCGGCATTCAACGCTAGCTGGAGTGCAATTCTGGCCCTAGGAGCAGTAAGACTGCCTGATGCCAAACACCCGCCAATGTCCTTTTCAGGCAAATCGGACAGGGTTTCACCCGCGCCCGTTCTAGTAGTTCTCACCAAGGCAATTCCATGCTTTACTGCTGCCCCCAGGGGATCTCTCCACGCATCATGAAAGCCCCCCATACCCGAACCCGCAAGGACCAAGCCCTTTACTTTGGAGTTTAGCCAATGGGTAATCGTTTCTGAGCGAGCGCCTGCATGGCTCGTCAATATCTCTACCCAAGGCCATTCACCCTCCTTAGGAATAGGCAAATCCTCACTCCAAAGCGCCTGAACTGCCTTCACGCCCGACAACCAGGATGGATTAATCAACCCAACTGAGCTGCTAGGAGAAGCTTGGATGGGCGCATTGAGGGCGCTACCGTGGCGTTTTGCTAGGTCCATGGCCAAACAACCTCTGCCATCCATTACGGCATATATGCCGCCTGGGCAATCATCTAATGGGCTAGATGCCCAACGAATAGCGTCTAGCAAGTTGGATGGGCCATCCGCCTTAGGTGCATTGGACGGCAACATGGCGCCAGTCAAGATGACTCTTTTGCCTAAATTTTGAGCATATTTACCGCAAGTCAGCTGCAAAAAGACACCCGTCTCCTCAATCGTGTCAGTTCCGTGAGTGACCACTATGCCTTTAACCAAGGTATTAGCAAGGGCCTCTCTCACAGTTTCACCCAAAATTGTTAATAAGGGCTCTGTCAGATTGCGACTATTGATGTTGGCAACCTGCCTTGAAACTAAGCTAATGCCTTCTGGAACGGCAGATTGAATATGGGCAAGCAAAGAGGAAACCTCGACCTGGCCAGCTTCATATTGCAGAGGTTTATCTGCTGGGCTCGGTGCCAAGCCGGCGATCGTGCCACCCATACCCAACACTAAAATGTGGGGTGAGGTTTCAGGAGTATTTTGTTGAGAGCTCATACCCCATTATCCCCCTTAAATAGCTTGATCTATCAAATACTGCTGTATACAATCCCAGTATGGACATAAACACAGTCGATTTTCCGGAGGGGCTGACTGCCCTCCCCAAGCTCACTCCACGTCAGAATGAGATTTTGGAGTTGATTACTAAGGCCATCGATGAAAGTGGTCTGCCGCCAACCCGTGCAGAGATAGCCACCCAACTCGGATTTGCCTCTGCCAATGCTGCCGAAGAACATCTGCGCGCACTTGCCAAAAAAGGTTATATCGAATTAACGCCCGGCACTTCACGCGGCATTCGGATTCCGCAACGATTTAATCAATCGCACAATAGCAATAAATACCGCCAGCTTTCTTTACCGTCAGGCGCATTACAACAACTCACGTTGCCATTAATTGGTCGTGTTGCCGCTGGATCCCCAATCATGGCTGTGGAACATATTGAAAAGCATGTTCCGGTTGATCCAAATTTATTTAGCAAAGGTGCTGATTACTTATTAAAAGTAAAAGGCATGAGTATGCGCGATGCCGGCATTCTGGATGGCGATTATTTAGCCGTAAGAAAGACAACCGAAGTTCGCAACGGTGACATTGTTGTTGCTCGCCTTGATGATGAAGTGACTGTGAAGCGTTGGCAACAAAAGAAAACTGCGAACGGCATGGTCATCGAATTGCAAGCAGAGAACCCAGACTTCAAAAACATTTTGGTTGACGATCGTCAGCCCAACTTTGCCATTGAAGGCCAGGCAGTTGGCTTGATAAGGGCTGAAGGGCTTTAAGCTCAAGCCCCTAAAGCAAAAGGCCTCTTGGTTAGAGGCCTTTTTTATTTACTACGTTACCCAGTCAAATCATTTACGAGTTGGAGCAACTACGTTTGCGTTCTTTGGTGAAGAGGTCACGATGATGACTGACTTAGGACCGCCAAGAGATCCATCCACGATTTCAACAGTAGCAGTTCTATCGCCTTTAGTGAAAACCAAAATACTCGTTTTTGCTTTCACAGCAGTCACTATTGTCCAGCCACCCTTTGGATATTCTGATTGGAAAAATGCGTAGACATCAGTTGCACCTTGAAGTGCATTGACTACCGCTCTACCAACCCATTCGTTGCCACGGCCAATAATGATGGAATCACCACCAGACAGTCGTGCGCCTTGCGGTAAAGGCATGTCACCCAAAAGTTGGGACTGCACCTCTTGAATCTCTTCTGCTGTACCAGTGGGAGAATCTCCCGAACTAGCGCATGCACCCAAGAGTGCTGATAAAAATAATGCGAGGGCACTGATTTTCAAAGTTTGAATTGTGATCATGTGGGTTGTGCTTGATTAAGGTGGTTGACACTTTTTACTTACGATAGTTAAAAGTATTTTAGGTGATGCACCTAATTCGTCAAGACAAATTACTGGAGGCGCGTGAGGGAATCGAACCCCCGTACGAAGCTTTGCAGGCTCCTGCCTAACCACTCGGCCAACGCGCCATACTCTTGAATCAAAAATGGGAAGCTTTTGAGGGCTTCCCATCGAACTTGGAGCGGGAAAGGAGGTTCGAACTCCCGACCTATACCTTGGCAAGGTATCGCTCTACCAGCTGAGCTATTCCCGCATAACAGGGCAGTAGTTTAACAAACAATCTGCAAGAAAGCATTATTCCCAGCAAAACCTAAAAGCCAAGGGAATTCAATCCCCCTGAAAAGCTTAACTGGCTGGGCTTTACAACACTTAGTCTATTTTTCCGGCGAGCTGAGGCAAGGCCTTTTTCATGTAATAGAACATCGACCAAAGCGTTAAAAAGGAGGCAATCCAAATTAACCAGGTACCTACTTGCGCACAATTTAACCAACCAAATAAGGTGTCATTGAGCAATAAAAAGGGAATGGCTACGAGTTGAGCAGTCGTTTTGAGCTTACCAACCATATGAACTGCCACACTTTTTCCGGCTCCCAATAAAGCCATCCACTCTCTCAGGGCGGAGATCGTGATTTCACGACCAATGATGATGAGTGCAACCCAAACTTGAACGCGATCCATATTCAATAAAACCAATAGTGCAGCTGCAACAATCAGCTTGTCTGCAACCGGATCTAAAAATTGGCCAAATGCAGACTCTTGTTTTAAACGGCGGGCCAAGAAACCATCCAACCAATCAGTAATGGCAGCAGAGATAAAGATGATTGCTGCAATCAGATTCTTATCAAACGGAGTAAGCCAAGAATTGGGAAGATAAAAAATAGCTACCAACAGCGGAATCGCTGCAACACGCAACCAGGTTAGAGCGATCGGAAGATTAAAAGGCATTGGATAAGCATAAACCAAGAACGGTCAATGCTCCTAGTGAAGCTGACGATATATCTGTTCAGCGAGCGTTAAGGAGACACCCTCAACACTGGCAATCTCTTCGATACTGGCATTAGAGACGCCCTTTAAGCCGCCAAAACGAGCCAACAACTTTTGACGTCGCTTGGCACCAATGCCCTCAATCTCCTCTAGACGGGAGATTGTCCTAGCCTTAGCGCGTTTAGCTCGCATGCCAGTAATCGCAAAGCGGTGCGCCTCATCCCGTATCTGAGCTACTAATAGCAATGCCGCACTATCTATACCCAACTCCAACGCCTTACGTCCATCTGCAAAAATGAGTGTTTCCAGTCCAACCTTACGGCCTTCACCCTTAGCAACGCCCACAATCAAACCAACATCCATGCCAAATTCAGAAAGAACTTGTCTTGCCGTTTCTACCTGGCCTTTGCCGCCGTCAATCAAAATCACTTGAGGAATCTTTTCAACAGGCAGTTCTTGAAAATTAGCGTAGCGTCTCTGCAAGACCTGGCGCATAGCTGCGTAATCATCACCTGGTGTGATGTCATTAATATTGAACCGTCGATACTCACTCGACTGCATTGCGTTTTTGGCATACACCACACAAGATGCTTGGGTTGCCTCACCAGAGGTGTGGCTAATATCAAAACATTCGATGCGCAGCTGCTCAAGACTTTCCAATTCGAGGCTCAAGATATCAGCCAATGCACGTGCCCTAGCCAACTGCCCACCCGTCTCAACTAAGCGTTTAGTAAGTGCAATCTTCGCGTTTCCCTCTGCCATTCCAAGCCAGTGACGTCTTTGACCTTGAGGTTGGTGCAAGAAAGTAATTTTTCTGCCAGCTTGTGCATTTAATAACTCGTGTAAATCTTCTGGGGGAGATTCATTGAGTTGAGTCAAATCATCACTTGCTGATTGCAGGGCATGATTTAGTACGAGAACCGGTGGAATTAAATTCGCAGCAGTCTCATCGGCATGCTCTTCTAAATAATGCTGAGTAATAAAGGCTTCTAGTATTTCTGCTGGGGATGGCAACTCGCCGGAAGTGGAGCGCAAACCTTTAGGGAAATAGGCTCTATCACCCAAGTGACGGCCGCCACGAATCATAGCTAAGTTCACACAAACCATACCCTCCATTTGTGCTACAGCGATCACATCCACATCACCCTCACCTTCGGCAACGGTATCCATCGACTGTTGCTGCAAGACACTAGATAAGTCAGCAATGCGATCTCGCAACACCGCAGCCATCTCAAACTCCATTGCTTGGCTATGCTTGTGCATTTCTTTTTCAAGCTCGGATAACACTCGGCTGTGATCACCCTCTAAAAAGCGGGTAGCTTGAGCAACATCTTGCCCATACTGCTCAACACTAAGGCGACCGACGCATGGGGCACTGCAGCGATGAATCTGATGCAAGAGGCAAGGACGGCTGCGATTCTTGAAAACAGAATCCTCGCAAGTTCTTAAGCGGAATACTTTTTGAAGAATCTGCACGCTATTGCGCACTGCCCAGCTATTCGGAAATGGTCCAAAGTAATGATTGCGCTTATCCACTTTTCCTCGGTACGAGGCTAGCCTTGGGAACTGATGCCCAGTTAACATCACATAGGGGTAAGACTTGTCATCACGAAAGAGAATATTGAATGGGGGAGCCAACTCTTTAATAAGATTATTCTCTAGAATGAGGGCTTCCGTTTCAGTCCGTGTTACCGTTGTCTCATAGCGGGCAATTTTGCCCACCATCAGCTCGATACGCGGTGATAACTGGGTGCGCTGGAAATAACTAGAGACACGCTTTTTGAGGTTGCGCGCTTTGCCTACATACAGAATATGTCCCGCTTCATCAAAAAAGCGATATACCCCCGGTAATCCGGGTAGCCGTTTAACATCCTGCTGAAGGGTTTCAAAAAGCGAATTACTCATGCGTTGGGATATTTTCTGCCAAATCGTCGATAACTATGGTGATGCCGGTGTTTGCTGGCGTCTAGCCCGAAGCTTATCAAGCATTCATGGGCAAGAGGTTCGTATTTTTTGCGATGATCTGCCAACCCTTAATTTACTCGCATCTGGAGTAGACCCATCCATTAAGCAAAAAATTGATATGCAGCCATGGGAGGCTAGCCATGCTAATGCTCGTCACCCAGTACAAATACCCGATGTTGTGATTGAGGCCTTTGGCTGTGAATTACCAGAACGTTACTTGGCAGGCCTATTTATCGCCCCGGTCAAACCTATCATCATTAACTTGGAATACTTGAGCGCAGAGCCCTGGGTAATTGATTTTCATGGTAAAGCGTCACCTCAGTCACACGGCATTCCGAAATATTTTTTCTTTCCCGGCTTTCAGGATGAGGTGGGTGGGCTATTGCTGGACCCCATTCCAGCAGAAGGTCATCTTGTGGCAAAAAATATTCCTGACGATCTGAAGGCTACATGGTCCAAGTTACGTCCTGGTGCAAAACGGATCAGCATCTTTTGCTACCCAGGTGCGCCACTTAAAAAATGGCTAGCTGACTTAGGTCGTCTTGGTGAAGATGTTGATGTCTTGCTTGCCCATGGTCATGCTGAGCAACTCAGTCTTTATGGAGAGCACCCCATCTCTCTACCCAACAATCTCCAACTGCTCTCAATGCCATTTGTATCTCAGGATGAATATGACTGGGCGCTATCGCAATGCGACTTCAACATTGTTCGAGGGGAAGACTCTTTTGTACGCGCTCAACTTGCTGGCAAACCATTTATTTGGCATATCTACCCTCAAGAAGACCGCGCCCATGAAGTGAAATTAGCAGCTTTTCTGGATCTCTATCTGGAAGAGGCCAACCAAGAATTGAGGCTAGCTACGATTGCCGCCATGACTTGGGCTATGCCCAGCGAATGGTTTAGGGACTTAAACCGCTGGAATGCGCATGCCAAGCACTGGCGCACCCATTTACTTGAAAAACAAGCAGATGGCGGCTTGCCAGCGCGTTTAATCCGCTTTGTCGCCTAATCCCAAGCAATAAAGGCTTGCGGGCGGTTACAATCTTGTTTTTGATAAAAACCGCAGAAAATTAGCTCTGCCCCCAGGAATAGCAAGATGAAAACAGCACAAGAACTCCGCGTTGGTAACGTAGTGATGATCGGCACCGATGCCCAGGTCGTTTTAAAGGCCGAATATAGCCGCTCTGGCCGCAACTCCTCTGTTGTGAAAATGAAATTTAAGAATTTGTTAACCGGCGCGCCAAACGAAGGTGTTTACAAGGCGGATGACAAATTTGATGTTGTGATTCTCGATAAGAAAGAATGCACTTACTCTTATTTCGCAGATCCGATGTATGTGTTTATGGATACTGAATACAACCAGTACGAGGTTGAAGCTGAGTTCATGGGTGATGCATTGAACTACCTTGAAGAAAGCATGCCATGCGAAGTGGTGTTCTACGAAGGTAAAGCACTCTCAGTAGCAATGCCTAACT
This sequence comes from Polynucleobacter sp. AP-Nickl1-40-C4, assembly GCF_035012665.1. NCBI lineage: Bacteria > Pseudomonadati > Pseudomonadota > Betaproteobacteria > Burkholderiales > Burkholderiaceae > Polynucleobacter > Polynucleobacter sp. AP-Nickl1-40-C4. The sequence goes on from NZ_JAYGQR010000001.1 coordinate 374,269, forward strand.
CATTGGTTCGTGAAATCATTTACACAGAGCCAGCAGTTAAAGGTGATACCAGCTCAGGTAAGGTATTGAAGAACGCAAAATTAGCAACTGGCTATGAATTGCAAGTTCCTTTGTTCTGCAACACTGGTGACAAGATCGAGATCGATACTCGCACCGGCGAATATCGTAGCCGCGCTAACTAATTAGCTGGCTACAGATGTTAAAAAGCCCGGCATGCCGGGCTTTTTTATTTCTACAAATGAATTTAACTTACTCAGCAATCAAACCTAACTGCACAAGCAGGCCTTTAGCGTGCTGGTACTGAGCCTCGTTCTGCAATTCACTCCATATTGGCGCTGGCGCTAAAGGCATCAGACGATTTAAACGTGTTGCAGATTCAGATTGCTTTGTTTTTGAGACTTTTAATTTTGAGAGTAGTTGATCAGCAAGGTCTGGACGATTACAGATCAATACCGCATCGCAACCAGCATCTAGAGCCATTTCTGCACCCTTGACTACCGACCCTGCAACACTTGCGCCTTCCATAGAGAGATCATCACTAAAGATCACACCTTCAAAGCCTAATTCTTGACGCAAGATGGAATGGAGCCAAATCTTTGAAAATCCTGCTGGGTTCTTATCTACCTTTGGATAAATTACATGTGCAGGCATTACTGATGCCAGACTTAGATCTAACCACTCGTAAGGCTTGGCATCATCATTCAAGATTTCTTTTAAAGGACGCTCATCCACTGGGATGGCCACGTGTGAATCAGCCTCAGCCCAGCCATGCCCAGGGAAATGCTTGCCGCAGTTGGCCATGCCAGCAAGACGCAAACCTTCGTTCAAACTTTTCGACAAAGCAAAGACTATTTGTGGATCACGACTAAAAGATCGATCGCCAATCACGCCGCTTCTGCCAAAATCTAAATCCAGCACCGGAGTAAAACTGAAGTCAACTCCACAAGCACGCAGTTCAGTAGCAAGCACATATCCACAAGCTGTTGCTGCAGCCATTGCGATAGCAGCAGATTCTGCAGCATGAGTTGATTTATTTTTAGCACTCCACAATTCACCCAATTTACGCATAGCTGGTAAGTGGGTAAAGCCGTCTGTTCTTGCACGCTGCACTCGACCACCCTCATGATCAATGGATATAAGCACATCAGGGCGCAGCTTCTTAATGGCAGCAGTTAATTTAATGAGCTGCTGACGATTAGTAAAGTTTCTACCGAATAAAATAACGCCACCAGTCAGGGGATGCAAGATGCGTCGACGATCCTCGGCATTTAATTCCAGACCAACTACATCCAGAGTGACTGGGCCGGGGGCCATGGTTGACTTACTCATTTCTTCCTCTATTTCAACTGTATTTTTTATTTACTTTTGAGTAACGATGACATGCGCAATTGCCATATCCTGTTCATCACTCACAGTAACGTGAGCTTCCCAATTTTTTTCTATCATAAATAGCGCCAAAGCTCCTAAGTAAGAAGTAATTGGTTTGCCACTAGGCTCATTTAGGGTTTGGAGTGAACGCCAAGTCATAGGCATTCTCATTCCCAAACCAATCGCTTTTGAGAAGGCTTCCTTGGCAGCAAAACGGGTAGCTAAGAACGCAATCCCGCGCTTATGGTTTCTGGCAAGGCGGTGCTTAAACACCAACATTTCATCTGGCCCCAGAATTTTTTCAGCCAGGCGGCCATTGGTGCGATCGTATGCCGCCTGTAAGCGCTCAATCTGCAGAATGTCTGTGCCTATGCCGATGATCATATTTACTGTAATGGCTTTTTGTTATTTGCCGTTATTAATACTTAAGCACTGGCTCTGCCCTGATCCATCAAGGCTTTCATATCGATGATTGCTTTTTGCCAACCCTTAAATAAGGCCTCAGCAACAATAGCATGGCCAATATTGAGTTCAGATAATTCAGCAATGGCGGCTACTGGTTTGACATTGCCCTCATGCAAACCATGACCCGCATTGACTCTGAGCCCAATACTTTTCCCAAAGATTGCAGCCTTACGAATACGCTCTAACTCTTTAGCCTGGTCGACGCCAGATAAATCGGCGTAACGACCGGTATGCAATTCCACTACAGTTGCACCAACTTCTTTAGCTGCTTGAATTTGTTTTTCTTCTGGATCAATAAATAGAGATACCCGAATACCAGCATCAACTAATTTTTTTGTGGCAGCCCTCACCGCCTCAAAATGCCCTAAGACATCCAAACCACCTTCTGTTGTGACTTCTTCACGTTTCTCTGGGACTAAACAGACGTCGTGCGGCTTTACTTGGCACGCAATATCAATCATCTCAGGCGTTACCGCACACTCTAAATTCATACGGGTTTTGATGAGCGGGCGAAGTGCCAGCAAGTCTGCATCTTTAATGTGGCGACGATCTTCTCGTAAATGCAGAGTAATTAAATCAGCGCCAGCCTCCTCAGCAAGGGCTGCTGCTCTCAGTGGATCAGGATAGACCGTACCCCTTGCATTACGCAAAGTGGCGACGTGATCGATATTGATACCTAGTTCAAGGCTTGGATGGCTGCTCATCTCTGTAGATTACTAGATTTTCTTCAGATCAATCAAAATTTGGCGAGTCGTCAATACCTGATCCTGCAAGTGCAGGCCAAGAAGAAAACGCATTAATTGCTTACTCTCAGAAAGAGTCTCAGGGTCTGAGAAATCTCCCGCTGCAATCGCCAAAAGGGATTTACCAGTAAGAACGGGCCAGTGCCCAGGATCATCGGCCTGAACAGGGCGTACCCCTCGCTCTGGTTGATAGACATATTGTTCTTGAGCTAGAGGCACTTCATTCGTTTCAACGCAGCGATCCAAGGCGGCTGCATACCCCGTCTCCTGCAGGAGTGATAACTCAAACGGACGCAAAATCTCTTCTAAGCCTTTAGACTCAAACTCCAGATTCGATAAAGCATTAATAGTCTCGGAATAGCGATCGTAGAGTTTTTCGTAATCATCTTCACGCGCTAAAAACTTGACGAGCAATTCATTGAGATAAAAGCCACAGAGCAAAGCATCGCCAACCAAAGAAGGCGTACCCCCCACCCATTCCGACTTCGTTAAAGTGCGGAGCTCTGATTTACCACTCCAAGAAACTAGTAGCGGTTGAAAGCGCTGCAATACCGGTCTTAGAGTGGAGTGTGGACGCTTAGCGCCCTTAGCAATCAAAGCCATGCGGCCATATTGCCGAGTAAAGACATCCAGAATTAAGCTGGTCTCTTTATAGGGAATGCTATGCAATACAAAAGCAGGCTCGTCAGCAATACGAATCGAGGCCATGAAACTTATTCCAGACCCTGAGCCCGCAATTCAGCACGATCATCCGCCCAGCCGCGCTTCACTTTGACCCAAGTCTCTAAAAAGACTTTGCCATCAAAGAGTTTTTCCATATCAATACGGGCATCTGTCGAAATCTTCTTGAGACGCTCACCCTTTTGACCAATGATCATTGCCTTGTGACTATCGCGATCAACCAAAATGGTTGCCGCAATACGACGCATCTTGCCATCCATCTTGAACTGGTCGATTACTACCGTGCTGGTGTAAGGCAGTTCTTCACCGGTAAAGCGGAATACTTTTTCACGCAGAATCTCAGCAGCTAAGAAGCGCTCGCTGCGATCGGTAATAGTGTCGCCATCATAGACAGCCTCAGCCTCAGGCAGGTAGCCCTCAAAAACATCTAACAATCTTTCAATATCACCAGGACTCTTGGCGCTCATCGGCACGATCTCAGCAAACTCACACTTCTGATCTTCATGGCCACCTAGTTCGCACCAAGGGCGAGCCATTTCTTTAATGAAGCTAAGGAGTGCTTGGTCACGTTCTGATGGAGTCTGAAAGCGACTATTAAACAAATCTAATTTATTTAAAACCAGTACAACCGGCAAGTCATCTGGCAGTAGCTTTAATACCTTTTTATCATCTTCACCAAAGTACCCAGCCTCAACCACGAAGCAAGCGACATTCACGTCCTGTAAGGCAGTGGTGACAGTACGATTTAACGCCTTGTTTAATGTATTCATTAAACGCGTCTGAAAGCCTGGGGTATCGATAAAGATAAACTGCGCTTCTTCGCGATTCTGAATTCCCAAAATACGATGGCGTGTAGTTTGCGCCTTACGAGAGGTAATGCTGATCTTCTGACCAACCAACGCATTCAGAAGAGTTGATTTACCCATATTAGGACGCCCAACAATGGCGATGGTGCCGCATCTAAACACGATTAGCCCTTCAGCTTAAGATTGAACTGCTCTTCGGTCACTTCTTTTTTGGCTGCCTTCTTTTTAGCCGACCGAGTCTTCTTGGGTTTACGAGATTCTTGCGGCAAAGCCTTGAGCATAGCAATCAAGGCTAACTTTGCCGCGGCTTGCTCAGCAGCACGACGCGAAGCACCCTCACCTTTGACCGCCACTTTATGGCTAGGGATCAAGCACTCCACCTCAAACTGCTGGTTGTGTGCAGCACCAGTAGTGCCGGTAACGTTATAGGTCGGCAATGGCAATTGATAGCCTTGCAAGCATTCTTGCAATAAAGTTTTGTCGTCCTTACCTAAGGTTTTAGGATCTACGTTTGCCAAGATAATGGAATACAGCTTACGCAAACTGGCCTTAGCCGCTTCAAAACCACCATCCATAAAGATTGCGCCAGTCACTGCCTCTAAGGTATCAGCAAGAATAGAAGGGCGACGAAAGCCACCGCTCTTCAACTCACCTTCACCCAAGCGCAAGTAATCCGACAAGGATAAAGTTTGGGCAATTTCGTATAAAGCTTGTTGCTTTACTAAGTTTGCACGTACGCGAGAGAGGTCGCCCTCATCTAAGTCTGAATAACGCTCATAGAGCATTTCAGCAACAACGCAATTCAGAATAGAGTCCCCCAAAAATTCCAAGCGCTCGTTATTTTTCTTACTATGACTGCGATGAGTCAAGGCTTGATTTAGTAGCTCCGGCTTCTTGAAGGTATAGCCGAGGCGCTCTTGCAGCGGTCCAGTTTCGATAACGGCGCGCGCATTCATAATATTTACTCGAATCCGCCAATGCGGCCAAGATTACCCAGGTTCAACCACACAAAGAAGGCCTTACCGACAATGTTTTTATCCGGTACAAAGCCCCAATAACGTGAGTCTGCACTGTTGTCACGGTTATCGCCCATCGCGAAGTAATGCCCTGGAGGTACTTTGCAAGTCACGCCAGACTGCTGGTACTGGCAGAACTCAGAACCCGGAAAACGCTCAGTCGGAAATACAGTAGCCGGACGATCAGGGTCATTCAAGATGTCATGACGATTACCGCCCAAGTCTGCTGGGAAAGTCTCTGTGAAACGTTTGGCATAGCGCATATTCTCAGGATCGAGATACGGCTCGCCACCGCTATATTGCAGAGGCTGACCATTAATAGTCAGACGCTTATTTTCATAAGTGATTTCGTCACCTGGCAAGGCCACTATGCGCTTGATGTAATCCACCGATTCATCACGTGGATAGCGAAACACAACAACATCACCGCGTTTGGGTGAGCCCAAGTCAACGACTTTTTGATTGAGCACCGGTAAACGAATTCCATAGGTAAATTTATTAACCAAAATGAAGTCGCCGATTTGCAATGTAGGGATCATTGAGCCAGAAGGAATCTTAAAAGGCTCAGCGATAAAAGAGCGTAATACAAATACGGCACAAATTACTGGGAAGAAACCTGCTGTGTATTCAAGCCACAAAGGCATACGGTCAATACCAACCAAACGTCTTTGCGGGGCAAAGTGCAATTTGTCAGCAACCCAAGCGATTCCAGAAACAATCACCAATATAAAAAGGACTAAAGCAAAGTTCATTAATCCTCCACCTGCAGAATAGCCAAGAAGGCTTCTTGTGGAATTTCTACGTTACCGACTTGCTTCATACGCTTCTTACCTTCTTTTTGCTTCTCTAATAACTTACGCTTACGGGAAATGTCACCACCGTAGCACTTAGCCAAAACGTTTTTACGCAAAGCTTTGACGTTTTCACGCGCAACGATATTGCTACCAATTGCCGCCTGAATCGCTACATCAAACATTTGACGAGGAATAATGCCGCGCATCTTGGCAACTACTTCGCGCCCACGATGTTGGCTATTGCTTCTATGAACAATCACTGAGAGGGCATCAACCCGCTCACTATTAATGAGGATGTCGACCTTAACTACGTCTGCCGGGCGATATTCTTTGAACTCGTAATCCATTGAGGCATATCCGCGTGAGATGGATTTCATTTTGTCAAAGAAGTCCAAAACAATCTCGGCCATCGGCAACTCATAAGTGAGTTTGACCTGACGACCTAAGTAGTTCATGTCCATCTGAATGCCGCGCTTACCTACGCACAAAGTAATCATCGCCCCTACATACTCTTGCGGCATGTATAAATTGACCGTCACAATCGGCTCAAGAATGGTATTGATCTTGCTAGCCTCGGGCATCTTCGACGGGTTATCCACCATCATGAGCGTGCCATCAGACTGCTCCACTTGATACACCACCGTTGGAGCGGTCGTGATGAGATTCATGCCGTACTGACGCTCTAAACGCTCTTGCACAATCTCCATGTGGAGCAAACCCAAGAAGCCGCAGCGGAATCCAAAACCTAGAGCCTGTGAAACCTCTGGCTCATATAAGAGTGAGGCGTCATTTAACTTGAGCTTTTCAAGGGACTCGCGCAGCTGATCGTATTCACTCGCCTCTACTGGATATAAGCCAGCAAAAACTTGGGGCTTCACTTCTTTAAAACCAGGTAGTGGCTCAGCCGCAGGAACGCGCCCTTGCTGCCCAGGAGTATGTGTCACGGTGTCGCCAACCTTGGCAGCTTTTAATTCTTTAATGCCGGCAATCACAAAACCCACTTGACCAGCAGATAGCTCTGGACGATCTAATGACTTCGGACTAAACACGCCTACATGCTCGACTAAATGGCTTGAACCATTAGCCATCAAGGTAATTTTTTCTTTTGGTTTTAGAGTGCCATTCACAACGCGCACCAACATGACAACGCCTACATAATTGTCAAACCAGGAGTCAATAATCAAGGCTTGCAATGGATCCTCTGCATTACCCTTTGGCGGCGGCACTCTGGCGATCATTTCCTCGATGACATCTGCAACACCCAAACCTGTTTTGGCTGAGCAGGTGACGGCCTCAGAAGCATCGATACCAATGACGTCTTCAATTTCTTTTTTAGCACGCTCAGGATCGGCTTGAGGTAAGTCAATCTTATTGAGCACTGGTACAACCTCAACGCCCAACTCAAGCGCCATGTAACAGTTGGCAACTGTTTGCGCCTCAACACCTTGACTGGCATCTACGACTAACAAGGCACCTTCACAGGCAGACAAAGAGCGACTGACCTCATAAGAGAAGTCAACGTGTCCTGGGGTGTCAATCAGGTTGATGTGGTAAATCTTGCCGTCTTTGGCTTTGTAATTTAACGCTGCGGTTTGCGCCTTAATAGTGATGCCGCGCTCACGCTCAATATCCATTGAGTCTAGAACTTGGGCTTCCATTTCACGATCAGAGAGACCGCCGCAGAGTTGAATAATACGATCGGCAAGCGTCGATTTGCCGTGATCGATATGGGCGATGATAGAAAAATTGCGGATTAAATCCATAGCGTCTTAATAGGTCATTCAAAAAACGCCTTGTCAGAACGCACCACGATGATGCGCTGCAAAAAGTCGTCTTAAAGTGATTGTAATGGGTGGCGCCTAAAAGGCGCCAAACCCCTTTTTTAGACCCAAAATGGGGTTATTTAGGCCTTACAGGAACGACTAAAGTGCTGTCAGCGCGGCGGATAAAGACCGGTACAGCCTTATTAGCGTCCAAACCCTTAACTAGAGCCTCAAACTGCTTAACGCTCGTAATATCGGCATCTGCCACCCGAATAATGACGTCACCTGGTCGAATCCCCGCTTTTGCCAAGGGGCCATCACCTAAACCAGTCACTTCAACTCCACCTTTAATATTTAAGTCCTTCTTTTTGCCATCCGATAACTCGCCTACAACAACTCCAAGGGTATTGACGCTATTGCCACTGGTTGCGGGTGCATCAGGCTTCTTGTTGACCACCTGACCGGATTCGGTATCAGTTACGGTAACCGTTAAATCACGGGTTCCGCCTTTACGCCAAACTTGCACAGGCACAGAAGTACCTGGCTTGGTTTCACCTACGACTCTAGGCAAATCGGTGGACTTAGAAATATCTTTGCCATTGAAGCTCAGAATCACATCGCCCGCCTCAATTCCACCGGCGGCTGCAGGGCCACCTGGTTCAACATTGCGCACATAAGCGCCACGAGGTTTTCCTAAACCAAGACTCTCAGCTACCTCTTTCGTCATCTCACCCAAAGCAACACCAATACGCCCGCGAGAAATCTTTCCGGATGTACGCAATTGATCTGCAACACGCATTGCTTCATCAATCGGGATCGCAAAGGAGATACCCATATACCCACCAGAGCGACTAAAGATTTGTGAGTTGATACCAATTACTTGACCAGCCGTATTTAAAAGCGGCCCTCCAGAGTTTCCTGGATTCACAGCAACGTCAGTCTGAATAAAAGGTAAGTAGTCGCCTGTATCGCGACTCTTCGCCGACACAATACCTGCAGTCACCGTGTTCTCAAGGCCGAACGGGGAACCAATTGCAAGCACCCATTCACCTACTCGCACCCTCGATGAATCACCTAAAGGTAGCTTTGGCAAATCACGCGCTTCAATTTTGACGACTGCAACGTCGGTACGCTTATCCATGCCAAGTAACTTTGCTTTGAACTCGCGCTTATCAGTCAGGGTTACATAAATAGTGGTGGCACCCTCAACAACGTGAGCGTTAGTCAAAATCAGACCATTGGATTCGATAATGAAACCAGAGCCTACTCCACGATCCGCTTCTTGCGGCTTGCCTAAATTAGGTTGCGCTGGTTTAGGTCCATTTGGGATTCCTGGAATTGGTACACCAAAGAAACGGCGGAAAAATTCCGCCTGATCTTCTGGGATTCCCGGAATGCCACCTTGCGCTTGCTGCACTACTACTTTTTCAGTGGTACGAATATTGACAACTGCAGGACTTGCGCGTTCAACCAAATCCGCAAAGTCAGGAATCGTGACCCGGGGATTTTGCGCAGAAGCAAATGGAATAAAGGCGACTTGTCCCAGACTAAATATAGCCAAGAGTGCAATGAAGTACTTTTTCATGATGCTATAGACCTACTTGGTGAAAACCAATAATGAAGATATTAAGAATATTAGGTCAGTTTGCCAAAAATCAAGGTACCGTTAGTACCCCCAAAGCCAAAATTGTTTTTGACTGCATGGTCAATCTTCACATCCCTAGCGGTATTGGCGCAGTAGTCCAGGTCGCACTCAGGATCTTGATTGAAAATATTGATAGTAGGTGGTGATTTTTGGTTATGAAGAGCCAAAATCGTGAAAACAGACTCCAGGCCACCTGCACCGCCCAAGAGGTGACCAGTCATAGACTTGGTGGAGTTAATTAAAGTCTTCTTAGCGTGGTCGCCAAGAGCAGCCTTAATAGCGCCAGTTTCATTCTTATCACCCAAAGGCGTGGAAGTGCCGTGAGCATTAATATATTGAATCTGATCAGCATTTAGGCCTGCGTCGCGCATTGCATTAAGCATGCAACGACGGGGGCCATCCATATTTGGGGCAGTCATGTGATAAGCGTCACCACTCATGCCGAAGCCCAGTAATTCGCAATAGATTTTTGCGCCACGGGCTTTAGCGTGCTCATACTCTTCAATCACCACTACGCCTGCGCCCTCACCCAGAACAAAACCATCGCGGTCTCTATCCCAAGGGCGTGATGCAGTTGCAGGATCATCATTGCGAGTAGAAAGCGCTCTTGCAGAAGCAAAGCCACCAACCCCTAATGCGGAGATAGTCGATTCAGCACCGCCAGCAACCATGACATCAGCATCACCGTACTGAATTAAGCGTGCAGCCAATCCAATGCTGTGTAAACCCGTTGTACAAGCTGTTACCGCAGCCACGTTTGGACCTTTGAGACCAAACAAGATGCTGAGGTGGCCAGAAATCATATTGATGATGGAGCCTGGAACAAAGAAAGGGGAGATACGACGAGGACCACGAGCCAATAACTCAGCACCCGTTTCTTCAATCATTGGCAAGCCACCGATGCCGGAACCAACCATGACGCCAATGCGCTCAGCGTTTTGTTCGGTGATCTCTAAACCACTGTCGCGAATGGCTTGTGTACCAGCAGCAATGCCGTAATGGATAAAGGTATCCATGTGGCGCGCTTCTTTGGCAGAAACATATTCTTCGACATTGAAATCTTTCACCTCTCCAGCGAAATGAACGCTAAGCGGAGTGTGGTCAAACTTAGTGATGGTAGCAATACCTGATTTGCCCGCAAGCAAATTAGACCAAGCTACATCAACTGAATTACCAACAGGTGAGATAAGGCCAAGGCCGGTGACTACTACCCGGCGTCGGCCATTTGATGCTGACACAGTAATACCTAGGCTAGGGAATTAACCCTGAGCTTTTGATGTAGCGAAGTCGATCGCGAGCTGAACTGTGGTGATCTTTTCAGCTTCCTCATCAGGAATTTCGATGCCGAATTCATCTTCCAAGGCCATAACTAGCTCAACAGTGTCAAGAGAGTCAGCGCCCAAGTCGTTCACGAAAGAAGATTCATTCTTGATGTCTCCTTCTGCGACGCCTAATTGCTCAGCGACGATTTTCTTAACGCGTTGTTCGATGTTGTCCATTAATTTCCCCAGGGGTTGTAAAAAACGATGAAAGGATTTTATCAGTTTGGCGGACCGAATTAGCAAATTCGCCTAAAAATGACCAAATCCTGGCTTTGCCGTTAGGCTAAATAGAGTCCGCCATTGACGTGCAGGGTATTACCCGTAATGTAGCCAGCCGCTGGAGAGGCCAAAAAGGCCACCGCTTGGGCAACATCCTCAGGACTACCCAAACGCGCCAAAGGAATGTTCACTTTTAGGGCATTTTGCTGTTCTTCGCTCAAGGCGCGGGTCATATCAGTGTCGATAAATCCAGGAGCTACGCAATTCACAGTGATATTGCGGCTACCAATTTCACGGGCTAAGGCACGGGTCATTCCAGAAACGCCTGCTTTTGCAGCTGCGTAGTTTGCCTGACCAGGATTACCCATATGACCAACAATTGAAGTGATATTAATAATGCGGCCACCACGGGCCTTCATCATGGGACGCATTACTGCTTGAGAAAGACGGAAGACTGAACTGAGGTTGGTATCAATCACATCAGTCCACTCTTCAGACTTCATGCGCATTGCTAAATTGTCACGAGTGATGCCGGCGTTATTCACCAAGATGTTGATGCCGCCATACTCTTTGACGATCAGATCAATCATTTCTTCACAAGCATTTGGGGCAGTCACATTCAATACTTTGCCAGCACCGCCTGAAGCTTTTAAACGCTCATCAATCGCTTTAGCTCCACTCTCGGATGTAGCCGTTCCAATTACCTTGGCGCCACACTTGACTAGCTCATCCGCGATTGCCTGACCAATACCGCGTGAGGCGCCAGTTACTAAAGCAATTTGTCCGCTTAAGTCGAGATTCATTTTTATCTTCCGCTATAACGTTTGTTTTATTGAAAGCTTGCCAGAACTTCATTCAAGCTGACTTCATCAAATACCGGCACACCAGTGACCTGATCATTAATGCGCTTGGTAAGGCCTGCCAATACTTTGCCAGGACCGCACTCTACTACCCGAGTAATGCCTTGAGAGGCCATAGCCTGAACGGTTTCTTGCCAACGTACAGGCTTAGCAGCTTGACGCACTAAGGCATCTTTAATTGCAATCGGGTCATTCAAGATTTGAACATCCACGTTATTAATCACAGCAATGGTTGGTGCTTTAAATTCAATGCTGGCTAAGTAGCCTTTCAATTTTTCAGAGGCTGGCTGCAGCAAAGAAGAATGAAATGGTGCAGATACTGGCAACGGCAAGGCACGCTTAGCGCCAGCAGCCTTTAATAATTCACATGCCTTAGTAACGGCATCACTTGCACCAGCAATCACCACTTGGCCGGGGGCATTGAAATTGACGGCTTCAACAACACCACCAGAAACAGCACTTGCTTCAGCACACACCTGAATCACGATTGCATCATCCAAGCCGAGAATCGCAGCCATGCCGCCTGTACCTACCGGCACAGCAGTTTGCATTGCTTCAGCACGAAAGCGCACCAATGGAACAGCATCTTTAAAAGAAATAACGCCAGATGCAACCAAGGCAGTGTACTCACCAAGACTATGACCTGCCATTACCTTAGGCGCAGATCCACCTGCTGCCAGCCAGGCTCGATAAAAAGCAACGCCTGCAGTCAACATCACAGGCTGAGTATTCGTGGTTAATGACAGCACCTCTGCAGGGCCTTCAGAAATCAGCTTTGCAACGTCCTCACCTAATGCCTCAGAAGCCTCTTGCAATGTTGCGCGTACTTCTGGACGCTCAGAAATGGAATTGAGCATGCCAACGGATTGAGAGCCTTGACCAGGAAATACAAATGCAAATGTCATGTGATTAATTCGCTGAAAAGAAATTAAAGAGATGAATGAATAAAAATAGTGTGCCGCTCTTAGTATTTAATCGCAACCGCACCCCAAGCGAACCCGCCGCCAACACCCTCTAGCAAGAGATGTTGTCCACGCTGAATCTGCCCAGAGCGCACGCCAGCATCTAATGCCAACGGAATGGATGCAGCCGAAGTATTGCCATGCTCATGCACAGTAACAATGACTTTATCCATGGACATACCCATCTTCTTAGCCGTGCCTTCCATGATGCGAATATTGGCTTGATGCGGTACTAGCCAGTCGATTTGCTCAGCCTTGAGGTTCGCTTTTTCGAGCGCCTCGTGAGCTACCTGCTCTAAGACCTTCACAGCAAGCTTAAAGACCGCTGGACCATCCATAGTCATAAATGGGGAACCATGCACTTCGCCATTACCTGCACGCCCAGGAACACACAAAATATCGCGTTGACTACCATCGGCATGTAATGCAGTAGAGAGAATGCCGGCTTCTTTAGAAGCCTCAAGTACAACAGCTCCAGCACCATCGCCAAACAAGACGCAAGTGCCACGGTCTTGGAAATTTAGAATACGGGAGAATGTTTCTGCGCCAATGACCAATACTTTTTTGTATGAGCCACATCGAATAAATGCATCTGCAATGGCAAGCGCATAAGTAAAACCAGCACACACTGCTTGCACATCAAAAGCAGCACAAGCAGTGTGTGCGCCCAATTTGTCTTGTACAACGCAAGCGGTACTTGGAAAACCGCCCAAATGATCTGGAGTAGAAGTGGCCAAAATGATGAGGTCCAAATCTTCAGAGGTAATGCCGGCACTAGTTAATGCAGCTTGTGCCGCCTTGGCAGCCAGATCACTAGTTAACTCATTTTCAGCGGCAAAGTGACGTGCGGAAATACCGCTACGCGTTTTAATCCACTCATCACTGGTCTCTAAGCCAGTTTTAGCAAGACGCTCCACTAAGTCTTGGTTAGTTAAGCGCAACTCAGGAAGATAACTTCCGGTACCCGCTACTCTTGCAAAAATACTCATACTTTTGTCTCCACTACAAAGGCTGCAGCAATGCGCTCCACCATGCGATTCTTAGCCGCCTCATAGGCGCGATCCAAGGCAAAGCCAAAAGCAAACCGATCAGCAGAACCATGGCTCTTAATTACACAACCACGTAAACCCAACAATACTGCGCCGTTATAACGACGATGATCAACACGCTTACGTACTCTTAGCAATGGCACCATTGCACAGATCGCCATTAACTTGGTAAGCCATGAGCGATTAAATTCTTGGCGAATCAAACCACTCATCATTTTTGCCAAGCCTTCACTGGCTTTCAGAACGACGTTGCCAACAAAACCATCGCACACCACGATATCCGTAGTACCCTTGAAAATATCGTTGCCTTCTACGTTGCCGTAAAAGTTTAAAGAGGTTTGACGAAGTAACTCACTGGTTTGCTTAACAACTTCATTCCCTTTAATCACTTCCTCACCAATATTGAGAAGGCCAATTGAAGGGTTTTGTTTGCCATCCACCACTTGCACCATCACGTTTGCCATCTGAGCAAACTGCACCAAGTGCATTGGTTCACAGTCGGCATTTGCGCCGAGGTCCAGCATAGTTGTCCCGCGCCCTAATTCATTGGGGATCGCGGTAGCAATCGCAGGGCGATCAACGCCATCAAGCGTTTTGAGAATGTAGCGAGAGATCGCCATGAGTGCGCCAGTATTGCCAGAAGAGATCACTGCATCTGCAGCGCCCTCCTTTACCTGCATGATGGCAACGCGCATAGAAGAATCTTTTTTGCGACGCAGAGCAATCTCAATGGGATCATCCATTAAGACAACTTCGCTAGCGGAAATAATTTGAATTCGCTCCATAGGAGCTTTAGGAGATTTACTCAAGACTTGCTTGATTAAATCGGGATCACCAACGAGGGTAATCTTCACGTCAGCGTGTTTTTCTAAAAAATCGCAGGCAGCCGGAACCGTCACGACGACTCCATGATCTCCGCCCATGGCATCAATAGCAAGAGTAACGCTCATAAGCTCATTGATTGCTGCAAGTGATTTATCCAAGAAAAAAGCGGCTTTTACTGGAGCCGCTTCTATCTGTTTAGACTAAAAAATTAGTCGTTTTTAGTTTTAACAACTTTACGACCACGATAGTAGCCGTTAGGTGAAATGTGGTGGCGCAAATGAGCCTCACCAGTTGTGGCTTCAACAGCCGTAGCAGGTGCGGTCAAGAAGTCGTGCGCACGGTGCATGCCACGTTTGGAAGGTGATTTTTTGTTTTGTTGAACGGCCATATTGAACTCCTAAGCAAGGCGATATTCTAGCATGGAAATGCGCCTAAATGCTTGATTTATTGACAAAAGATACTTAAAACAACAACTGAAATCAGGCCCCTAATTTCAGTTTTTCTTCATATTTTTCAATATGTTAAAGGGGTTTTCCCGCTCATTTGACGGCTCCTCATCAGCCTCATCCCCAAAGGTAGATGCATGAGGTTCACAAAACCCATCTGGATGCTTTGGAATCAGGGGCAAAGACAGCAAAACCTCATCCTCCATCGTTTCCAGGAGGTTGAAGTGCTGATTTACGACCAGAGGATCTTGCTCCTCATCCTCCAAAGGGTATTCATCTGCTTCAGAATCTGTCAAAACCAGAATAAATCGACGTTTTTCGTCCAAATCCACCGCGCAATCTTGCAAACAGCGCTGACAAACCAGGTGCAGACGTCCTTTTAGCCCTAATTCGAGGATTTGATGGGGTTCACTCCCCGGGGAATCCTCAAAATGGGTCCTCACAGACCAATTAAAGCCATCGGCTGGGTTAACGGTTGACGCCTCCTCGGCCACCCTTGGCATATCTGACAAGCTTAAAAAACCGGTGCCTGCATAAGATTGGGGGGCACAAAAATCTACCCTCTTTAAGGCGCTAGGCTCGGGAGATAGTTCGACTTGAGGTAAAACTTGATTACGATTCATGGCATCAGTCTAAATGAAGGCGCCTTAGAAAGCACAGCAAAAATGAGTACATCCACAAATACACCTAAAAATCCAAGACTCATCTTGGCATCCACTTCGGTGTACCGACGTGAACTTTTAGAACGCCTACGCATCCCCTTTGAAATCATCTCACCAAAGGTAGATGAAACCCCACTTACTGGAGAGAGCACTCTTGATTTGGCACTACGACTTGCTCAAGCAAAAGCAGCTGCAGTTGCTAAAGAGCATCCCGATGCTTGGGTCATTGGCTCCGATCAAGTCGCCGATCTTTGTGGTGCAGCGATTGGTAAGCCTGGTAATTTTGAAAGAGCCTTAGCGCAGCTACAACTCATGCGTGGTCAAGTGGTGACCTTTCAAACGGCGCTATGTTTGATGAAGGGTGATACCCAAACCACTTTATGTGTTCCTACTGAAGTGACTTTTCGCAAACTTCCAGACAGCACCCTAGAGGCTTACCTACTGGCTGAAGAGCCTTATGATTGCGCTGGCAGCGCCAAGTCAGAAGGCCTAGGCATCAGCCTGCTAGAGTCGATCAAGAGCGATGATCCAACCGCTTTAATTGGCTTGCCGCTGATTGCATTAACCAGCATGCTACGCGATGCTGGCTATGCAATTCCATCAAAAAAATAAAGCAAAAATTAATAACTAGATTCATTAGAAAAAAATAATTCATGAGCAAACTCGGCACCTTGTATTTAGTTCCCAATACCTTGGGTGATGATGGTCGTGTTGAGCAATTGCCTTGGGTTCTTCCATCTGAAACGATTACACAAACAGCCAGGCTAAGGCACTGGATTGTTGAAGATGCCAAGACGGCGCGGGCGTTGTTAAAGGCAATCGATTCTGTCTCTCCATTGGCATGCACTATTCAAGAAATGCAAATGAGTGAATGGCGTGGTGCTGCGCGTAATGCAAAGTATGGCGATGCGGTCAAGCCAGCCGATTTACTCAAGCCTTTGCTTGCCGGAAACGATATGGGCTTGATGTCTGAAGCAGGGGTCCCTGGCGTTGCAGACCCCGGTGCAGAGTTAGTGCTAGCTGCACATAAGCTAGGCGCCCAAGTGAAGCCACTGGTTGGACCGAGCTCTATCTTGTTAGGCCTGATGGCAAGCGGACTCAATGGCCAACGCTTTGCTTTTCAGGGGTACTTGCCTCATGAAACCCATGAGCGCACTGCCAAACTTAAGCAACTCGAAGTTGAGTCTCGTAAATTACAACAAACTCAAATTTGGATTGAGACACCCTATCGCAATAGTGCCATGCTCATGGCCTGTATCCATTCGTTGGCGCCGCAAAGTCTGCTATGCCTCGGTGTGGACCTTAGCCTGCCATCAGAAATGATTACCACCCTTTCAATTGCAGATTGGCGTAAACGCTATCCGAATGAATCTGCTTGTGCATCATTACAAAATAGGCCAACGGTATTTCTACTGCTGGCCTAAGTCTTCAATGCTTTAGTTTTGCTTTTTTCTTATTTCTATTTAAGGTCAGATGTCTTTACCAACGCCTTGCCAGCAGCAGTTCCAGCTTCAGCACCAAAGCGTTTAGCAACACGCTCAGCGAAATTCTCTTTCATGGTGTAGTCGAGAATATCCGGTGCCTTAAAGATGTCGCGGGCAACGGTATCTACCGTGCCATACCCATCAGCCAAACCAATCTTGACTGCTTGCTCGCCATTCCAGATGCGGCCAGAAAATAAATCTGGCACGTCTTTTAAGCGATCGCCACGACCCTCTTTCACCACTGCAATAAATTGCTGGTGAATCTCATCAATCATGGTCTTAACCATTTCGACTTGCTTTGGATTCTCTTTACTGAACGGATCCATCATGCCCTTATTGGAGCCCGAGGTAATCATGCGACGAGTAACCCCCAACTTATCCATGAGGCCTGTAAAACCAAAACCTTCCATGATCACGCCAATGGATCCCACTAAGCTGGCTTTATCAACCAAGATTTGATCCGCAGCGACTGCCACGTAGTAACCACCAGATGCGCAGATGTCTTCGACAACGACATAAAACGGTTTTTTGGGATAGAGCTTGCGCAAGCGGTGGATCTCATCATTGATCATGCCAGCTTGAACTGGAGAGCCTCCAGGACTATTAATGCGCAACACAACACCAGCGCTGTGCTCATTTTCAAATGCAGACAATAAAGAGGAGTTGATATCCATCGCATTAGCCATCGAGCTGGAAGAAATTTCTCCTTCAAGCGTTACCAATGCAGTGTGCTTTTCTACCCCCATGCCCTTGCCTGGAAGGTGAAAGTCAAATATCGAAAGCAGAGCGCCAACAATGACTAGCAAGGTGAGTACTCGCAGTACCGCTTTCCAACGACGTGCTTTACGAGTTTCTTTTAAATTCTCCAACAAGAGATGTTCGAGAGCTTGACGTTCCCAATTCGGGTTTGGGTTGTTTTCCATCTTTTTTCTTCCTTAGTGTTGCAGGTTATTTTTAAGCCATTGCGAGAGTTGCGCGACATCATCCACATGCGTTAATGATGGTGAAGCTTTTAAAGTATCAGGTGGGTGAGCGCCATAAGTCACAGCTACCGCATCGACCCCAGCATTTGCTGCCATATCGAGGTCGTGGGTTGTGTCGCCAATCATCAGCATGCGACGAGTCGGCACTTGAGTCACATCAGATAGCTCAAGCAACATTCCTGGATGAGGCTTAGAAAAAGATTCGTCCGCTGTACGAGTCTCATGAAAGAGATGGCCGATCTGATGATGGCCAAGCGAGCGATCTAATCCGACACGCGACTTTCCAGTGGCAACAGCTAGTAAATACTGTTTAGCATGCAGCTCCTCTAAGAGCTCTCGAATGCCAACAAACAAATCGAGCTCATGATCTTTGGCCAAATAGTGATAACGAAAACGCTCTGTTAGTTTTTGAAAATGTATCGGCTCAACCCAAGGGACTGCTCTGCGTAATGAGTCCTGAATTCCCAAACCAATGACTGAGCTTGCCAGAGTGTCATCGGGGGCCTTAAAACCCAAATCGCGACAGGCTTGCTGAATACAATGCACGATGGTTGGCGTGGAATCCATAATGGTTCCATCCCAATCCCACACAATCAGGTCATAGGGTCGATTTGATTTATCCGTTTGAGGCATTTTTATTGATTCTTATTTTTAGTGCTCAAAAGTTTTCATCATGGCGGTAAATTCTGCTGGCAATGGGGACTCAATCCGCATCTTTTCGCCAGTACGCGGATGAGTAAAACCAGCCAGATGAGCGTGTAGATATAAGCGTTTGGATTTAACTACTTTATCCAAATCTTCAAAGCCATACTTATCATCACCCAAAATTGCGTGACCCAATTTTTGCAAGTGCACCCGAATCTGATGAGTGCGCCCCGTCTTGAGTTGCGCCTCAGCGAGGGTAATTGATGCGCCCTCGTGCTTGAGCACTTTAGTCACTCTTAAAGAAGTATGGCTTGGTAATCCATCTGGATCAACGCGAACGCGACGCTCGCCATTAGGCAGAAGATATTTATGCAGCGGATATTTGAGTTGCATAGTTTGAGCGCCCTGGACAATTTCACCATGTGCAAGCAAGTAATAGCGCTTATCCGTTTGACCCTCACGAATTTGACGATGCAGCTCCACCAAAGCGCTCCGCTTTTTAGCCAAGAGTAAAACGCCTGATGTGTCACGGTCTAAGCGATGAACTAATTCCAAAAACTTGAGCTCTGGACGGGTAATGCGCAGGGTCTCAATGACACCAAGTGCGATGCCTGAGCCACCATGCACCGCTAGACCCGTTGGCTTATTTACTATTAAGAGTGCTTCGTCTTCAAAAAGAATCGGCATTTTGTCTGAGTAGCCATGTGCCCGAGATTTGGTTTGAGCGCTATTGACAGCAGCCATTTGGGCAGGTTCAGCAATTCGAACCGGGGGCAGCCGCACCACATCCCCCTCAATCAGACGGGTTGTTGGCTCAGCCCGCTTTTTATTGACTCGGACCTCGCCAGATCGAATAATTCGGTAAACATGGCTTTTGGGAACTCCTTTAGCCCAACGCAACAAATAGTTGTCTAGGCGTTGACCGGCCTCTTCGGGACCAATGGTCTGAAGATGCACTGCAGCAGGCGCTGCAGTAGTGGGTGTTTTCGCCTTTAAGGGCTTGGAAATGGGTTCGGATTTCATGATTTATCTCTCTTGTGACCCCACCAGGGGATGACAAGGGACTCAACAATACCCCATTGTCACGCAACTTGTGCCGTATAATCAACGCTCTAGCCAATTTATTGGCCCGAGACCAGCCTGAAGTCAGGTTTGAATCGTGGAGCTTGGAGTCGCCCTTTAAAAGACTCCCGGGGTTGCCCCTCCCCCGTTTAATGAGGCGCAGGGTTGGTGTGCCGTATGCCGCGACCCGCGATTAGAAGACAGTTTTCAGGCGCGCGCCTGCATTGATGACCTAAAGGAGGTCTCTGCGGCGATTGTCAGGTGTGGCACCAAATTAACCAACAGTTAAGCTGGTGAACTAGGCAAAAAATGTCTAGATTTGCATGATCCACACCCATAAACCGCCTTGGGCTTAGTCCCAAGTGGTATCTAACTTGTCCCCTAACGCAGCGCGCAACGACGCCCTCCCCCATAGGAGAGTGTTATGAAACGCATGTTGTTTAATGCAACTCAACAAGAAGAGTTGCGAGTTGCCATCGTTGATGGTCAAAAACTCATTGATATCGATATCGAAGCTGCCGGCCGTGAACAACGCAAAGGCAATATCTACAAAGGTGTCATTACCCGTATTGAACCTTCACTTGAGGCCTGCTTTGTTAATTACGGCGAAGAGCGTCATGGCTTCTTGCCGTTTAAGGAAGTAGCTCGCAGTTACTTTAAAGAAGGTATCGACGTCCGCAATGCTTCCATTAAGGATGCTTTGCGCGAAGGTCAAGAAATCATTGTTCAAGTAGAAAAAGAAGAGCGCGGCCAAAAAGGCGCAGCCCTCACATCCTTTATCTCCTTGGCAGGTCGTTATTTGGTTCTCATGCCGAATAACCCACGTGGAGGTGGCGTTTCCCGCCGTATTGAAGGTGAAGACCGTCAAGAACTCCGCGAAGCGATGGCTCAATTGGAAGTGGCAGATGGCATGAGCATCATTGCTCGTACCGCTGGTATTGGTCGTGACGCTACTGAATTGCAGTGGGACTTAAGTTACCTCATGCAATTGTGGAAAGCGATTGATGAAGCTGCTAAAGGCAACTCTGCTCCATTACTGATCTACCTCGAATCTAGCTTAGTGATTCGTGCGATTCGGGATTACTTCCAGCCTGATATTGGTGAGATCCTCATCGATACCGATGACATCTACGAACAAGCTGCAGCATTTATGTCTGTAGTGATGCCTGACAATTTGCCACGAGTAAAGCGCTATCAAGACGATGTGCCTTTGTTCTCTCGCTTCCAAATTGAGCATCAAATTGAAACTGCTTACTCACGCACTGTGCCATTGCCATCTGGCGGCGCAATCGTGATCGACCATACCGAAGCCTTGGTTTCAGTCGACGTCAACTCAGCACGTGCAACCCGTGGCTCTGATATCGAAGAGACTGCAACTCGTACCAACTTAGAAGCTGCTGATGAAATTGCCCGTCAAGCACGTTTACGTGACTTGGGTGGCTTGATCGTGATCGACTTCATTGATATGGAATCGAGCAAGGCCCAGAAAGATGTTGAGAATCGCTTACGCGATGCTCTGCGTCATGACCGTGCTCGTGTTCAGATGGGTAAAATCTCCAAGTTTGGCTTGATGGAAATGTCTCGTCAGCGCTTGCGCCCTGCGCTATCTGAAGGTAGCCATGTCACCTGCCCACGTTGTAACGGCACTGGCCACATTCGCGATACTGAATCTTCTGCCTTGCAAGTTCTGCGCATCATCCAAGAAGAAGCGATGAAGGAAAACACAGCAGCGATTCATACACAGGTACCAGTCGAAGTGGCTGCCTTCCTCCTGAATGAAAAACGTGCTGAAGTCATCAAGATCGAGACTCGCTTCAAAGTGAACGTCTTGATGGTTCCTAACAAGCATTTAGAAACTCCACATTACAAACTAGAGCGTTTGCGCCATGACGACCCACGTCTTGATGACCAAAAGGCTAGCTATGTAATGGCGGAAGAAGCTGCTCGCGAACTCGAGACAGACACAACAGTTAGCAAAAAAGATGCGGATGTAAAAGTACGTCCAGAAGCAGCGGTTAAAGGCATCACTCCGACACAACCCGCACCAGTCAGTCAGCCACGTCCTGCACGTACTGAAAAAGTGGTGACTGAAAGTTCTGGCGGTCTCTTTGGATTTATCAAGAAGCTGTTCTCCTCATCCCCAGCAGTTGAAGAGAAGCCTGCACCAAGCAACCCGCGTGGCCGTAATCAAGGCCGCAATGGTAACGATCGCAATCGTGGTCGCAACCGTCGTGGCGAGCGTACTGAGCGCCCAGCAGCGGCTGCAGCTGAAGGTACTCCAACAGAAGGTGCTAACAACAATCGCAACCGCAACAACCGTAACGGCAATCGTAACCAGGGCAATCAAAATGGTCCGAAGCCAGAACGTCAAGATGCGAACCGCAATCAAGCTAATCCAGCAGCAGTAACGCCTGCAACTGAAGCCGCTCCTGGTAGCGAAACTACTCCAGGCGCTGAGGGTGAAGAGCGTCGCGGTCGTGGTCGCAACCGTCGTGGTCGTGGTCGTGGTCAACGTGGCGAGCTTTCTGAAGGTGGCAATGATGTTGCTAATACACCAGCAACAGCTGTGGCAGCAAGCCCATTTGCAGGCCCTCCAGTAGGTATGGCTGGTGCATCTGCAAGCATGCCTATTCAGAACATTGCGAACAGCTTTGGTAACGCAAAACCTGTAGCAGAGAAACAAGAAAGACAAGAGCGCGCACCACGTGCTCCACGTCAATCAAATCGTCCTGCACAAAACTCTGCTCCCGCATCTACTCCAGCACCAGTTGCTGTTGCGGCTGCCCCGTTAGAAGTAATTGCCAAACCTGCACCAGAGCTTCCTAAGGTTGCCTTCCAGGCGCTTGAAGAAACTCCATTGCACAGCGTTGTGCAATCAGCCGGCATGATTTGGGTCGCTACCGACTCTTCAAAGCATGCTGATGCTCAAAGTCAGATTCAGGCAGAGCCTGTTGCTCATAACTTGGGTAGGGCACCTAAACCGGCCGTTAGTCTTCACGATGGTCCAATGGTTTTAGTAGAAACCGGCGGCCAAGAAAAAACGGTTTAACGCTTATTGAAGCTTTTTCTCCAGACTGCCATTTATCCCAAAAGGATATTTGGCGGTTTGGCAGAAACCCCGTTTCACAGCCATAATTACGTATATGGTTGAAAAAGTAATCCCCATCCGAATAGACGAAGGCAAAGGCCTAACGCCACCCATTGGTGTCGAACTCGTCACTCCTCACGGTCATACGAAAGACACTCGGGGACGTACCCTAAGAGATCTCCGCATCTCAGTGACTGATCGCTGTAACTTCCGCTGTACCTATTGCATGCCCAAGGAAGTGTTTGACCAAAACTATCCTTACTTAGCTCATAAAGAATTACTGAGCTTTGAAGAAATCACTCGCCTCACTTCTATCTTTGCCACATTAGGCGTTGAAAAAATTAGATTAACCGGTGGCGAGCCTTTGCTGCGCAAGAACTTAGAAGTGCTGATTGAGATGTTGGCCAAAGTGCGCACACCAGAAGATAAAGCGCTGGACCTTACTCTGACTACTAACGGTAGCATCTTGCGCAAGAAAGCCGTTGCTTTAAAAACAGCCGGCCTGCAAAGATTGACAGTGAGTCTTGATGGTTTGGATGACGCGATCTTTAAGAAAATGAATGATGTCGATTTCCCAGTTGCCGATGTACTTGACGGAATTGCCGCAGCACAAGAAGCAGGCTTCCAGAACATCAAAGTAAATATGGTGGTGAAAAAAGGTACCAACGATCATGAGATTATTGCAATGGCTAAGCACTTTAAAGGTAGCGGCGTCATTCTGCGTTTTATTGAATTTATGGATGTGGGCAGCTCTAATGGCTGGAATATGGAGCAGGTTCTTCCATCCAAAGAAGTCATTGCCAGAATTCATGAAGCTTT
The DNA here is from genome assembly GCF_035012665.1 of Polynucleobacter sp. AP-Nickl1-40-C4. NCBI lineage: Bacteria > Pseudomonadati > Pseudomonadota > Betaproteobacteria > Burkholderiales > Burkholderiaceae > Polynucleobacter > Polynucleobacter sp. AP-Nickl1-40-C4. The sequence continues at coordinate 397,976 of NZ_JAYGQR010000001.1, forward strand.
TCCTCTGGAGCCTGTTGAAGCCAACTATACCGGCGAAGTTGCACAGCGCTGGCGCTATGTCGATGGCTCTGGCGAGATTGGCGTGATCTCCAGTGTTACTCAAACTTTCTGTCACGAATGCTCTAGAGCGCGCATCTCGACAGATGGGCAAATGTATCTTTGTCTTTTTGCCAATGAAGGTTTTGATTTCAAAACCCTATTGCGCTCTGGCAAGAGTGATTTAGAAATCGCTAATGCGGTAATGAATACCTGGTCAACTCGCGACGATCACTATTCAGAAATTCGGGGTTCGCATACCGCGAATCTGTTATCTGGTAACCGCAAGGTTGAAATGTCTTACATTGGTGGTTAATGATCTCTACTAAAGACATTACTGGACTCATACTTGCTGGTGGACGTGCGCAACGCATGGGTGGCATTGATAAAGGTCTTATTCCTTTCCATGGCAAACCGCTCATTGAGTCAGCCATCACAAAGCTCAAGCCCCAGGTGCAAACTATTATGATTAATGCCAACCGCAACATCACAAAGTATGCGAGCTATGGGTATCCAGTGATTATGGATGAAACGCCAGATTTTTCAGGGCCATTAGCGGGCTTCTCTGTAGGACTGAAGTCTTGCAAGACGGCTTATCTCCTTACCTCACCTTGCGACTCCCCCTTGCTACCCAATAATCTCGCAGAGTTATTAATTGCCGAGATGGGGCGAGGTGACTTTCAATTGGTGTACGCCTCCACCAAAGAGGCAGATGGCAAAGTATGGGCACAGCCTGTTTTTTGCCTTATGCGCAGTAACTTGCAAGATTCATTGAATCAATTTCTCCAAAAAGGGGATCTCAAAATTGATCGCTGGTTTAAAGAGTTGCATAGCAGCACAGTCATTTTTGATGACCCTCAACTATTTGCCAATGTAAATACTCCTGAAGAGCTAAAGTCACTAGAAGAAGTATCGGCATGAGTCACTCTCCAAACCAAGCAATTCTCTTGACCTCGTCACTACATGTTGATGATGCACGCAAGGCAATTGCTGCGTTGGTAGAAGATCTCATTGAAGAATCTAAGAGGATTAATGATCCTGCAGATGTTGAAACTGCTGCATTGGATCAAGCGATTAATCGGATATTGGCAGCCGATTTACTCTCACCTATTGATGTTCCGGCTGCAGACAATTCAGCTATGGATGGTTTTGCATTTGATGGCAAATGTCTCGACACCAACAGCACGGCCATCACCCTAAGAGTAGTTGGTACGGCGCTTGCTGGCAAACCCTTTGAAGGCAGCATTGGTCCTGGGGAATGCCTAAAGATCATGACGGGTGCCGTGATGCCTGCTGGCTGTGATACCGTCATTCCACAAGAATTCACAAGCGCCAAAGATGAGAATGTAATTGAATTCAAACAAGATCAATTAAGACCAGGTGAGAACAGACGCCTACGTGGCGAGGATCTTAAAAAGGGTAAACCTGCAATTGCTGCGGGTCGCTTACTGCGCCCTTCTGATCTAGGTCTAGCTGCATCACTTGGTATTGCCTCCTTACCAGTAAAGCGCAAACTCAAAGTAGCCATTTTGTCTTCCGGTGATGAATTGTGTGCGCCAGGCCAAGCATTAGATGCAGGCAGCATATATGACAGCAACCGCTACAGTCTTACTGGTTTACTCAATCGCCTGAATTTAGAGATCATTGACTGCGGAATTGTGCACGATGATCCCGTCTCTTTGAAGCAAGCCTTTATTGAGGCAGCTAGCAAAGCAGATGTATTGATTTCTTCTGGGGGCGTTTCGGTTGGTGAAGCAGATTTCACGAAACAGATCATGCAAGAGTTGGGTGATGTCGGTTTCTGGAAAATCGCTATGCGCCCAGGACGCCCTATGGCGTTTGGAGTTCTCAAACCAGTCTCTGGAAAATTCCCTGCTCGCAAAACACTCTTCTTTGGCTTACCCGGAAATCCAGTGGCGGTCATGGTGACCTTCTATCAATTTGTTCGAGCAGCACTTTTACAGCTCAATGGTGCCAATCAAACTGAACCACCTCTTACCCAGGCTATTGCCGAAGCACCCATTCGGAAAAAGCCAGGCCGAACAGAATTTCAGCGCGCTATTCTGGGGCGTGGAGCCGATGGCAAGCCAACGGTACTTCTGACTGGCAGCCAGGGCGCTGGGATTTTGCGCTCGATGAGTGAAGCTAATTGCTTTGTGATCCTAGCTCACGAACAGGGAAATGTTGCCGCTGGAGACTGGGTAGATATAGCACTTTTTGATGGACTGCTTTAAGATTGCGTCATCATGAAACTTAGCAAAAAAGAACTCGTCTTTCTCGACCCAATGCATACCGCCAAAACTTTGGTTTTGGTTTACCTCTGCTTCTCCGTTCCAATCGTTTTGTTGGCACTATTTGTCGCCTTCATTCGTGACGGCGCTATCCCTGGATTCACTGTGCTCTCGGCACTTATTCTCAATGCCCTGCTCGGGTTTGGATTGTTGTGGATTGCCTGCAAAGTCTATAACTGGGTTGCTGGAAAATTCGGCGGTATTGAATTAGCGTTACGCGAATTGCCAGAAGAAATTGACGCCGAGTAAAAATTCAATATTCGGAGCTATTTCCAAGCAATAAAGCCGAGTAATGCTCGGCTTTATTTTTTTACTAAGCTTTGTAGACTTCTGCATTAATAAGACTGGGTGGTTTTTTTCCTTCAAGCACTGCACGTAAATTATCTACCGCTAAATCCACCATCGCTCTACGTGTTTTTTCTGTAGCGCTAGCAATGTGTGGAGCAAGTACTACGTTATTCAATTTCAATAGCTCGGGATGCACTTTGGGCTCGCCTTCGAATACGTCTAAGCCGGCTGCAAAGATTCTTTTTTCCTTGAGAGCTTGAGCCAGAGCCGCATCATCCACAATGCCACCACGGGCAATGTTTATCAGGGTTGCCGTTGGTTTCATGAGAGCAATTTCTTTGGCGCCAATCGTATGATGACTCTCGGCGCTATAAGGCAACACCAGAACTACGTGATCAGCGGTGCGAAGCAATTCTTCTTTAGAAACATATGTAGCGCCACAGGCTTTTTCATCAGCTTCTGATAAATGACTGCGATTGTGATAAATCACATTCATCCCAAAACCCAATGCGCGCTTTGCAATGCCTTGACCAATTCGACCCATACCAATAATGCCTACTGTACTGTGATGCAAATCCATGCCAAGGGGGTTATTCACAATCGACCATTTGTCCCACTGCCCTGCCCGCACCCAGTGCTCAGATTCAGTTATGCGCCTTGCGGTTGCCATCAATAAAGCAAATCCGAAGTCAGCCGTTGTGTCAGTTAAAACATCTGGCGTATTCGTTGCCATCACACCAGCAGCAGTCATTGCTGGCACATCAAAATTGTTATACCCCACAGAAATATTGGCCACAATTTTCAGATCTTTGGCATGCATTAGGGCGTTTGCATCAATTCTTTCGCTACCGGCAACTAAAGCCCCTACAACCCCAGAGAGTTCTTTTTGCAACTCTTCAGAGCTAAAAATCCGATCCCCCTGATTAGATCTCACCTCAAAAGATTCCTCTAATTTGGCTAATGCCTCTGGAAAAATGGCTCTTGCTACCAAAATCTTGGGTTTTTGCTGATTAACTGTGCTATTGGGCTGTGTATTCATAGTGGGAACTTTACCTCAACTAAATAGACCCTTTCGCCTGAAAAATAGGCTATTTCAGCTAAAATTGAGGTTTTATAACTAAGCACCCGGCTTTTTGGGGCTCTTGAAACAAAACCACCATGACTTACGTTGTTACCGAAGCCTGTATCCGTTGCAAATACACCGACTGCGTTGATGTTTGCCCAGTTGACTGCTTTCGCGAAGGTCCTAATTTTTTAGTGATTGATCCAGATGAATGCATCGATTGCGCAGTTTGCGTTCCAGAGTGTCCTGTTAACGCTATTTACGCTGAAGATGATGTCCCTGGTGACCAACAGGCATTCATCAAACTCAATGCTGAACTTTCCCCTTCTTGGACTTCGATTACTAAGTCCAAAGCAGCTCTTCCGGATGCCGAAGAATGGAAAGATGTTAAAAACAAACTTGATCAGCTAGTAAAGTAATTTTCTAGCCAAAGAAATTGGTGTCGAATAAACCTATAGAAACCGATGCTGTCATCATTGGAGCCGGTCCTGTGGGTCTCTTTCAGGTTTTTGAATTAGGCCTTCTGGAAATCAAAGTACATGTCATTGATTCACTTCCAGAGGTTGGCGGTCAATGCATTGAGTTGTATCCCGATAAACCCATTTACGATATCCCCGCTATTCCAATTTGTACTGGACGCGAACTCACTAACAATTTACTAAAGCAAATTGCACCCTTTGGCGCTCAATTTCATTTGGGTCAAGAGGTTACCAAGGTTGAACCCCAAGCCGATGGCCGCTTTCTCATTAGCACCTCGCAAGACAATCACTTTCTAAGTAGATCTGTATTCATTGCTGGTGGTGTTGGGGCCTTTCAGCCACGTACCATCAACCTTGAGGGCATTGATGCCTTTGTGGACAAACAACTCTTCTATCACGTTAAAAATCCCGAGCAATTTGCGAGGAAAAGAATTGTGATTTGTGGTGGTGGAGATGCGGCTTTAGATTGGGCAATTCATTTTTCTGAAATTGCGGCTAGCGTTACCTTAATTCATCGTCGTGATGACTTCAAGGCTACGCCAAAATCGATTGCTAGAATGCGCGAACTTTGCGCTAATAAACAGCTGCACCTTCTCATCGGACAAGTGACCGGCTTCGAAGCAAAAGAGGGTCGTCTCACTGAAATAGTCTTCACCAACATTGGTGGCGAATCTAGACATATTCCCCTAGATGATCTTTTGGTATTTTATGGACTCTCTCCTAAGTTAGGCCCGATCGCCGAATGGGGTCTAAATATCGATCGCAAACAAATCTGCGTTGATACCGAGAAATTTCAAACCAGTACTCCTGGGATTTACGCTGTTGGCGATATCAATGTCTACCCCGGTAAGAAAAAATTGATCCTGTCTGGATTTCATGAGGCAGCTCTTGCCGCCTTTGCTGCGGCAGCATACCTAAACCCCGAAAAACAGATTCAACTCCAGTACACAACCACCTCCCCCAAGCTTCACAAAGCCTTGGGAGTGAAGTCGCCCACATTCGAGTAAGCTATCCTTAATTCATTAATACATAACCACTTTTAGCCAATCTATATGCGTCAATATCACGATCTCATGAAAGAAGTCCTCGCCAAGGGGGTTCAAAAGTCCGACAGGACCGGAACCGGCACGGTCTCCGTATTTGGCCACCAGATGCGCTTTAACTTAGCCGATGGCTTCCCCATGGTGACCACCAAAAAGCTTCACTTGAAGTCAATCATCTATGAATTACTCTGGTTCCTCAAAGGCAGCACGAACAATAACTGGCTGAAAGAACGCGGCGTATCCATCTGGAATGAATGGGCAGCACCCGATGGTGATTTGGGTCCTATCTATGGTTATCAGTGGCGCTCATGGCCTGCGCCGAATGGTCAGCATATCGATCAAATCTCAGAAGTAGTAGAGACCATTAAAAAGAATCCAGACTCGCGTCGCATTATTGTTTCTGCTTGGAACGTGGCTGATATTCCTCGCATGGCTTTAGCACCTTGTCACGCCTTCTTTCAGTTTTATGTGGCCGATGGCAAGTTGTCATGCCAGCTCTACCAACGTAGTGCGGATATCTTCTTGGGCGTGCCCTTTAATATTGCCAGCTATGCATTGCTAACGCATATGATGGCGCAACAATGCAACCTGGAAGTGGGTGACTTTGTTTGGACGGGTGGTGACTGTCATTTATATAGTAACCATCTAGAACAAGTGGAACTTCAGTTATCGAGGAACTTCTTCCCCTTACCTAAGCTTAATATTTTGCGCAAGCCTGATTCAATCTTTGATTATGAGTTTGAAGACTTCGAAATCGTCGGCTATGAATCTCATCCTCACATTAAAGCTCCTGTAGCCATTTAAGAATCCTACTTATGACTCAACCTGCTATTTCTATGATTGTTGCGCGCTCACGCAATCACGTCATTGGCCGCGACAATCAAATGCCTTGGAAGATCTCGGCTGATTTGCAGTTCTTTAAGCGCGTGACCATGGGGCACCCTGTGATCATGGGTCGTAAGACCTGGGAATCCATTGGACGCCCACTTCCTGGACGTCGCAACATCGTAGTGAGCCGCAATGCAAGTTATCAAGCTACTGGTGGCGAATTAGTCGGATCACTCGATGAAGCTTTAAAGAGTTTAAGTGAGTTCCCACGTGTTTTTGTCATTGGCGGTGAGCAACTCTTCACGCAGGCCTTTCCGAAAGCAGATCGACTCTATATTACTGAGATCGATATAGATATTGAGGGTGGCGATACCTTTTTTGAAGTTCCCAATGAATCGGATTGGAAAGAAGTAGAGCGCACCCCTGGATCCGAAGGTGATGTTAACTTTAGCTTCATTACACTAGAACGGAAATAAAAAAGGACTCCTTGGAGTCCTTCTTCACATTAAAGTATTGCCGCTTTTACTGAACCACAATCTTTGCATCTTTTGCAATCTGGCCCAAGAATTCGTACTGCTTTCTTTGTGTCATGCCGGCAAGAATACCCGCCTTAGCTTGCTCGAATGTTGGTGGCTTGCTTGATTTCTTATCTTCCAGCTTGATTAAATACCAACCTTGTTGCATCTGAATTGGCGCTGGTGAAACCTGGCCCTTAGAAAGGGTTGCCAATACAGAAGCTAATTGTGGAGCCACTTGACCAGGCTGAACCCAGCCCACTGCACCGCCCTGTACTTTGTTTGGGGCCAATGAAACACTCTTGGCAACCTTATCAAATGGCTCGCCTTTCTTAATACGTGCCAAGGCAGCTTGAGCATCGGCTTCGCTAGCTACTGCAAGATCACTCACTTTATATTCGGCAATCATGCCCTGAGGGCCCAAGGAGGCAATCTCCTTGTTGTATTCAGCCTGAACATCTGCTTCGGTGATTGGATTTTTAGCCATATAAGTTGACAGCTCTAAATCTGCCAAATAATTTTGACGAATCATCATCAGTTGTGTATTGGCTTTTTCTGAGTTTGCTAAACCATCTTTTTCTGCTTGTTGTGAAAGCAGTAGTACTTCAATGTATTTCTCGATCACCACTTTGCGTAACTCTGGAGAATCTTTTTGCCCTTGTGAAAGCGCCACTTTAATTCCCTGCTCTACCATATCATTAGTAATAATGATTCCATTAACAGAGGCTGCAGCATTAATGGGTAAACCACTCTGCTGGGCATAAGCACCGCCAACAAGTGCACCGGTCAACAAGCCTGCAGCGATTAAACGAACGATCATTGGATTCAAAACAGAGACAAAAGGTTTCATAAGGAGGATATCTTTCTAAAATTTAGCCTCAATACTACCAGTAGGTATGGGATCAAGAGCAATAAGGCGCAGTAAAATAGCGATATGTGTGTTCAATATCTCACTACCGTAAATATTGATTGGGTAAAAGCCCACTTTGACCTCGAATTACCGATATCAACGACTCATGATGTATTCCCAACCCATCCAGGGCCCATCATCCTCAAAAGTCATAATGTCGACCGTACCGCAATCGGCTTAGCACGCTTTGGCCTGTTGCCATCGTGGGCTAAAGAAGAAACCTTCGGCAGAAAAACTTATAACGCGAGAGTTGAAACGGTAGCTGAAAAGCCTTCTTATAAATTCGCCTGGGCTAAGCGACATTACGCCTTAGCCCTAGCGGATGCTTTTTATGAGCCTTGTTATGAATCTGGTAAGGCAGTCCGTACTGCTATCAAGCAATCCAATCACGAACCAATGGCCATTGCCTCTATCTGGGATACTTGGACTGAACCAGAAACCGGTGAACTGATCGTTTCTTTTTCTATGCTCACTATCGATGCTAGCAATCACCCAGTGATGAAGCGTATGCATAAATCTGAGGATGAGAAACGTACTGTGGTTCCCTTGCGACCTGAACTTTTTAAAGCATGGCTCAATGCCACTCCAGAGGAAGCACAAGCGCTATTGCAAATAGACTCTATTCCTGAGCTAACGCTAGCCTAGAAAGTGATCACAGGCCTTGTGGCTTGATAAGGATCGGCTGATTGGGTTTCTATAGACTCAGCCTCTTCCTCACCATTTGGTTGATTATAAAATTTTGAATCCATTGCGCGTTCTTTAGCTATACGAAGATCTTCGGCTCTTGGATCAACTGGACCAAATGGCCCTTCTACTGGCGACATGGGCTGCTGGTTAAATTCCTGAACCTGCCCGGGAGTATATGGGGAATAAGTGGTCGACCCAGGAGGCAAGGGAGGAGTTTGGGAACAAGCGAAAACACTCATCAACAACAGGAGTGGGCTCAGCTTCGAAAAGAATGTATTCATGAGACTCATTGTATGGCAGCAGCCATTACTTCATCTAAGCGAATTACTTCGGTAACTCTGGAGGATCTTTCTGACCGCTGGGATGCGACACATCAGCAATAGAAAAATAACTGCCGCATAAATCGAGACTGTTTCCAAATCATTTTTACCTGCCTTGTGCCACCAATAGTGAACTATTGCAGTGCATGCGATCAAGTACACAAGCTTGTGCAATAAAGTCCAACGTCTACCAAGCTGACGAACTGCCCAATGATTTGATGTCACTGCCAATGGGACAAGCAATACCAAAGTCAGAAAGCCCATCGTAATGAAGGGGCGCTTTACAACATCACTCCACATGGACTGAATATTTAAATTCTGATCCAACCAGAACCAAATCGAAAAGTGCATGCAGGCATAGAAGAAACAAAAGAGTCCCAACATGCGACGCAACTTAATCCAAGCAGACAAGCCCGTAATTAAGCGTAAGGGGGTCATCGCCAACGTAATACATAAAAAGACTAACGCCCAAGTACCAGTAGAGCGGGTGATGAATTCGATTGGATTAGCACCCAAACCTTCGTGATCGCCAAGCCAAACTAAGCGAGCTAAGGGCAGCAAAGAAAGCAAGAAGACCGATGTCTTAATCAAATTCATAAGCCATATTAAACGACCCCATTGATTCAGAATCAATGGGGTCGTTTAATTAATTGCAATACGATTAAAACTTAAGCTAAAACTAAGCCAAACTCAGACCTTCCTTGCTCAGCGGGAAGTTTCGAACTGGTCTACCAATCGCAGCAGAAATGGCATTCGCAACGGCGGGGCCAACTACGCAGATCGTTGGCTCACCCACTCCACCCCAAAAATCAAAACTCGGCACTAAAACTGTTTCAACTCTTGGTGTGGCCGATAACTTCAATATTGGGTAGGTATCCAGATTCTGCTGTTTGATGCGGCCTTTTTCTACCGAGATCTCTGGTAAGAAGATTGCGCCCAATGCCATCGCCACAGAACCTTCAATTTGCTCTCGAGTTAAGTAGGGGTTAACGACATGCCCAGAATTTAAAGCAAATACCAAGCGCGTAACCTTCACTACATTATTCTGTACAGTCACTTCAGCAACACAAGCAGAGTAGCTGGCATAGCCCATAAACTGAGCAACGCCACGATAGGTTCCTGCTGGTAAAGGCTTATCCCAATCCGCCTTCTTCGCAGCAGCATTGAGCACTCCCAAATGCTTTGGATGACTTTGCATAAGCGCCTGCCTAAATTTCACAGGATCCTTACCTGCTGCCTTAGCGCACTCATCCATAAAGCATTCCATGAAGATGCCGTTTTGGTTGGTGTTTACGCCACGCCATGGGCCAACCGGCACATGAGTATTCTTCATCACATACTCTGTTAAGAGTGTCGGGAAGGTGTAGCCCAGCTGAGCATCAGGGCCCTTCTCATAAAAGCCTTGGAGCTGACGTTCATCTTTACCATTTTTAATGGCCTGAGGTGCTAATGTGGCATTAATCGACTGACCTGCAACCTTGATGTGCATACCAGTGACATTGCCAGAGCCGTCAATACCAGCAGTCATCTTTGCCATAGCAATCGGATGATAGTAATCATGAGTCATATCTTCTTCACGACTCCAGATCACCTTGACCGGCACCCCTGGAAATTTTTGCGCCACTTTGGCAGCAAAGGTTGTGAAGTCTTGCGTCGATCCACGACGACCTAGGCCGCAACCTGAATCTAATTTATACACTTCACAATTTGCGAGTGGTAAGCCAGTAGCTTCAGATAAAGCTGCGTGAGAACCCTCACCATTTTGGGTTGGCACCCAAGCCTCTGCACGATCGCCAGTGATTTTGACGGTGGCATTCATAGGCTCCATCGTGACGTGAGCACGATAAGGTGTGTAATAAATGGCTTCTACTTTCTTGGCAGCACTATTGATGGCAGCAGGCGCATCACCCTCCTTACGCTGCCAAAAGTCACCTTCCTCATCCAAACCATCGCGCAACATTTTATTAATACCATCTTGGGAGACGCTGGCCGCTTTACCCTCATCCCAAACGATAGGCAACGCATTAAGCGCTGTATTGGCATGCCACCAGGTATCAGCGACTACCGCTATAGTGCTGTCGTCGATCTTAACCACACCCTTTACACCACGCATCTCTTTAATTTTGGCTTCGTCATAACTTACCAATTTGCCGCCAAATACAGGGCAGGCCTTCACAGAAGCACAAAGCATTCCTGGAAACTGTAAATCAATGCCATATATTTTTGATCCATTAACCTTATTGGCAGTATCGATACGCGCATAAGGCTGTCCGGCAACTTTCCAATCCCTAGGATCTCGCAAGGTAATCGACTTTGGATCAGGCGGGGTTAAGGCAGATGCTAGCTCAGCTACTTTGCCGTAGGTCGTTTTGCGACCCGTTGCTTTATGAGTGATCACACCCTTGTCTACTGTCAACTCTGCAACAGGAACATTCCATTGATTAGCCGCTGCCTGCATCAACATAATGCGAGCCGCTGCTGCGCCACGACGCACATAATCTTCAGAGATCCGAATGCCGCGGCTACCACCAGTACCGTGCTCACCCCAAACGCGTTTGCGCGCCAAACTTTGTCCTGGAGTAGCTGACTGAGTTTTAACCTTTTTCCAATTGCACTCGAGTTCTTCAGTAACTAATTGAGCAAGGCCTGTACGTGTTCCTTGACCCATCTCCGAGCGAGCAATTCTGATATAGACGGTATCGTCCAGTTTAATGCTAACCCAAGCATTGACTTCAGCTTCACCTGCTTGCAGCGGTGTATTTGGATCGTATTTAGAGCCTGCTTGAGCAAATGCTAAATCAGGCAAGGCGCCTATGCCCAGCATGAGTCCGCCACCCAGCATAGTGCCTTTGATGATGAAATCACGACGGGAGGTGTTTTCTAAATTGGGAGTTAAATTTATAGTTGTCATGTTCTTCTCCTTAACCACGTGTCGCAGGAGTAGCGTTGTACTGCGCCAAGACATCCACCAATTTCTTTTGTCCAGAAGCAACATGAATTCCATCCCGAATTTTTTGGTACGTTCCACAACGGCATAGATTACCCATGGCATTATCGATATCGGCATCAGTGGGTTTTGGATTTCTCTTTAAAAGAGCGGCTGCTGCCATGATTTGGCCTGATTGGCAATAACCGCACTGAGGCACATCGAGTGCAACCCATGCTTGCTGTACTGGATGCGTATTGTTTTTAGAGAGTGCTTCAATGGTAGTAATTTTGGCTTTACCAACAGCAGATACTGGAATTGAACAAGAACGTACTGGCTCACCATTGAGGTAGACGGTACAGGCTCCGCATTGCGCAACTCCACAGCCATACTTCGTACCAGTGAGTCCTACCACCTCCCGAATAGCCCACAACAAAGGCATATTTGGCTCCACATCAATATTCTGAACCTGACCATTAATGTCTAATTGCATGTTGTCTCCTATGGTTTTCTTTTAAAAAGACTATAAATCATTCTGGACTTTTTGCGCTCGCACATAAATGTCTCGGTCTAGGGCAAAACCCTATCGAATTGGGCTGTAATTTGCTATCCTGAAAGCTCAATTAAGGATAAATATGACCGAAGAAAACCAAACCCAGAATGATGAAGATTTTGACTATGGGTGCGAGTGCGCAATGACCTTGCTTAACGAGCCAACCGAGGATCGTCTAAATGACTTAATTGATGATCTAGATGAAGACGGGATGATCTCCACCGAAGTAGTCTATGGCTTGCTAGCCACCATCCTCATGAGCATGAATGAGGAAGAACACGAAGGTGAAGAGCACTAATTAGTCGCGCTTCACTTGGGAAGCAAAGGAATCCATTGCCTTTGCCAACTGAATATCTAATGTAGTTAAGGTAGCAGCTGAATGGGTAGTGAGCTTGACTGAAACCGTATTCCAAGAGTTGGACCAATCAGGATGGTGATCTATTTTTTCAGCGTACTGTGCGCATAGCGTCATAAATTCAAAAGCTTGCTGAAAGTCCGCAAAAACAAACTTGCGTGCTATTGCCTTACTCTCAAGCTCTAAAGACCATAAGGGAATTTCTTTTTCTAAATCAAAACCATTAACTATCAAGATGGACTGCCTTTAAGTGGAGACGCTTTGGGAGAGTTGCTTTAAGTCTTCTGGATAGAGCCAGCGCCATTCACCTTCTGCCAAATCTGTAGGCATTCGGTATGCCCCAATTTCAGTACGGTGCAGTTTGGCGACATGATTTCCAACAGCTGCCATCATACGCTTTACCTGGTGATAGCGCCCTTCAACTATCGTCATTGCTAGGACATGTTCAGATACTTGCTTGCATGCTGTGGCATAGCAAGGTTTTGGGTCATCATCAAGCACAACGCCACTCATCAAATGATCAATTTGTTTTTGCGTAATCGGCTCTGGTGTTGTGATTTCATAGACCTTACCAATATTTTTCTTTGGGGTCGTCATCTTATGAATAAACTGACCATCATCCGAGATCAAGAGCAATCCGGTGGTGTCATAATCCAGGCGCCCAACGCATTGGAGTCCTCGCTCAACAAAAGGACTTGGTAGCAAGCTATAAACACTGGGATGGTGTGTCGTTTTATGCGAGCACTCGTAATTCGCTGGCTTATTAAAAGCAAGATAAGCTTTCTCGTGATACTCCCAGTCTTTACCCTCTACGTTCAGCATCAGATTGTCGGTGGCAATTCTTTCTTCCGGGTCATCAGCCAACGCGCCGTTCACTTTAACTAGGTCGGCATATACCAAATCACTGCAATAGCGACGGGTGCCAAAGCCTTGGCTAAAAAGAATTTTTTCTAGGGAAATAGGTTTTGCCATATGCTGCAGAGCATACTACAGAGCAGGCCCCCATTGAGTTGAGTATTCATATGCTGCAATTCATTATCATTAGATAACCCTCAATTAAATAATCCCATCACCATGCTATCCACCCCAAAACCACGCTCCCTATTACATACCCGAGAAATTACTTTTCAGGGTTATGCAAGGGAAGATGGTTTATGGGATATCGAGGGTCATCTCAAAGATTTCAAGACAAACCCTTTTCAAACAAGTGCAAAAACCTGGCAGCCGGGCGAAGCCTTTCATGATATGTGGGTACGAGTCACGCTTGATAAAGAGTTTGTCATCAAAGGGATTGAAGCAGTCATGGATGGGCAACCCCATGCAGAATGCACAGCAGCTATTCCGCCGATGGATTCCCTCATTGGAGAGCGGCTAGGTAAGGGCTGGCGAAAAACGATTGATAACCACCTTGGTGGAATTAAAGGCTGCACGCATTTGCGCGAACTTCTCTTCAACCTTGCTACCGCAGCTTATCAATCCATTCCAGGGGCATTCTTTGATCCGAATGGCGATAAGCCACCGCTTTACTTGGGCACCTGCAAGTCATGGGACTTTGATGGCCCCGTAGTCATGCGCGTGTACCCCAAGTTTTATCAATGGAAGCCGTAGACCTTATAGGGCGCCTCGATGCAAGGTTGTGCCAGCAAATGATTGCTGAACCGGCATCACTTCAAGGGCATTGATATTCATATGCGCAGGTAAAGTAGCAGTCCAATAAATTGCTTCCGCAATATCATCCGCACTTAAGGCGTGAACACCTTCATAGACTTTATCTGCTTTTTCATCATCACCCTTAAAGCGAACATTCGAATACTCGGTACCCGAACTTAAGCCTGGTTCAACACAGGTGACGCGCAAGGGCGTTCCCAATAAGTCAGCGCGCAAATTTAAACTAAATTGCTTAACAAATGCTTTCGTAGAACCATATACATTACTGCCGGGGTAGGGATACAGACCTGCTACCGATCCTATATTAATAACGTGACCGCATTTACGCTCAACCATTCCAGGTAAAAAGGCCCTAGTCATGTGAACTAAACCTTTAATATTGGTATCAATCATTTGATCCCAATCGGAAATCTTTGCTTGGTAAGCTGGCTCAAGACCTAAAGCAAGACCGGCGTTGTTAACTAAAACAGTCACTTTAGAAAACTCTGCCGGCAAAGTACTGGCCAGAGTGTCTACATGAGTGCTGTCACAAACATCCAGTACCAAGGTGTGAAGTTTTTTCTGCTGCTCAGCAGGTAAGGAGCTCTTTAGAGCCTCTAAACGATCCAACCTCCTGCCAACCGCAACCACTTTGTGACCATGAGCTAAAAAGCGTCGGGCAGTTGCCTCTCCAAATCCTGCGGTAGCGCCAGTAACCAATACAGTGTGTTCCATGCTTCCTCTTTAAATCTTTAGTAAATAGTATTTTGTAATTTAATATTAATGCCTATATGGTATTTCTGCGTGCGCTCACCTTCTCCTTGCTATGCATTCCTGCCGTTATAGTGTGCGCCACGGAGCAACCCTCTTCCACGCCCATTTTAGGGCTTGTTAATGCATCCCAAGAAAGATCTCGAGATCACATACTGGAGTTCTGGGACTACCATGCTGCCCAGGGATCTGGAAATTATGCTGATACGCTTAAATTACGCTATTACAACCCCTTAAATCTTGGTAGCTGGCATGGCACGATGAGGTTGGATACCGCTTATACCGCCGTCTATGGACCAACGCTTGCTGCACAATCCACCGGCACTTACTCACCCAACAATGCAATGCTCACCATTTGGGGTGGTCAAGCTGATTGGTTAGCAAATGTTGGAGCCAGGATATTGGCCCCGCTCGGCAACACGGGTCAATGGCTAGCAGGGCCTCAGGTAAGCACCTCCTTTAAACCCTCAGGTGGTGGTCAAAATATTCTTTCGGATATTTCGCCTCTCGCGAGATACATGATGGGCTTCAATCGCAAGGCGCCCTCCAGCGCTAGTTTGCCTCCAGTTGATAATCATCTTGAGCTTTATCCAACGGTAGGTCTAAACCTGAGTCCCAATACACAGCTTCGCTTCTGGGATGAAAATGGCGCTGTATATAACTCAGCAGGTGGTGGCTGGTTTGTGCCAATCGACGCTATGGTGACTCACCGCATTAATAAAAACCTTCTAATCGCCATTGGTGGAGCTAAGCAAGTAGTGCAAACGTACCAACTCTACAACTGGACTGTGTACGGCAAAATTTCACTTAGCTTTTAAAGCAGATGATGAAAAAAGATTGGTTAAGATCAACCAAGGTCAACTAAGGTCTTATTCTCTATTTTTGCTGCGCCAGATTTGACCAAGGCCTTAGGTAGCCACTGCGTAAATTCATCTATATTCATATTGAGCATTTTTGCTGCGCTCATTAACGCCGGCGTTTTCACAATCCATTCATTCACTTGCGCAAGATCACGACTGCGCCATTCCAAGAGACGATATTTCAGCAATACTTTAGCGCCGTGGCGTGCATTTCGATCTGGATCGGAGGCCAAGTAATCCAATCTTGATCTTGCTGAGGCAAGAGATTTAGAAACATCTACAAAAGGTGCGCCATGCCCAGGAATCACCAGATTGACTGGCAAGGCCTCTATTAGATCCAAGGTTTGTGCTACCTCCTCAAAACCCGCCTCCCCCCAGAGCTCTGGGAAAATAACCCCAAAGCCCTCTTCCCATAGGGCGTCTGCTGAAATCAAGATGCGATGATCCGCCTGATATAGCATGACAGAGTGTGGATCATGCCCTGGTGCCGCCAATATCTTCCAAAAATATCTTCCTAGCAATATTTCCTCGCCTGGAACCAATACACCCTGATACGGAAACTGTGGGCACTCCTGCCCCAAGTTATCGTAGCTTAATAGAGTGCTATCCCAGTTTTTAACTGCTATCGCTTCAGCAACTGGAATGTATACCTCGCAATGAAAAGCCTCAACTAAAGCAGCATTGCCGCCACAGTGATCTGAATGCAGGTGGGTATTGACCATCTTATTTAATTTCAGTAGGCGATGCTTTTGCAAAGCATTCTGAACTAAACCAATAGTCAAATTTTGATGAGCACAATATCCCGAGTCCACCAAGGAAACATCACTTTCACCAAAGTGAAAAATATTATTGGCGGAGAGCCAGCCTCTTTCAAAGACTTCAATCCCAGGAGGCAGAAAATGCGTAGTCATAACTGAGTTGCTTTGTACTTACTTTGTAGTTGCTTGAGTAGTTAGCTCTAACTTACGCACATCAAACTGCTGCGTCTGTATACGCGCCAAGGTATCTTCATAGACTTTTTTGTCTAACTCTGGCGTTCTGGACAGAATCCAAAGATATTCACGGCGAGGGTCACTCACGACAGCCACTTGATACTGAGCATCTAGATCAATCACCCAATAATCGCCCCATACCAAAGGGATAAAAGCCAACCACGCGGGTGCGAATCGCACTTCAAGCTTGGGAGAATCTTTTGCCCCAATCTGCCTTGCAGTGCCCTCGGCCTCTGATATATCGCCCTCAGCCGTCTTGCAGCTATTCAACACTTTTAGCGTGCCATCAGCCCTAGCCGAATAGACTGCCTTAGTATTGCTAGCGCACTTCTTCTGGAACCAATTAGGATATTTAGCAATCTCATACCAAGTACCCAAATAACGCGGTACATCTAGAGAGGGGATCGTCTTTACAGGCGCATCACTTCCCTGCCCATAAGCAGAAAAGTGAAACAACAAAATGCAGGCACTAAAAAGTAATGAGTAAATTTTGCTCATTACTAATAGTACTTCTTCAGATCCATGCCCGTATACATACTAGCTACTTGTTCACCATAGCCATTAAACATTTGGGTTTTAATCTTTGGTGCAAACATTCCCTTGGGGTCACCAATGCGACGCTCAACCGCTTGACTCCAACGCGGGTGATCTACCTGAGGATTGACATTGGAATAGAAGCCATATTCACGCGCATCGAACTGATTCCAGCTGGTCTTAGGCATCTCTTCTGTAAAGCGAATTTTGACAATCGACTTGGCGCTCTTAAAGCCGTATTTCCAGGGCACCACTATGCGAACTGGCGCACCATTTTGCTTTGGCAAGACTTCTCCATATAAGCCGAAAGTCAGCAGTGTTAATGGATTCATCGCCTCGTCCATGCGCAAGCCTTCACGATAAGGCCAATCAATAATATTGCTCTTCACTCCGGGCATTTGTTTCCGATCTGCCAAGGAAATAAATTCCACATACTTTGCAGATCCCAGTGGCTCGACTTTATTAATGAGCTTAGAAAGTGAGTAACCATCCCAAGGGATGACCATAGACCAACCCTCAACACAGCGCATCCGATAAATTCGCTCTTCCATTGGGGCCAGTTTGAGAAGGGCATCAATATCAAGTGTCATTGGCTTTTTGACCAAGCCCTCGATCGAGATAGTCCATGGTCTTGTCTGCAAAGAATCTGCATATGCCGCTGGATCAGCCTTATCAGTACCAAACTCATAAAAGTTGTTGTAGCTGGTGACGTACTTCAGGGCAGTCAAATCATCCTTATTCGCATAGGCGGGATTAAGGGTAGCTGCCAACTTTTCCGGACTGGCAGCAAGCGCTTCCCTAGAGAACCAGGGTGCCAGCGCCATTCCAAAACCCCCTGCAGCAGCAGTCTTGATAATGTTACGGCGGTTTTCAAATACGGTTTTTGGAGTGATATCACCCGCAAGAATGGTCTTATCAGTAAAACGCATGTTGCACCCCCATGAATGTAATAAACCTATTTTGCTACCGATGGGAATTTCTTGCTTAAGATAGGCTTTCGCGCATTTTGTTCATTAAAGCTAGACTATGCTTATCCATACCCCCAACCATATCAGCGAGGGCCGGATAGTCTCGAGTGAGGGTCTCTCCGCCGTAAAAGCGCAGCAACCAATCTGGAAAGTTACGTTCAGTAATTTCACGAATTTCTAACAGCTCAACACGATGATGGCGCTTATCTTCCTGAATGCGTTTCCAGGCCTTCATGACATTAGCGTGCTCACCTTCTATGATTTGACCAAACTGCTGGTTGTCATACAAAAGAATGCCGGTAACACCATTTTTTTGATTAAACGCGCGTGCCGATTCTAGCAAGCGCATTAAGCCAAGAAAAGACATATCCGAGACCGCTTCACTCAGATAACTCAATTCAACCAGGTCTTTTGGTTTTGGCATGTCTCAAAATAAGATTTATAAATAAAAAAGGCAAACCCGAAGGTTTGCCTTTAAATACTAAAGCTATTTTAAAATTTAAATACTTATCGCTTATACCTATTATGCGTTTGCTGCCTTTAAGGCTGCATTCAAAGTAGCACTAGGACGCATTACCGCTTCAAACTTCTCAGAATCGGGCATAAAGTAACCGCCAATATCTGCTGGCTTACCTTGAACCGCTTTGAGTTCATCCACAATCTTTTGCTCATTCTCAATCAAAGATTTTGCCAAAGGAGCGAAGTGCGCTTGCAATTCTTTATCTTCTGTTTGAGCAGCCAATGCTTCAGCCCAGTACATAGCAAGGTAGAACTGGCTACCGCGGTTATCTAACTCACCAGTTCGTGGTGAAGGTGACTTATTGTTATCCAATAACTTACCAGTCGCTTCATCCAAAGTGCGGGCTAAGATTTTTACCTTGTTGTTACCTGTCTTATCACCAATATCCTCAAGAGATACAGCTAAAGCCATGAACTCGCCAAGTGAATCCCAACGCAAATGATTTTCTTCTACCAATTGTTGAACGTGCTTAGGAGCTGATCCACCAGCGCCAGTTTCAAACAAGCCGCCGCCAGCCATTAAAGGCACAATGGACAACATCTTTGCACTAGTACCTAATTCCATAATTGGGAATAAGTCGGTGAGATAGTCACGCAAAATATTGCCCGTCACAGAAATCGTGTCCTTGCCACGAATCACGCGCTCTAAGGTGTAACGCATTGCACGAGTCTGGGACATGATTTGAATATCTACACCAGTGAGATCGTAATCCTTGAGGTAGGTATGCACCTTCTTGATCAATTCAGCTTCGTGTGGGCGATATTCATCGAGCCAGAATACTGCTGGAGTATTAGAAAGACGCGCGCGATTTACAGCCAATTTGACCCAGTCACGAATTGGCGCATCTTTAACCTGGCACATACGCCAGATATCGCCCTCTTCCACATTTTGCTCAAGCAATACAGTGCCATCATCGGCAACGATGCGCGCTACACCAGCTTCTGGGATTTCAAAAGTCTTGTCATGTGAACCGTACTCTTCAGCCTGTTGGGCCATCAAGCCGACGTTAGGCACTGTACCCATCGTCGTTGGATCAAAGTTGCCATGTGTCTTACAGAAATTAATCATTTCTTGATAGATGCGGGCAAAGGTACTTTCTGGAATCACTGCCTTCGTGTCATGCAAACGACCATCAGCACCCCACATTTTTCCGCCAGCACGAATCATTGCAGGCATAGAAGCATCTACGATCACATCGCTTGGAGAATGAAGGTTGGTAATACCTTTAGCAGAGTCCACCATCGCCAATGCTGGACGATGCTCGTGGCAGGCATGCAAGTCTTGAATGATTTCTTCGCGCTTAGATTCTGGCAAAGTTTTAATCTTTTCGTAGAGACTGCTCATACCGTTATTAGCATTCACACCCAACTCTTCAAACAGCTTGGCATGCTTTTCAAAAGCATCTTTATAGAAAATCTTTACCGCATGACCAAACACGATTGGGTGAGAAACCTTCATCATGGTTGCCTTGACGTGCAAGGACAGCATCATGCCGGTCTTATAAGCGTCTTCGATTTCTTTCTCATAGAACTCGCATAACGCTTTTTTGCTCATGTACATGCTGTCGATAATTTCGCCAGCTAATAAAGAGACCTTTGGTTTAAGGACGATAGTCTTACCGCTCTTTGTCACCAAGTCCATCTTCACATCACAAGCCTTAGTCAAGGTCATGGACTTCTCGCCAGCATAAAAATCGCCGCCATGCATATGAGATACGTGAGTGCGTGACGCCTGACTCCACTCCCCCATCGAGTGTGGATTTTTACGAGCGTAACGTTTCACAGCAGGGGGAGCACGGCGGTCAGAGTTACCTTCGCGCAATACAGGATTTACTGAGCTTCCCAAGCATTTGGAATAGCGAGTGCGAATGGATTTTTCTTCATCCGTTTTTGGATCTTCAGGGAAATCAGGAATCTTGTAGCCTTTGGATTGCAACTCTTTAATGGCTGCGAGTAACTGAGGAATAGAGGCGCTAATATTTGGGAGCTTAATAATGTTGGTATCAGGCAATAAAGTCATTTTGCCTAGCTCAGCCAAGTTATTAGGAACTTGCTGTTCAGGGGTCAAGCATTCAGGAAACTCAGCCAAGATACGAGCGGCAACTGAAATATCACTCGTCACGACCTCCACGCCAGCAGGAGCTGCAAAAGTACGAATAATTGGCAGAAATGCGCGAGTAGCCAAAAGTGGCGCCTCATCTGTCAGCGTATAAATAATCTTTGATTTCTCTGAAGCCATGAATGTTTCCTCAATATTGAAAAAATTACAGAGTCAGGTTTTTACCCTGTCGCTCTCAAATCCACATTTTGCAAGTCGCTTTTAGCGCATCTTTTGCCAATGAGGCGAGTTTTCCATTTTAAATCATCGGACTTGGCAAAAATGGTGGTTTTGCACCCTAAAGCGCCTAATAAAGGGCAATTTAAGGGAATCCACCGAGACAACTTCGACCTCAAATTCAACGTACACTGCAAGCCATGACCAGCAAACATCCTTTACTCAATAAAAATCTGGTGCTGCTGATCATTTGTCAGGGGCTATTCCTCACCAATAACGTCACTTTTATCGCCATCAATGGGCTTGTGGGGCTCAGCCTAGCGCCAGCCAGCTGGATGGCCACCCTACCCGTCATGGGCTATGTTGTCGGGGGCGCCTTTTCTACCTCCATTGTGGCTAAATCTCAAAACTACTTTGGGCGCAGAGTTTCATTCCAATTGGGCTTGCTAGTAGCAATGCTCTCAGCACTGCTATGCGCCTACGCCGCCATCACGAGAAACTTTTGGCTGTTGGTGCTGGGGACCTTTATTGCAGGCTATTACAGCGCTAATGGGCAGCTCTATCGCTTTGCCGCAGCAGAACTGACAGAACAGAGTCAACGCGATAAGGCGATCTCTTGGGTGCTTGCTGGCGGCATCCTCGGTGCAGTCATTGGACCTAATCTAGCCTCCTGGACTCGAGATCTGTTTGATACCGCCTTTCTAGGGGCCTATCTCACTCTATCCATTGCCGGATTCATCGGCATCTTCGTGATGCAATTCATTCAGTTTCCACAAGAGCTTAAGACTCAGCATGCCCTTACTGATGGACGCCCGCTGAAAGTTATTCTCCAGCAGCCCGTCTTTATGGTTGCCATCATTGGTGCAGCATTGGGGTATGGGGTCATGAATCTACTCATGGCCGCCACACCTTTGGCAATGCAAATCTGTGGGCTACCATTTTCGGACACCGCTTTAGTTCTAGAGTGGCATGTGATTGGCATGTTTGCTCCCGGATTTTTTACAGGATCACTCATCCAACGATTTGGGGTATTAAAAGTGATGGGGACTGGGGTGCTTCTGAACTTCATCTGCATTGCAATCGCGCTTACCGGAACCGATCTCCATCAATTCTTTATCGCTTTATTTTTACTCGGTGTTGGTTGGAACTTTTTATTTACTGGCGCCACCTCTCTAGCGATGACTGCCTATCAACCCAATGAGCGAGACAAAGCACAGGCTGCCATTAATTTCTTCGTCTTCGGAACTATGGCCTTCACTTCTTTTGGGTCAGGTGCCCTAGTCACCTCACATGGTTGGAGCATCCTCAATTGGGGATCACTCATCCCTGTTGTAGTGAGCGGTCTGGCAATTTTCTGGCTTGCTCAGCAAGGGAGAAAATCTCGAGTGACGGCCTAAGAAGTTTTAGCTAGCGGCAAGTTAAACAAAAGGTTTTGTGGCTTTAACTTCAGCTGCTGCTGGTCGTTCATGGCAATAGCCATATATACCGGCTTACCAGCCTGCGCTTGAGCTACAGCAGCCTCATCGATAAAGTCTAAGCGAAATAAACAAATCACCTTTTGCAACTCATCTGCCTCTACCAACTCTTTGTTGTAAAGCTTATTAAGTATTTCAGTAGCGGCTGCATCTAGACCAACATGCCATGACCACTTAGGATCCGTAATTTGCTGCATGGGGGTAATGCGCACACTCACTCCGAGGAAATGTTTGATCCATTTCTCTAAAACGCGACAAAAATGATTAATAGGCTCATGCCCAAAATTGAGCTGAACCGCTAAATCAAAATCTTCGTTTCGAGTCCAATAGGTATCAGCATTGTCTTCATGCAGCACATCTAGATCAGCTGAACGCATCGTCATTGACTTGCCTTTAAGCAAATCCATAATGTTGCCCGTATCGCTAGCCTGAGCATTGCGCGCAACTACTTCATCGTCCGCGCCCATCACGATGCCATCCTCGATAACAGTAATCTTCTGAGTTCTGAAAAAGAGCTCGCCCATACGGGCTTCTAGTGGATGCGCATCGTTACCCAGGATATGTCTAATGAAAATTTGGGCGAGTTGAGCAATAAATAAAGGCGGTACGTCCACTCCCTCACCTTTAAATAAACTCATATAAAAGTTCTCTAGGGAGCTTGCCGCTAATAAACGCTTTCGGTAGCGCAGCCAAACGCGATAGTTCTCCTGAATATCCTCATCAGCCATCGCCGAGATTTCATCATCAGCAACATCTGTACGAGGGTTGTCAGTTAAACGCTGATGGAGTGAACGTTCGATAGCGCAAGATTCGGGAACCAGCTTGAGCTCCGGCCTCTCCATATAAATACGCAAAAAGTCATCCGTCACCAACAACTGATCATCAGAACTGATGGTCAGGGTGCTATATGCAGAATTTGGCCAATAATTTGTCATACGTTTTAGCTAAAGCATCATTACCAAAGAGATTTACAGAGCTCAGAATATACTAGCCAATCAATTTGTGTGAAATAGGAAAACATCATGAGTGAACTCAAAAAAATCGATACTGTTGTGGGCGAAGGCAAAGAAGCTGCCGCAGGCAATCATGTGGATGTGCATTACACCGGCTGGCTTTATGACGAGAAGGCTGCTGACCATAAAGGTCAAAAGTTTGACAGCTCCTTAGATCGTGGCCAACTCTTTAGCTTCCCCTTGGGTGCTGGTCATGTGATCAAAGGCTGGGATGAAGGCGTAGCTGGCATGAAAATTGGTGGCAAACGCACACTCATCATTCCTTCTGAGATGGGCTACGGTCCTCGCGGTGCGGGTGGCGTTATTCCTCCAAATGCCACCCTGGTATTTGATGTGGAGCTCCACGGCGTTAACTAAGACGCGCGTATTCGGCAGCAAAACAAAAGCCACCCTTGGGTGGCTTTTTATATACTTTGATCTACTTAAGATCTAAAAACTTAAGAGCGCAGATCCTTGCCGTTCAATGTCAAGCGATTAGACGAACGATTTTGACATAAACCAATCAGACGATTTCTTTCGGCCATCACTTTGTCCGCGTAGCCGCCATCATCCTCGGCATTCGCAGCACCAACGTAGTACTTCAGACCATTACGCAATGAACCAGCTGTAGCGATAAGGTATTTCAAGATATAGGCGCCAACACGGATGTTGACTTCTGGCTTAGCAGCCTCAGAAGTTCCGCCAAAGATTGCATATTTATCTTTATGTACTGCAGTCATTACTTGCATGAGACCTTCAGCACCGGCGTGACTCTTAGTGTTTGGGTTGAAATTAGATTCCACCGAGATTACTGCCAACAAAAGCACTGGGTCGATGTTGACTTCTTTTGCAATCAAAATCGTGTTTGAAACATACTCCTCAATCTTCGAACGATCAAGACTGTATTTCTTCTCAAAGAAGTCAGCTACAGCACGTTGATTCTGAATCGAACCCATTAAGTTGCTATCCAAAGCCTGGGGGTCCATCTTTGAAGTTGGGATGCGGTCAGACAGATGAGAAATCGATTTCACCTGCATTTGCGCCACAGAGGGCATTAACAAAGCTACGGTCTGCTGCTTGGCGCTAGTCAAACTAATTGAAGCAGGAATCTTAGACTTGCCATAGATTACTGCGGCAATCTCAGTATCAGCGGTTTGTGCGGCTGCTACCTCATTAGATTCTTTGTATTGATTGAGTATGCCAAAGCCGCTGCTCCAAACCATATGGCGCGCCTCATCGGGAACAAGAATGCGTGCAAGATCAAAAGCGCCGGCATTAGTACCGTTGCCTGAAAGCCAAAAACCAACAACCATGAACACAGTTAAAACGAGTAGGCCATTAATGACTCTATAGACCGGAGACATGGCGTGCGCCAGCAGCTCTTTAGCAGTCAAAGCGCTTGACTGTGCATTCTGCATATCGCTCAAATTGTTAACTAAACATTTACTCATTCATTGTTTGCAAGGCCTCAAAAAACTAGACTACCGTTTTATGCTGCATTGCAATATTTAAAAAACATGGGTCATCCTAAGAAGTTTCTTATATCAAGTCAAGAATAAAGAAGTGGAAATCAATAACTTATTGATCTAGTAATCCGGGAGATCCCGTATACAGATAGCTAAAGACATATATAAGTCAATAAAATCAATAGCTTATGTAAGTTAGGGGGCACTAATTTCACTCTATAAAAAATTGGCTTAAACAGGACTTTTTTGTGTTTTTGGCCAAAAATTCAAACCAAAAAATCATATATCTAGTGCTTTCATGTCTGTAATTTTCTAGGGGTAGTGGCAAGGCAGATGTTATTGCAAGACAGTATTTACAAGACCTTCTTCAAGAAAACATGCACTTTGATATACAAAAAAATATCGCAAGAGTTCTGATTCTTATTAGCTGTGGAGCTAGCCCAAGATGAAAAATATGGGCTCATGGGAGGTGGAGGTCATACACTAAGAGCCCATGAAATTCATCCGTAACCTTCTTGCACTTGTAGCAATTTGCGCCTCATTAAATGCGCTTGCGGCTTTTGAAGACTGCAAGGATCTATTTCCGGCCCAGCAAATACCCACAAGTCCACAAGCTGGGCGTGACCTATGCTTTGATAGTTTTGCCATCTACTACTCTCCTCAGGATAAAAAGCCAATCTATACCGTTGAGAAGCTTAATCGGGAGCAGCTTTCCGCCCCGCACCCGCGCAGAGGTAATCAGTTTTACGAAGAAGCCAGACTACCCTTCTCCGAACGGGCCCTGCTCTCAGATTACCGCGGAAGCGGCTTTGATAGGGGTCATAACGCCCCAGCAGGCGACATGAGTAAAGAACGCTCAATGGCTCAATCTTTCTCATTGGCTAATATGATGCCGCAGGCAAGGCAAAACAATCAGGGAATCTGGGCCAAAAATGTTGAGGAGCCAACAAGGGCTTATGCGAAAAGAGCTGCTGGCGACATTTACGTATTCACGGGTTCGATTGGAAACCGCGGCAGTATTGGCAGAAGTCACGTAACGATTCCCAGCCACTTATATAAGTTGGTATACGACTCCAATAAAAATACTGCTTGGGGATATTTGATTGAAAACACCAATGAAGCAACTATGACTCCGCCGATCCCCTATCAAGAGTTAGTACAAAAGACGGGAATTGACTTTCATTTACCTGTAGGTGAAGGCAGTAATACAAACAATACATCGGCACAGACCCATGACATCAAGGGGCAAAAGACTCTCGTTGGCGGATGGTATCCCATATTTTTTGACGATTACTCCCCCAGCAAGCTCAATGATGTCATTAACAATATCAAGTCGGGCAAGATAGCTAGCATTCAGATTCAATATGACCGCAATGACACTCTTGCAAAACAGATTGCCTTACAAATTGAATCGCAGGCCAAGTTAAAGGCAGGCCTAATTCAAAGTAGTCCACCAGAATCAGCAACTGTGACTTACGAACGTAATCGCGTCACACTGATTATTCGCTCAAAGTAATTTAGATTTAGCGTGCAGGCCATGCGCCCGCTGAATTGGCGCCAAGAGTCCACGCAGACCATTGTGGTCTAGGGTATGCATTAATTCCAATAATTCACCAAGCTCGCCCTTAGGAAAACCTTCGCGGGCAAACCACGCCAAATAATTCCCCGGCAGATCAGCCAATGCACGCCCTGCGTGCTTACCAAAAGGCATCTTCATTAAAACCAATTTTTCCAAGGACTCAGCGTTCATTTGGGGAAATCTTACAAGCAAAAAAGAATAGGCCTATAGATTCCGCCATTTTTTAAGTCATGGTTATTTTCATTAGTTGAGAACCATTCTCATCTAATGCTATATTGAGAATCATTCTCATTTAGATTGATGACCACCAACCTCAAGGGACCATGAAATTGACCATTAATAGACTTCTTGCATTCAGCCTCTTCTTAGTTGCCACACTTCACTTTTCTTTAGCCCATGCAGGCGAGGGAGTGTTTGGCTGGATTTACACCTTAGATTTGCAGCCTAAGGGCAAGCTGGAGTTTGAGCAGCGCCTACAACTCAATCAACAGCAAGCAGCGGGAACTTACGATGCATTAACTGCTAGGACCGAACTGGAATACGGCTTAACTAACGACTTACAAGTTGCCGGCTATATCAACTCTTACTACACCAATGCAAATCAAAATTACACCAATCCAGAAGCATGCGGAGATGCCCCAACCTGTACAGGCGGTTATGGCGTTCCCTCTTCGCACGATCCTTCCACAGCCTATAAGAAAAGTGGCATTGAAGGTGGCTCTCTAGAAGCAATTTATCGCATCACCAATCCAGTGACTTCGCCTGTAGGTGTAGGGCTTTATTTAGAGCCGACATGGGGAAGAAATAAAGATGAGCTCGAGGCGAGACTCTTACTGCAATCTAACTTTATTGATGATCGATTAATTTTGGCGGGTAACGTTGTAGCTGCGAATGAGCGCTTAAAGTTTATTGAAAACGGCAACGTTCCTGAATCGATGCTCGATTTCCTGGTGGGCGCGAGCTATCGCTTTGCCCCCAAGTGGTCGGCTGGTGTAGAGGCCCGTTTTCATAATGATTATTCAGAGCTCAATTTACGCAATCAAGTTCAAAGAGCCACTTTTGTAGGTCCCAATATGCATTACGCAGCCAAAGACTGGTGGGTTACTGGCGCTTGGCGCTATCAACTCGCAGGCGGCACCTGCATGGGCGGCGGAGAGGCTGAGTGCTCAGATGCTCGTGTCTGGGATAGCCACTCAGTAAATGAATTCATTGTCAAAGTTGGTTTCCCACTCAATTAACCGAAAGAACTCATGGAAATTCAGAACCTATTAGTTGCAGCTTTAGCTCATTTGCTGAAGTTTCAAGCCACCCAATGTCAAACAGCCAAGAAAAGAGCGTTGATGATGTTTGACAAACTCTCAAATGTCCAAGGCATCAACCCAGAAATTCAAGCACTTTGTAATGAAGCGAATGAATTACTTACTGCCTAAATTCATTACCTAGATATCACCCCATGATCTGGAAACCTAACCCCTTAGCTCTTATTGGCATAGCAATGATGAGCGCACCAATCATTGCCCATGCAAAAATTTATGTTTCTGCAGAGCAAGCTCTAAAAATTCTTTTCCCTAACAAAATACTGACGAAGAATCCCGTCATCATTACGGATGATTTGCAAGAAAAGATGCGTATCGCATCCAACATTCGTTACCCCTTTCAGGGCGAGCGCATCTGGAGGGCAGCTGATGGTAGCTGGTTTGTGGTTGACGAAGTCATAGGAAAACATGAA
This sequence comes from Polynucleobacter sp. AP-Nickl1-40-C4, assembly GCF_035012665.1. Classification (NCBI taxonomy): domain Bacteria; kingdom Pseudomonadati; phylum Pseudomonadota; class Betaproteobacteria; order Burkholderiales; family Burkholderiaceae; genus Polynucleobacter; species Polynucleobacter sp. AP-Nickl1-40-C4. The sequence continues at coordinate 426,077 of NZ_JAYGQR010000001.1, forward strand.
ATGATTACTTATGCCGTTGCTATCAACCCAAATGGCAGTATCGCTGGTATCGAAGTTTTGGAATACGTTGAGTCTTATGGTTATGAAGTAGCAGAAGCGCAATGGCGCAAACAGTTTGTAGGCAAGACCGCAAACGACCCTATCAAGCTCAATCAAGATATTCAGAATATTGGTGGCGCAACACTTTCTTGCAAACACCTTACTGATGGAGTGAAGCGGGTAACGGTTTTATATGACCTAGCCCTGAAGAACACCCATTCAAAACCCAGCCTCGGAAATTAACAATGCTTCGTTGCAAACCACTTCTTGGCACCTTTGTAGAGATCTCCATACATCAAGATGATGGGCAAGCGGCTGTTGATAATGCTTTTGCAGCCATTCAAAATATTCATGACCTCATGGGATTTCACCATCCTCAAAGTGAGCTAAGCCAAATCAATCGAAACGCCCACATCGAAGCAGTTGAGATTCATCCATGGACTGCGCAAGTCATCCGAATTGCAAAAGAGGTTCACCTTGAATCCGATGGCCTATTTAATTGTGGAATAGGCCATCGTCTGGTTGCTGCGGGATTATTACCCCGCCATATCAACTTCTCCAATCATGATCTTGGTGGCGTTGAAGACATTCACTTCCTAGCGCCTGACTTGATACAGTCCCGCCGCCCGGTCTGCCTTGATCTGGGTGGAATCGCCAAAGGGTTTGCGGTAGATATGGCGGTGAGAGTCTTAATATCAGAGGGCATCGCATCTGGCTCGGTGAATGCTGGTGGTGACCTACGAGTCTTTGGAAATACATCTCTCCCCATTCAAGTTCGCCATCCTGAGAGTCCTGAGGAGTTGATTGAAATTGGTTCCTTGAAAGATGGTGCCATTGCTACAAGCAGCCTTTATTTTGCCAAAAGAGATGGCCTGAGGAGTCACATCATTAATCCTCTAGCCCAGAATTTTTCCGAGGTTCATGTGGAGATTGCTGGGTCATTCTCTATTCTTGCAAAAGAGTGTGTTTATGCTGATGCACTCACCAAGGTTCTAGCCTTATCCAATAATGAGCATCATCCTTGCTTTAGTCATTTCTCAGCGCAAGCACTAAGGATAGTCGCATGAGCCGCCTTGGGAAGATGCCTCGCTGGCAAAGAACGTTTGTCATCTGCGGCATGATGGCCTGCTCAATCACTGGCCTGATGTATCTTCTAGGGCATCAATTTCAGATCCAAAGATCCACTCTTGGCACACATAGCATTCTCGCAGCTCATGGCATTGCTGCAATGCTGGCTACCTTAGCTCTTGGATCAGTAATGCCATTTCATATCAAGGTGGGCTATAAGTCCAGAAAGCAGTTGTGGAGTGGCTTTAGCCAACTGGGCTTTCTATTTGCACTTCTCATTACCGGCGGAATGCTTTATTACGGGCCAGAGGAAATCCGCGATACTGCAATTGACACCCATTGGATTATGGGGCTAATGTTCGCTGTCATCTTCTTATTGCACCTAACCGTCATTAGGAAGCCAAAAACAATGGTTAGCTAAATTGTGAGAGTGATAAAACAGATTTATTTTTTACAATAATGGCTGTAGAGCAAGTTCATGACCGATAACGTTATGTCACTGGAAAGGGAATAATAAATTTGCTTACCGTCTCTACGTGTCTTAACCAACTTTTTAGTACGTAGTACTGTCAGCTGTTGCGATAAGGTTGGTTGATGTATTCCGGTTGATTCCTCCAGGTCCCCAACGCACCGCTCCTCAACAGCGATTTCACACAACAACATCAGTCGACTCGGGTTTGAAAGTACTTTTAAGAACTCACAAGCCTTTGTGGCAGAAGACTGCATCTTCTTAAGTTCTGCAATTCGTTTTTTTTCGTTCAACATGAAAATTACAGTGCGTTAAGAGGAATCTTTAAATATGAAATCCCGTTGCTTTCCTTCGGAGGCATATCACCTGCGCGAATGTTAATTTGGATCGAAGGCAAAATAAGTACCGGCATATCTAATGTGGCATCACGCTTACTACGCATCTGAACAAACTCATCCTCAGTAATAGCATCATGCATATGAATATTCGATTTCTTCTGTTCAGCTACTGTTGTTTCGTAATTTACTGGACGCCCATTTGGCGGATAGTCGTGGCACATAAATAATCTAGTCTCACCAGGAAAACTTAAAATCCTTTGCATCGACTGATAAAGCATGTGTGCATCACCGCCTGGAAAATCACATCGGGCAGTTCCAACGTCAGGCATAAACATGGTGTCGCCTACAAAAATGGCATCACCTACTTGATAAGCCATACAGGCTGGCGTATGACCAGGAACAAAGAGGGACTTAAAGCTTAGATTTCCAAAGTGAATTTCTTCCCCATCTTTAAGCAAAGCATCAAACTGAGAGCCGTCCGCTTGAAATGCCTCTTCCAAATTAAACACTTTTTTAAATACCCCCTGTACCACCGAGATATGATCACCTATGGCAATCTTGCCGCCTAATTTTGATTTTAGATACGGTGCCGCTGAAACATGATCTGCATGTGCGTGGGTTTCTAAAATCCATTCTGTAGCCAGGTGATTGGCCTTGACGAACTCAATCACTTCATCGGCTGATTTCGTTTTAGTACGCCCTGACTTATGGTCATAATTTAGCACTGAATCAATGATTAAACATGGTGAACCCGGTTTCTCATAAACCACATAAGTTACGGTCCAGGTATCCGGGTCAAAAAAGCCCTTAACAATCGGTTTCATCTATTTATCCAATTTGCTGTAAATGATTTATTTTATGATAAATACTATATAAAAATGTAGACTAATCATAAACCCTGATAGCCAATCACTATAATTCAAGCTATTTTATTGACCTAGATCTAATAAAACATAGAGGTGGAGATAGCATGACTTCAGCAAACTCGAGTTCCAATGTATTTGACGTAGTAATTGCAGGCGGTGGCGCTGCTGGCATAGGCTTAGCTGCTAGCCTGAAATCCAGAGACCACTCTCTAAATATCGCAATCATTGAGCCCTCTGAAGAGCACTATTACCAACCCTCTTGGACGCTAGTGGGCGGCGGTGCATTTAACGTCAAAAATAGTCGTCGTCAAACTAAAGATCTCATTCCATCAGGAGTGCGCTGGATTAAAGAGAAGATTGTGGGCTTCAATCCAGAGGCCAATGAAGTTCTGGTTAGTAATGGTGCTGCAGTTAAATATAAGCAACTAGCAATTGCAACAGGCATTAAGACAAACTGGGATGCTATACCCGGGCTCAAGGAAACACTTGGTAAAAATGGGGTGACCTCTAACTATAGTTATACGTACTCTCCTTATACCTGGGAACTTGTTCAAGGCCTGAAGTCTGGGAAAGCCATTTTTACTCAACCTCCTATGCCAATCAAATGCCCTGGCGCACCTCAGAAGGCAATGTATCTATCTTGCTATGAATGGCAGAAGCAAGGTCGCCTAAACAATATTGAGGTTGAGTTAGACAATGCGGGTGGCGCACTCTTTGGTGTAGCCGACTTTGTCCCGCCACTTATGGAATATGTCAAAAAATATAACGCCAAACTCAATTTCAATAGCAATCTCATTTCCGTGGATGGCCCAGCTAAAAAAGCGATTTTTGCAGTCAAGGATGCAGATGGAAATGTTACGCAGGTTGAAAAATCCTTTGACATGCTGCATGTAGTACCCCCGCAAGGCCCTCAAGACTGCCTCAAGGAAAGCCCTGTTTCCAATGCTGATGGCTTTGTAGATGTAGACCAATTCACCCTTCAACATACTCGCTACCCGAATATCTTCGGACTTGGTGATTGCTGTTCGTCGCCAAACTCTAAAACTGCTGCAGCAGCCAGAAAACAGATTGTGGTCGTCGCAGAGAACTTACTAGCAGCAAAACACAACAAACCCCTGCCAACTAAATATGATGGTTATGGCTCATGCCCACTGACGGTAGAGAACGGGAAAATTGTTTTGGCAGAGTTTGGTTTTGGTGGAAAACTCTTGCCCACTTTTCCATGGCTCATTAATCCACTTAAGGCCACAAGACTCGCTTGGATTCTGAAGAAAGATGTTCTTCCTTGGCTTTACTGGAATGCGATGCTCAAGGGAAGAGAGTGGTTAGCGCGTCCATTTGAAAATTAATTGATGGACTTTTTGCCCTACCTAACCTTAGCAATTGGAGTATTTGTTGGCGTCTTAATGGGCCTGACGGGGGCTGGGGGCGGCATCTTATCAGTACCATTACTGGTGTTTCTTCTGCATCTGCCAATGTCAGAGGCAGGCCCGATAGCATTAACAGCAATTACTGTTTCGGCTTTTGCAGGCGCTGTAATTGGATTCAAGGCCAAAGCACTTCGCTATAAAGCAGCCATGTTAATGGCGATTTTTGGCCTGGTCCTATCCCCGGCTGGTTTATGGCTAGCGCAGAAGGTACCGAATACTCCGCTACTAATATTATTTAGCCTGGTGTTGATGTACGTTTCTATTCGGATGCTTTTACAGGTTGCCAGAAATCTTTCCGGAAAACCCCTTCCACAAATTAAAAGTCCACCCTGCCAACTAGACTCATCAATTGGAAAGCTGATTTGGACAGTGCCGTGTGCTCGTGCACTAATGTTCTCTGGCGCCATTGCTGGATTTTTATCGGGCCTATTAGGTGTTGGTGGCGGATTCATTCTAGTTCCCGCCTTAAATAAATTCACTGACCTGCCAATGAAATCAATTGTTGCCACCTCACTTGGTGTTCTCGCAATTGTTTCTGCTGGGGGTGCCTTTATCTCCCTTGCATCCGGAACCCTGAATACAGCCATTGCAATTCCTTTTGCCTGTGGTTCGCTATTGGGACTTCTGCTAGGAAAAGTATTGGAGCGAAAAATAAGCGGCCCTAGAATCCAGCAAATATTTGCAGTCTTTACGTTGATCATTGCCGTGAGCTTAATGATCAAAGCAATAAATCATTGACGCCATCTTTTAGTGCCCCCTAAAAGACCACTGTCCTCCCTCCTCTTTATACTCAGCTTTAGCCTTTTAGGAGTTCTGCTGATGTCCATTCCAAAGCCAAGCACCTTTCTATCCACTTCCATTAGCGCCGTCTCTGGCAAGGTAAGCAATCTCAATAATGAGCTACTGGAGTACGTAAACCCAGAAAAGCCTACTCACGACCACTCTTCGCAGTATTACAAACGCTTTTTTATTTCCAAATTTAATTTGGGCGATACAGCAGTCGAAGCAAAGTTTTCATCCCCCATGAAAATTGCTGATGGCGATCAGGTCACTGTATCGGGATACCCAAAGGGTGGTAGCTTTCAGGTTCTTGCCTATAACAATCAAACCCAGCAAGTAGCCAGCAATGAAAATTGGGTTGTATTGTGCTTGGGCGCAGCCTTCTTCCTTGCGGTAGCTATAGGCTTACTGAATAGTGAACTGGTAGCTGAAGGCGCATTGATTCCAAAGCTCTTCTTGATTGGCTTTACTTTGGTTGCCCTTTACATGGGCTATCGCGCTTTGCTGATTCGAGAGGCTATAAAGCTCTTATCTAGCTAAAGAAAAAGCCCTTATTGCTAAGGGCTTTTTTATTACTTTCAACTCAAGCAACTACTTAGTGACCACCAGCGCCACCCAAGTAAGCCGCTTTCACAGCGGGATCGTCCTTGAGCTTTTCAGCAGGTCCGTGAGTAGCAATCTTGCCGTTCTCTAGTACATAACCATAATCAGCTACGTTTAAAGCGGCGGCAGCAAACTGCTCAACCAATAACATGGTTACGCCCTGTGACTTCAAGTTAGAGATGATCTTAAATACTTCCTCAACCAAGATTGGGGCAAGGCCCATAGATGGCTCATCCAAAAGAATGATCTCCGGGTTCAGCATCACAGCACGAGCCATTGCTAACATCTGCTGCTCACCGCCAGACAAGGTACCAGCCAATTGATTGCGACGCTCTTTAAGGCGCGGGAACATTTCAAGAGACTTTTCTAAGTCATGCTTGATGTCACCTTTTGGGCGACTACCTGTGAAGCGTGGAAACGCACCGAGCAACAAGTTGTCAGTGACGGACATTGTTGTAAACACGCGGCGGCCTTCAGGGCTGTGAGCCAAACCTAGGCGGGCGATTTTATGAGAGTCGTAACCCTCAATTTTTTCGCCACCCAATGTAACTTCACCGGCCGTTGGCTTAATCATGCCAGTAATAGCGCGCATGGTGGTGGTTTTGCCAGCACCGTTTGAGCCAATCAAAGTAATCACTTGACCCTTAGGAACATCAATATTGATGCCATGGAGGACTTTTACTTTGCCGTAGCCTGCTTCAAGATTCTTAATAGATAACATGGTATTTACCGATTCAATATGTTCTAGTGATTAAGCACCCAAGTAGGCATGAATCACCTTCTCGTCTGCCTGAACTTCAGCTGGTTTACCTTCTGCAATCTTCTGACCAAAGTCCAATACAGAAACGGTATCGCAAACTGACATCACCACATCCATGTGATGCTCAATCAGGATGAAAGTAATACCGCTATCGCGGATCTTACGAATAATGCGCAAGAGTTCTTTGATGTCTGGTGCTGTTAAACCAGCAGCAGGCTCGTCCAACAAGAGCAACTCAGGATCCAATGCTAAGGCACGAGCAATCTCCAGCAAACGTTGCTTACCGTATGGCAAGTTACGCGCTTCTTCATTCGCTAAATCATCTAGGCCAACGAATTTAAGTAAGGCCATTGCACGAGCATATGCTTCAGCTTCTTCTTTCTTATAACGTGGCAGATGTAATGCAATTTCTAACATGTTTGATTTAAAGGTGTGATGCAAGCCAACCAAAATATTTTGGATCGCCGTCATTTCACCGAAGAGTTGAACGTTTTGGAAGGTGCGTGCGATACCAGACAGGGCGATATCGGAAGAAGTCTTACCAACCACGCTTTCACCTGCGTACAACACGTTACCTGCAGTAGGTGTGTAAATACCAGTCAACACGTTCATCATCGTGCTCTTACCGGATCCGTTAGGACCGATCAAACCATGGATGGTGCCGCGCTTGATACTGAGATCAACTTTGTTCAATGCCTTTAAGCCACCGAACTGCATCAATACAGAATCTACTTTCAGGAGCTCAGCACCCGTATTTTGATTGGCAACAGTACTAATGAAGTTAATGGAATCATCCACCTCTTCGTGATCACCGCCGCGAGTAGTTTTAGCCTTACCAACCATCGCCTGGTAGAAGCTTTTCGCGAAACCAACGATACCGCTTTGCAAGTAATACACCACTAGCAAAATCATGAAGCCGAAAATACTCAAACGCCAATCAGAAATGCTATTCAACCAAAATGAAAATGCTGCTAAGCCCACTACACCGATGATTGGAAGAGCTACGCGCTTAGGAGTAGTTATCTTCTTGGATAGAGCCATGCCAGCCCCCACTACCACCACGATTGCAATAATCGAAGCAACGATGCGGAATAGATTGATGTCGTCCAAGAGTTTTGGCAATAAGACAATGATGGCCGCACCAATGATCGCACCAAGGCGTGACTTACGTCCACCCATAATGATACCGAGCAAGAATAAAACGGCTAGCTCGTTGTTATAGGTATTAGGTGAAATATATTGCTCTGAGTAGGCATACAAGCAACCAGCCAAACCAGCAAAACCAGCGCTAATCACAAATGCGATCACCTTAAAGCGATAAACAGATACACCCATGCAGTCACAAGCAATTGGGCTATCACGCAATGCTTCAAAAGCGCGGCCCATTTGTGATTTAACAAAACGATCGACAACAATCATTGCCAAAATAGCTACTGCTGATACCAACCAAAAATACTCGGTGACGCTCATAGGAACACCCATGAGCTCAGGGAGTGTTAGCTTAATTCCCAATGGCCCTTCGGTTAACCAATCCATCTCATTAATCAGAATCTGCGCAATTGTTCCAAAAGCCAAGGTCACCATCGCCAAATAAGGCCCAACCACCTTGAGAGCAGGCAGCGCCAAGATGCCACCAAAGATAGCCGTAACAATAATGGATGCGGGAATGGTCGCCCAAATTGGGAGGCCTAAATGGAAAAATAAAATACCTGCCGTATAAGAACCAATACCAAACAAGCCAGCATGACCCAAAGATACTTGACCTACATAACCGACTACGATATCCAATCCGAACAAAAGGATGGTGTAGATCAGAATCGTTTCAACTAGGTGAATGTAATAAGGATTGTGGACGAACAGGGGGAAGCAAACGAGCCCCGCAATCGCAATGAATATCGGTAATACAGACTTCAATTTCATCATTAAACTTTCTTAATCGCAGATTTGCCGAAGAGACCAGATGGTTTGTACGCCAACACGAGCAATAACAAGATCAAGCCGGGCACATCTTTGTAACCAGTAGAGATATAAAAACCGGTTGCTGTTTCTACGATACCGAGAATCAAGCCACCAACAATAATGCCAAGGCCGCTAGATAAGCCGCCAATAATCGCTACAGCGAAAGCCTTTAATCCTAGCGCGCCACCCATGGTTGCGCCAGTCAGAGTTAACGGTGCAATCAATACGCCCGCGAACGCTGCAGTTAAAGAAGAAAGCGCATAAGAGAAGGTAATGACTACGCTGGTATTAATACCCATCAAGCCAGCTGCATCACGGTCATTGGCTGTCGCAACAACCGCTTTACCGTAAATAGTTTTACGGTTAAAGAACTCCACCAACAACATCATCACTAATGCGCCAACGACTACTAAAATTTCCATTGGCAGAATATTTGCACCCAAGAAACTCATTGGCTCCATTGGTAACGGCGATGGAAATGGCAATGCATCACGACCCCAAATATTTTCAGCCACGTTCTTGAAAATAATACCAAGAGCGATGGTAGACATAATCCAACCAAACTCCGATTTAATCTTAATTGCAGGACGGACGCCGATGAGCTCAACGAAGCTACCTTGCAACATACCAAACAAGCAAACTACTGGAATCATCACCCAGTAATTCATGCCAAAGGTATCTACGCAAGTTAAACCTACAAGAGCACCCAACATCAGCGCTTCACCCTGACCGAAGTTCAAGGTGCCAGATGTGGCAAATGTGAGCTGAAAGCCGAAAGCGATGACTGCGTAGATCATCCCCACCGCTATACCGCTCGAGAGGATTTGTGCAAACATGTCCATATTATTGGCCTAAATATTCTTAAAACTGTTTTATTAACGAATCCGACATTGTAAGCAAAACGCCGCTTGTAGGCGGCGTTTTGCTTTATCTAATGCTGCAGTGCAAAATAATTATTTAGATTGCCTGCCTTATAGCTTGAATTACTTCTTTTTCGCTGTAGCATCCTCAGCATTTAAGAACTCAACGCGGCCATTTTCAACTACACCCATCACCACGTCTTTTGCCTTGATAGCTTCATGGTCAGTTGCAGTAAATGGCTTGTTATAGGTCATTACAACGCCGTCAACTGGAGTCTTCAGATCTTGCAATGCCGCCAATATCTTTGGTCCCTCTGTGCTGTTTGCCTGCTTGATAGCAGCAGCTAACAAATAAACAGAGTCATATCCCTGAGCAGCAGAAACTGGGGAAGCAATGATGCCATTCTTAGGCTTGAAGTCTTTCAAGTAAGCATCAACGAAAGCTTTACGCTTTGGAGTTGTTGCAGGACTCTGAATGAAAGTTTCCGGCATCGTTGCGCCGTCACCATTTTTACCAGCTGTATCAATAAAGCTAGCCATTGACAATGTCCAGCTACCAATCATTGGTTTTTTCCAACCCAACTTTGCCATACCGTTAGCAATTTGCGCCAACTCAGGTCCAATTGCGTAAGTCAAAACTACATCAGCACCAGCATTTTTTGCTTTGAGCAATTGTGAAGTCATGTCTACGTCACCAATATTGAACTTTTCAGTTGCAACTGGAGTAACGCCATAACTCTTCAATGCCTTCTCTAAGTCCTCGCGGCCTAACTGACCGTAGTTTGTTGAGTCAGCCAAAATTGCTACTTTTTTCAAGCCACGCTTCTCAACCGCTTCTTTAGCGATCATTGGTGCTTGAATATTGTCAGCTGCAGCATTACGGAAAACATAGTTTTCAGCAGCATTTGGGAACTGATGAGTAATCAATGTGCCTGTTGCAACGTTATTAAATACTGGAATCTTTGCTTCTTGATAAAAGCGTTGTGAAGCCAATGCAACACCGGTATTGATGTACCCCAAAGTAGCAACTACTTTTTCGTTGTTAATCAATTCTTGTGCAATTTGAACGCCACGCTCGTTTTTCGCTTCATCATCGCGCTCAACCAAAACGATTTTGTTGCCGTTAATACCACCAGCAGCATTAATTTCTTTTGCAGCAAGGCGAACACCGTCACGCATACTGACACCCATTGAGGATGAACCACCAGTAAATGGACCTGCAACACCAAGTTTGATATCGGCAGCATAAGCGCCGGTTGTAAGCATTGCAGCAGCGGCTACTGCAAAAATGTGATGACGAATGTTCATAAAGTCTCCATGACTAAAAATTGCTAATTAATAAATACTTTTTTATAGGTAAAACCGAAACGAAGAGTTATCTTACTGTTAATACAAAGGCAAAAAAAGGGCCTGGTATTAGGGTTTTACATTAGCCCAAGAGACTCAAGAAAATTGCCGTTTCAGGCTGCGTTCAATGTTTGGCCAAAAAAGATTGATGATCAGTCCAACTATCACCAAGCCCGCTGCCAAGATCTTCCATGGCGGCAATGACTCCCCCAAGAAATAGGCTGCCGCCCCCATGCCAAAAATAGGTACCAGCAAAGGCGCAGGCGCAACCACTGCCGCCGGATGCTTAGAGAGCAGCCACGCCCAGGCGGAATAGCCAAAGATGGTGTTTCCCCAAGACTGCCAAAGAACACCAGCCCATGCCCCTACTGGGGCTGAGGTTAAAGAAGTGCTCATATGCCCCCACCCGCCCTCAAAAAGGAAGGAAATCGCAAATAGAGGGGGAATCGCAAAAGCACTTGCCCAAACCACGTAGGCCAGCATATTAATAGAGCCCGCCCTTCGGCTAACCGTATTGGCAACCCCCCACGAAAAGCCAGTAAATACCACCAAGGCAAGTCCCAAGAAGGTGGTTGTGGCATCAGTGTGCAGCGCAATAATTCCCAAGCCAGTCATAGCAACCAGTACCGCCAGCATTTGATAAGTGCGCAAACGCTCTTTGGCAAAAAACATCGCAAAGCCGATAGTAAAAAATACCTGGGTCTGAATCACCAGGGAAGCTAGACCCGGGGAGATACGGCCATCGATCGCAAAGTACAGGACTCCGAACTGCCCCACACCCACTGCTAAACCATAAATACTAAGATTGACCCAAGATGTTTTGGGTCTTGGCACAAAGAACACCAGCGGAAGAAATGCAAAGGTATATCTGAGTGCAGCGAACAAAAATGGTGGAAAAGCTGCGAGTGACAATTTAATGACTACAAAGTTCGTACCCCACACTGCCACAATAGCCAACGCTAGCAATAAATGACTAGCGGGTAATGAATAGCTTTTCTGTGAAGTCTTAGGCACGCGTTAACAATTCCGACACGCGCTCAGCGATCATCATCGTGGGGGCAGCGGTATTGCCCGAAGTAATCGTAGGCATCGCCGAAGCATCGACTATACGCAGATGATGAATGCCTCTCACGCGTAATTCAGAATCGAGCACCGCCATCGGATCGTTATCGCGCCCCATCTTGCATGTGCCTACCGGATGGAAGATGGTTGTACCAATATCCCCCGCCGCTTTAACCAACTCATCATCCGTTTGATATTGCACGCCCGGTTTGTATTCTTCTGGAGCATAAGGACCTAGGGCGGCCTGCTGGGCAATCTTGCGAGTTAAGCGCAAAGATTCTGCTGCTACCTTGCGATCTTCATCAGTCGACAAATAATTCGGACTAATCACTGGCGGCGCTTCAGGATCTGTCGAGTTAATGTGAACACTACCTCGCGAGGTGGGGCGTACATTGCAAACGCTTGCCGTAAAGGCATTAAATGAATGCAAATCCTCACCAAACTTTTCCAGGGACAAAGGTTGCACGTGATACTCAACGTTGGCACTCTTTTGTTCTGGCGAGCTGTACGCAAATGCACCCAACTGTGATGGCGCCATCGACATTGGGCCAGATCGCTTAAAGAGATACTCCAAGCCGATCATCATCTTTCCCAAAAGAGTATTGGCTTTCGTGTTTAAGGTCTTAATACCATTCACTTTGTAAACCATGCGCAGCTGTAAATGATCTTGTAAGTTCTCGCCAACACCTGGGAGATCAGCGATAACAGGGATACCTAATTGGCTTAAATGTGCGGCAGCGCCAACACCGGAGCGCTCTAGAATTTGTACGCTTCCAATCGCGCCTGCGCTCAACAACACTTCGCCACCTTGCTCGATGGCACATAAGGCTTCGCAGGCTTGACCATCCTTGATGTATTCAACCCCAAGACAATTTTTAGTGGCGGGATCAATTTTAAGTTTTGTCACCACAGCTTGAGTTAATACTGTGAGATTGGGACGCTTTGCCGCATCCCTTAAAAAAGCTTTGGAAGTATTTAAACGCCAACCAGCACGTTGACTCACATCGAAGTAACCCACGCCAAAGTTATCGCCACAATTGAAGTCATCTGAAGCCGGAATGCCCGCCTCAACTGCAGCCTCTTTAAATCGATCCATGATAGGCCAACGTAAGCGCTGCTTTGAAACGGTCCACTCACCACCCTTACCATGCCACTCATTTGCAGCGCTGTGGTAATCCTCAAATGACTTGTAACGCTTAAGGGCATTTTCCCAAGACCAAGAATCATCACCGGTTGCCTGAACCCAAGACTCATAATCACCCGCTTGACCACGCATATAAATCATGCCGTTAATGGATGAACATCCACCCAAAACACGACCACGCGGATACAACAAAGATCGTCCGTTTAAGCCCTTCTCAGCGGCCGTTTTAAAACGCCAATCCGCCCTTGGGTTATCAATGCAATATAAATATCCAACTGGAATATGGATCCAGATGTAGTTGTCATTCTTACCAGCCTCAATCAGCAAGACCTTCTTATTAGGGTTTTCAGTCAAGCGCTTAGCCAGCATGCAGCCAGCACTACCCGCTCCGATGATGATGTAATCGTAGAGATTATTTCGATTGATGTCAGTCATAGCCGTTTTTCAAAGCAAATCTTTTATTAGCACCCATTATTCCTCAAACGCAGAAAATGGGTTCATACTTATTCTCACAAAGGGTTTTCTGCTTAGATAACTACAATATATGCGAGTTACGGAAACATCAATCCAGCAAACTTAAGCCATCTTCAGCCCTCTAATTGCCACCCGCTCAAATGTCCTCGTTAAAAATTTTCGTTGTTTTTCATCAAACATTAGATCAGCGCTTAATTTTTCCCCATTTTACTAATGCGGAAATAGCCCAATGGTTTGTGTTTTATGGGGTGAACATTGAAAAAACGAATAAGAAAATGATAGGCAAAGATGGAGTTGAAAATACAGATTTAGCAAACACCCCTGGAGTCACATTAGAGTATCAACTAGATACCTACCATCCAGAACTGCAACAACAAGGATATATGGAGACATCGTGCTTTCTTCATATACTTTCCAATAATCTATTTCCAGATTCAGATCTCATAGGTGTCACGCAATACGATATGCGGTGGACTGAAAAATCCACAGGCTTGCTCAGAAAAATAGCCGAAGGCAAATCACAAGACGGCCTCATTACTAAAATCAAGGGGGCCTTCAGAAGGGCAATTAACCCAGCATTTGTTTCTCCACAAATTGCTTATGCGCAAGTTGGAGGAAAGATCATGGATAGCACTGGGCAACTAAGCCCCATGACTGCATCCTATGCATTTAACTGGCCCTATCTCATTGAGAGCTATAACAACTTCTTTGGCACTCATTGGTCTATGAACGACCTTCGCAACCAACCCTTGACTCTATGGCAAACCTATCTACTGCCAAGACCAGTTTTTATAAAGCTTGCAAGTTGGCTTAAGGCATTTGTCGATGAAGTAACGCCCTGGGCAAACAAAGCCCCTTATGAAACCCATTGGGGTGTTCTTGGGGGTTACACAGAGAGGGCTGAGGCCCTGTTTATTGCATTACAAGTGAAAAGTGGAGCTCTGATAGTCCACCCACTGATGCTGGAACATGATGAAAATATCCCAAAGAATCTGCAGGTAAGCAAAGAGCACTATGCTGAAGGCGCGAATTAACCAGCCCTCAAATACAAACGAAATATAGCCCCCTTCTCTATACCCATCTAAAATACAGTTATGCACATTAATGAGAAGAATCGCACTCCCAAGCTAGTTGACCCTGAAGATGGGCCCAGCAAGTCAGAACTAAAGCGCCAAATGACTGAACGCCAGAAATTGGCAGAAGTGTTGGCCGCCCTCAGTAGCGATGCCTTGAAGACTATCCCTCTTGATGAAGCAATTAAGGCCGCTATTGCAGAGACTAACAAAATTAAGAGTTTTGAAGCGATTCGTCGTCATAAGCAATATCTTGGCAAACTCATGCGCTTTTTAGACGACGAAGAATTGGATGCGATCCAGAAGCGTTTAGATGCGATTCAAGGTGTGAGCAAAGCTGAGACTGCCAAGCTACATTTCTTGGAAAGCTATCGCGATAGACTCATTGCAAATGATGAAGCGTTTACGAAGATGATTGAGCAATATCCCGATATGGATATTCAGAATATGCGTACCTTAATTCGGAATGCGCGTCGCGAGAAAGAACAAAACAAGCCGCCTAAAGCCTACCGCGAAATTTTTCGCGTTCTGAAAGATATGGGTCTTTAAAGCTTAATCTTGCGAGCAGGCACTTCTACCCAGCGATAGAGATAGGTTGCTATCACCCAGCTAGCAACAATAGCAACCAACATCAAAGCAAGCGCCATGACGCCATCATGAAAGCCGCTCATTCCCCAAGCGATATACAGCGTGTTTGCCAGCAATACAAACGAGAAATGAATTAAGAAAGCGCAATATGATCTTCTGCTCCCCCAGAGAATGACATTTACCAGCTTGTGTTTTCTGGACTGATGTTGAGGGCGCTTCTGGTCTTGCTTCTGATCTTTATAGGCCGAGTCTCCCCAAAGGATTAGGGCAATGGCGACTATATAAGCCAATATATTTCTCAGCCACATTTGGTGAAAGCTTGAAACAACAATAACTACACCAATCCCTACAAACATGATTGTGGCAAAGCGATTTACTTTAGGGTCAGGATAGTTCTTGCAAAGCTGCGCCAGCACCCCAAGTCCATAAGCCCCCATAAAGTAAATGAAGTAGTTTTCATAAGCGCCAGAGCGATTAAAAAATAGCAAGGATGCTACGCAGAGCACCAACAACATCCATATCAGAGAACGAAAACTGGGAAACATCCCCAACATGATTGCCAGAACGGCATAAAGCTGCCAATCAATCGCCACATACCAAACGCCAGCAGAAATCGAATCTAAACCTAAGATCCCTTGCAGAAAAAATAAATGGGCTAAGAACTGCCCTAGGGTTTCTGATTCACCAACAAACTCATCCTGAACCCAAAAACGAGCAACCCAAGCGCACAAAATCGTGAGAATGAGCGCCACTACATAGGGTGCAAATAATCGCAAGTAACGATTAAAGATTACTTTCAATACATTGCGGACATTCTTCAGATCAGTGGAACGAGTCAGTGATTGGGCTGCCAAATAGCCACCCATCACTAAAAAGATTTGCACTGCGTAACGACCGTACTCAAACAACCACGTCATTACCCCTGGTAGTAGCAGCCGTGTATCTTCTGCAATTTGCCCATAACTCGAGAAATGATGCAGGATGATGATTAAGGCTGCAAAGGTCTTTAAAAAATCGACGAGAAGAAAATGGTTTTTGGACTGCACTACTTTGATTTAGTCTTACCCATTAAAGAAGCTAGCAAGGGATTGGCATTTGCTAGTTCTTTTTTGGATTTAGCCTTCTCAGCAACGCCGAGCTTAGGAGACTTGGCAGCGTTTTTCATTCCCTGCGCAGTTTTCAATGCCAGATTCTTATAGAGATCCGTTTTTTTCATGGTCATGATGAAGCTCTCTACTCTAGCGAACGAATCTCAATTACTTAATCAATGAACGAGCTGCTAAGCCCATGAAGAGCAATGACCAACCTTGCAGCAAAAGCTCAATGGCGATCAACATGCCAGGTAGCCAAAGGCTAGACTCTGGATAACCATTCATGATCAGTACACCCATCAAGATAGAGATTGCTGAAGACAGCACCAACCAGAACCATTCACGGAAGTGACGATGCTGAAATGCCGAGATCAAACGCAATGCGCCAGTCACAAAAAAGATGGCAGCTAGCCACAAGGTAATTGCCTCAAGCGCTGGAATTGGGAAGGCCCAAGTAAAGATTGCGGCTGCAATATAAAGGGCCGCTAAAACGAGTTGCACTCCAACACTCTTCCAGCCTTGTGATTTCAAAGCATGAGCGCCTTGCAAGATGCCGCCAGCAAATAAGAAGATTCCTAGAATATTTATTGAGATAAAAGAAAACAATGTCTGACCTGCGATACCAATCATGCCAAGCACGATAAATAAAATTCCAAGGCCAATTAAAGCGCCAGGAACCTTGGCGGCTGCGCCCAATACTTTGGTACGAATTTCATTAATCTGTGCGGTGTTGAGTTCGGCCATATGAATGCTTTCTGTTGAAGTAGTTACAAAAGTAGCCTCTACTGTATCAACAAACCCAGTTTGAGCACGAATATTGCTAATTTGATCGCTGAACCAGTGCCTAGCAGGGCAAAAAACAAAAAAGGGTATTCTTTATCCTTTTACACCCTCAGCAATGGGGATTGTTAGCAAAGAAGGTTATCCCCCATGAATAACACCCTCACCGTTATCTTAGGCATCGTTGCCATACTTCTGCCTCTAGTCGTAGGCCGCCTTTTTTGGAAGCGCTTTGACCATTACTTCGGCCGAAACGATGAGGCTTATATGGATACCCTAGAGTACTTCCTAAAGAAAATCGGCTCCACCGTCTTAGTTGCCTTTGTCATCCTTTGGATTGGGATGAGCCTGGTATTTAACGGCAGTGCTTCATAAAAATGGGAATCCCATTGAAAGAAGTCTTAGTTAAGGCGCAATTGAACTTTGCGGTCTTGGCTTCTATCCTCATTATTGCTGTCTTGGGGAAATTTACCAATCCAGAACTTACCAATAGTATTTTTGTAACTGCTGATCAGTTGGTATCCGAGCTCTACCTAGTGTTTGTCGCCATTACCTTAGGCGCCTTTATCCCCAATTTCAGACTTGTGGCTTTTGGCTCGATTGCCGCCTTTATAGGCGCAGCCGTCTTGATTCACTTGGGCATTTTTACCTACCTCACAACTGAATATTTATTTGCCGTACTGATTGTGGTTCTTGGCTTTGCATCTATCGCCAATCTTTACAGACACTATCGGGAATACGGACTGTAATTCAATAGCGCTTATCGCCATATCTAATAAAACAAAAAGCCCCAAACAACTGGGGCTTTTTATATTTTTTGATTAAGGCGCTTAGGCAGCCATTTGAAATACCCGAATACGGGATTCAATTTCCTTCTGTAAAGTTCTTTTTACAATTCGCATGTCATATTCCGACTGTAAGTTCAGCCAAAAACGCGGCTCCATAGAGAAGAATAATCCCAGGCGTAATGCGGTATCGGCAGTAATTGGCCGAGCGCCATTCACAATCTCACTGATGCGGCTTGGCGAAACGTCGATATCAGCAGCTAATTGTCGGGCAGTAATATCCATTGGCTTCATAAAGTCCTCTAACAATATTTCGCCAGGATGAATTTCATCAAGTAATTTTGTCATCGCCATATCCTCAGTGGTAATCCACAATCTCTACGTTATCAGCACCATCTTCTCGCCAAACGAAACAAATGCGCCATTGATTATTAATTCGAATGCTGTATTGCCCTTTGCGCTTTCCACTCAAAGCCTCCAGCATATTCCCTGGGGGTATTCTTAAGTCCAATAAACTAACAACCGCATGCAATTGCAATAACTTGCGCCTTGCAACCCTCTCGATATTTACAAACCTTCTAGTAGCCTTGCTTTCAAATAAATCTTTGGTAATTTCACAAGAAAATGAGCGAATCATACCTTATTTTATTCCGTATAACAGAATCTGTCAAATAGAACTTTTAGAACTTTACTCGCCCTACAGTTTCAAGATCACCCAAGAAAAAAGCCCCAAACAACTAGGGCTTTTTATCTTTAAGCGGGAGCCTGAATTACTTCTCTAGCGCCCCATAAATGACTGCGTTAAGTTGCTCACGATGCACCTTACGAATTTCTCCTGGTGCAACACCCATCATCACAACAACCATCTGCTCTTTGGGGTCAACCCAGAAGATGGTTCCGTAAGCGCCGTTCCAAGTGAAGTCGCCAACGTTACCGTTAATCGCTGATAAACCTCTATCAGTGCGAACTGCTACGCCCAGACCAAATCCATAACCCATACGTCCTGGCTCAATACCACTCACATTATTCTTAATATCTTTATTGAGATGGTTTGATGTCATGAAAGCAACCGTCTGGGGACCAAGCACACGCTTGCCTTCAAGACTGCCACCATTCAGCAACATTTGTCCAAAACGAATGTAATCACCCGCAGTGGAATAGGCGCAGGAGCCACCACAATCAAACTTCACTTTCTGCGTATGAATATCCACCTTCTGTGGCTTGCCAGTCAATGGATCCAGTGGGAGTGGCTGCGCTAAACGAGGACGATCTTTTTCGGCAAGATCAAAAGTGGTGTTGGGCATGCCCACCTTATTCCAAATACGCTCTTGCATGATCGCGCCCAAGGATTTGCTAGCAATTTTTTCTTCAATAATGCCAAGCACATCTAAACCAAAACCATAATCCCAAGCAGTACCAGGCTCATACAACAATGGTGCGCTAGCCAATTTATCAATAAATTCTTGAGCAGTGTATTGAGCTGCTGCTGGTGCAGAGCCGGCAGGATACATCTTATGTATTGGCGTGGCACCGCGACCGCCATACGTTAAGCCATTGGTATGGCGCATGAGATCTTGGACGGTAATCGGATTTTTAGCTGGAATTAAATTGAGCTTTCCATCAGTGTCGACTTGACCCACTTTCATCTCTTTAAATTGCGGCAGCCAGTTTGATATCGGCGCATTTAAAGGAAGCTTGCCTTCCTCATAAAAAGTTAAGGCGCTGACTGAGGACATGACTTTAGTCATCGATGCCAAATTGAAAATAGCATCTGTAGTCATCGGTTTGTTATTTACCTTATCTAAATATCCATAAGGCTTAAAGATGGTGAGCTTGCCATTTTTAGAAACCGCTAGAACCGCACCGGCCATATTATTGGCGGCAATTTGATCGGCAAAGAACGCATCGATTCTCTTAAGGCCTTCCTGGCTAAATCCTTGCCCTGGGGTGGCGCTCAAGGGCAATGGTGCTTTTGAGGTATCCGCTGCAAACAGCGTTGCGCTAGTCAATAAACCAACAATCAGGCTGATCGCCCTTAATTTCTTCATCTTTTGTCTCCACCATGGTTATTGGGTTATATGAATCTGTAACTATCTGATTTTATTGGGAGTGTGGTTTCAAATTCTAGATTTCTCCACATTTACAGCCTGAAGGATAGTTTTATAAACAAATTTCGTTATAATTAAAACAAACTTGGTTATATTTAAAACAAACATCACTACATATGCACGTACGCGCTGAAACACCCCAAACCATCGATCGTGGAGCATTGGCCAAAATGGTCATGCAACTAATGGATCACTGGGATCTTCCTACCGAAGATCAACTTGCATTGCTTGGCTTAGCCTCTAGCAACCGTTCCGCCCTTGGACGCTATCGTCAAGGCGAACCTATCAGCCAAAACGTTGATCAATATGCGCGTGTTGGTCACCTATTGGGAATCCATAAAAACCTTCGCCTTCTATTTCCTCGCAATAAAGAGTATCTATATAGCTGGATGAAAACTAGGAATAAGGCCTTTGAAAATAGAACTCCTGTAGAAGTGGTTAAGGAACTTGGGTTTATGGGTCTACTGATGGTGCGGTCTTACCTAGATAGAGCAAGAGGCATCTAATGGATAGTCTGTTTGATGGCCTAACACTGGTTGACACCCATCAAGACTTAGCTCGAAACATCATCTCCCTTATTGAGAGTGAAAATCTTTTCGATGATTTGAGTGATTCCCCAAAAGACTGGGAAACAGCTCAAATGGTTGAGCTTGACCACAAGCCATCTCCATTTGAATCTCCTGTACCCGCAATACATCGCCCATTCGAGGATGCTGTATGGGATAACGCTATTACGTATCCATTTAAGCATTGGATGCGTAGCCGTTTTTCAGATGGCTCTTTTGGGGTTTGGTACGGTGCAGATTCACTTGAAACCAGCATTTATGAATCAGCTCATCATTGGTATTCAGTACTCCTAAGTGATGTCGGATTTAATCGACCAGGCGCATATGTTGAGCGCAAGGTCTACTGGGTTAGATGTGATGCCGCATTAATTAATCTCAAAGAAAAGGCTCTGTCTCACCCCCAATTAATGGATCCCAATGACTATAGTTACACCCAAACCGTTGGGGCTAGATTGCATCATGAGGGGCATCCAGGACTTTTGACAAGGTCCACTAGATATTTAAGTGGGGAGACTTTTGCAATCTTAAAACCACAGGTCCTTTCTGCGCCTCGCCATGCTGCCTACTACTCCTATGAGGTAACCAAAGACGGTATCACGGTTCTGCTTGATGGCCGAACGATGTCCTTAAAAATTAATCTGGATACGAAAAACTGAAAAACCATGAGCAAAAATTAAGTTTAATCAGTCTTGAAAGAGGTCTCTATGCGGGTATATCACTTTCTCAATGAAAATCATGCCATAGGAAATCTTTTCTTTAGGCGGTTAAAGGTATCAAGGTTCGCGCAACTAAATGACCCCTTTGAATTATTGGGCGCCGATCTCCTTGACCCAAAGCATAGGGCAGCCTTTAATGCTTTCAAAAAACAGCTTAATGAATCAAAAGGAATGATTTGCTTTAGCAGCTCCTGGAGCAATCCATTGCTTTGGGGGCATTATGCTAATAAACATAGCGGGGTCGTGCTTGGTTTTGATGTTCCAGAGAACTATTTAACCCCCGTCAAATACACATCACTAAGAACAAAAATTGAATTTAACCCTAAAAATGGTCAGATTACCGATGGTCCAAAGGTTGTGGATGAGCTAATCAGAACGAAGTTAGTTGATTGGAAATATGAAAATGAATACAGGATGTTTATCAATCTAGATTCAACAACCGAAAAAGGCGGAATGATCTTTGTAGATTTTTCAACCAACTTGATGTTGCGAGAGGTAATCTTGGGCTTAAACTGCCCTTTACCAATTGATCGCATCAGGCAACTTTTAGAAGTCAATGCGATACCGGCAAAAGTTTTCAAGGCTGGGATGGCTCTTAGGACATTTAAAATGGTCGAAGATAGGCAATTCAGAGTCAAAACCACTGTATAAGCGAACCCAAAGCAAAGTTGTTATGTCATCGCAAATTCTCAACTTGCAGGTTATGGGTCCCCACACAAAAGCTATTGAAGCAGACTTTTCGGAAAACGATCTGATTGAGTCTCTTTATATGAATTTAGATATATAGGATTGATTTTTGAGTATTTGAAGGAATATTGAAAATCCATCACAATTCAAGGCTATGTATAAATATGACTCCATTGACCAAACCCTTGTAGATCAACGGGTTGCCCAATTCCGCGACCAAGTTGCGAGGCGCTTAGACGGCACTCTTGCCGAAGAAGAGTTCCGCCCACTACGGCTTCAAAATGGTTTGTATCACCAACGGCATGCCTACATGCTGCGCGTTGCCATTCCTTACGGTTTATTTAGTGCAAAGCAATTACGCACGCTGGCACTCATCTCTGAAAAGTATGACCGTGGATATGGTCATTTCACTACACGTCAAAATATTCAATACAACTGGGTAACACTAGAAGACACTCCAGATATTTTGGCTGAGCTTGCTAAAGTGGAAATGCATGCAATCCAAACTTCTGGAAACTGTATTCGCAATATTACAAGCGATGCTTTTGCTGGAGTTGCTGCTGATGAATATGTAGACACTCGTCCTATTTGTGAACTCTTACGCCAATGGTCAACCTTGCATCCTGAGTTTGCCCACTTACCGCGTAAATTTAAGTTTGCAGTCAATGGTGCAAAAGAAGATCGCACAGTGTTGCTTTGCCATGACGTTGGTATTGAGCTCAAGAAAAATGCCGCTGGAGAATTAACTGCTGACATCTACGCTGGCGGCGGCATGGGTCGCACTCCGATCCTTGGATCCCCGATTAAACAAGGGCTCCCTTGGAATGTACTGCCAAGCTATCTCACCGCCCTGCTACGTGTTTATAACCGTTTCGGCAGAAGAGACAACCTCTACAAGGCCCGCATCAAGATTTTGGTGAAGGCTTTGGGCCCAGAAGAATTCGCACGTCAAGTCGAGGGTGAATGGGCTCACATCAAAAATGGTGATGACAACTTCACTCAAGCCGAGTGGGATCGTGTTGCGCAGCACTTCACAAAACCTGCATACAAAACATTACCTGCATTAAGCAATGAACAAATCATCAGTATTACCTCAGAAGCCGAGCAGCCAGCATTTGCTCGTTGGTTAGAGCGCAATGTGAAGCCCCATCAAGTTCCAGGTTATGCCAGCGTCATTCTGTCACTCAAACCGCATGGCACAGTAGCGCCTGGTGATGCTACTACTGCACAGATGATGGCTATTGCCGATCTTTCAGATCAATACAGTTTTGGTGAACTGCGTGCTACCCATGAGCAAAACTTAGTATTGGCTGATGTGGAGCAAACCAAGTTATTTGAGCTCTGGCAAGAGGCAAAGAAGCAAAAAGTCGCCTTGCCAAACGTTGGCTTACTAACCGACATCATCGCCTGCCCAGGCGGCGACTTCTGCTCATTAGCAAATGCCAAGTCTTTGCCAATTGCTAAGGCGATTCAAGAGCGCTTTGATGATTTAGATTATTTATTTGATTTGGGCGACATTAGCCTCAATATCTCTGGCTGCATTAACTCCTGCGGTCATCACCACATTGGCAATATTGGCGTGCTCGGTGTCGATAAAGACGGAGAAGAGTGGTATCAGATCACTTTAGGTGGCGAGCAAGGCAATAACGCTTCAATTGGCAAAGTGATTGGCCCTTCTTTCTACGCCGATGAAATCCCAGACGTCATTACCAATGTAATCAACACTTATGTAGGCGAGCGGAGTGGCGATGAGCCATTCATTGAGACTTATCGTCGCATTGGAGTAACACCCTTTAAAGAGGCGGCATACAAAAACGCTAAGAAAAAAGAGAAGGTAGTTGAAGGGGGTGCAGCATGAGCCAACTCAACATTACCTCGCATCAAGAGATTTTGCATTTCCCCAAAGGTGGCAAACCCACCCTAGTTCCAAATGAATGGCAAGTGTGGAGCGGTAGCCAAGACGAAGGCGGCCTACCTGATCTGGAGCATGGTGCTCATAAAGCATTAGTACCGTTTACTTGGTGGCTTGAACATCATCATGAAGTGGATGTGGCTGCTAAAGCCACTAATGGTCAGATTGGTGTGTGGTTTGCTACTGATGATGACATTCTGAAACATGCCGATGTGATTGAAGTAGGCAAACAGGCCTGGCCTTTAGTGGCAGCACACTTCCCTATCTTTAGAGATGGTCGCAGCTTTAGTACTGCCGCCTTATTGCGCAACCGTTTTGCTTGGCAAGGTGAGATCCGTGCCATTGGTGATGTATTGATTGATCAACTCTTGCAAGGCGCACGTGTTGGCTTTGATAGCTTTGCTTTGCGCCCTGATCAAAACCTAGATGTTGCCCTCAAGCAATTTGATTTGTATACAGTCACTACCCAAAATAGCTGGCGTGATAAACGCGCTACTTTGAGCGTTTAAATACATAATCATGACCACAGCACCCGCTAATCACCACAAGACTAGCAATACGCTTGGAAAAGTGTATTTAGTAGGTGCTGGGCCTGGTGCAGTAGACCTGATTACCGTTCGTGGCGCAAAGCTACTTGAGCAAGCGGACATTGTTTTCTATGACGCATTAGTTGACCCAGAGATGCTGACACTATGCCCGCAGGCTGAGAAGATCGAAGTCGGTAAGCGTTGTGGCAAGCTGTCTTCAGCGCAGCAGTTTATTAATAAGCGCTTAGTGGATGCCGCACAAAAGCATCAAGTGATTGTGCGCCTCAAAGGTGGCGACCCGATGCTCTTTGGTCGTGCCGATGAAGAAATCCAGGCTCTCAAAGCTGCTGGGATTGAAGTTCAGGTTGTGCCGGGAATTACTGCCGCCCTGGCTGGCGCAGCAAGCATTCAGCAGTCACTGACATTGCGCGGGGTATCTCGTAGCGTAGCGTTTATCACCTTGGCCCAAGGTGGTGAAAATCTTGCTCCTGGACAACCGATATCAAATCCGTCCGCTGATACTCTGGTGTATTACATGGGTCGCAAAGATGCGGCGCGTATTGCACAACAACTGATTGAACAAAGCCCCAATCAACATGGTGATACGCCGGTAGAAATCTTAGAAGCCGTTAGCACGCCACGTGAGCGTTTATGGACGAGCACCTTACAAGAGTTGGCTGCTGGCAAAGCAGATCAATGGTTTGATAGCGCCTCACCTGCACTTATTATGATTGGTGAGGCCTTAAGAAATTCTGGCAGAGCAACAACGGTAGATACTTTTCAAGGGCAAATAGGGAAGCCCCTGCGTAATTTAGCCTAGCTATTTATTAGCTTAGATTCATTATTCCACTTGCTTAATAGGCTTATCTAATTTAGAGAGAGTATTGAACATCTCCCGTGAATCCTCAAATGAAATGGTATCCAATCCCTCAAATGACTCTCCTAGATCACTTTTTTGAGCAGCTCTTTTAGCGCGATCAAAGAAACTACTTACCGTATCCGTATGGATGATTATTTTTGCTATCTTCGAATTCATTTTTAATACTCAGTGAGCCCTCGCTGCAAAATCGACAATCGCTTGCAAAACAGCCAAATCCTCACCAACGGCCGGCGTAGCGCTTAATGTCACGCTGGGGAATTTACCCCGGCACTCTTCTAGTAAAGCCGGGAAGTCATTTCGTAAGTGGCCGCCCTGCCCAAAGAAAACTGGCACGATAGTCAATTGAGTAGCGCCTTTAGCGCTCAGACTGGCAACTGCCTCTTCCAATGAAGGCTGCATCATTTCCAAGAAAGCCAGCTCCACAGGAGTACCAGGATGCTGCTCTTGCCATAGGGTAGCTAGGCGATCAAAAGGCTCACGCCAGCGGCTATCGCGGGCACCGTGCCCAAATAAGATAATGGCTTTCATGGATGGCTATACACTCTCATTAATATGCTTTAACCGATAGCTTAACCTTATTTTGAAGATCAGATCAGACGACCTATGACTAACTTACTCAGCCAAACTTGGTTCATCGCGCTCATGAGCGTCACGCTGATTGGAGCAGTTCTAGCTGCTGTTCACCATGCCGAAGTGATTGCCCATAAAACAGGTGAGCCATTTGGCACACTAATACTCTCTATTAGCGTCACCATTATTGAGGTGTCACTCATCATTTCGATGATGCTCACTGGTCATGAAGGATCTGAGTTCATTGCCAGAGATGCTGTATTTGCTACGGTGATGATTGTGATTAATGGTGTGATTGGCCTCTGTATTTTTATGGGTGGCCTCACTCATCATGAAATGACCTTTCGCAATGAGGGTACCAATTCAGCATTGGCGGTATTAACTGCATTGGCTACTTTTATTTTGGTCATGCCAATTGTGACTATCAGCACACCTGGGCCAGACTTCACGAAGAGCCAATTAGCCTTTGCAGGAATCGCTTCATTTGCGCTCTACATTGCATTTTTATTCTTCCAAACAGTTAGTCATCGCGACTACTACCTACCAAAGACAGAAGATAAAAAGACGGACATTAATTTTCATGCACTCAAACCCAGCAACACAAAGACAGCCGTCAGTGGAGCACTACTCATACTCTCTTTAATAACTGTAGTAGGTCTTGCAGAGCTTCTTAGTCCAGCCATCGAGAGAGGTGTTGCCGCAGCTGGTGCACCTAAAACTATCGTGGGTATTGCCATTGCGCTGCTGGTACTAATGCCAGAGGGCTTTGCGGCTGTTAGAGCGGCTAAGGCCAATCGCTTGCAAAGCAGTTTGAACTTAGCTTTGGGTTCGGCTTTAGCCAGCATTGGCTTGACCATTCCGACGGTAGCAGCAATTGCGATCTTCTTTAATCTCCCGCTAAGCCTGGGAATAAGCGATCTCAATATGACATTGATGTATTTGTCATTCTTTATTGGCGCACTCACTCTAGCGATTGGTAGAACTACCCTCTTGCAAGGTGTAGTTCATATCATCATCTTCTTAGAGTATCTGTTCTTAAGCTTAGTTCCTTAAATAGGCAATCAAGCGAAGCGCTACTAATTATTAGTTCTTGCCTAAGGTAACACCATCCCTTAAGACCTCATAATGTAAGTGGGGGCCGGTCGATCTTCCGGTTGAGCCTACTTTGGCAATCGCTTGGGACTGTTTTACAAAATCACCCTGCTTTACTAGGATTTCTTGAGCGTGCGCATATCTGGTAACCACTGAATTCTTGTGCTGAATATCGACCACATAGCCATACTCTTGGTCCCACGCCGCACGAATAACTACGCCTTCGGCAGTGGCCAAAATGGGTGTGCCATAGGCCGCAGGAAAGTCCGTACCCTCATGCCAAGCCGTTTGTTGGGTAATAGGATCGATGCGATAGCCCAGACCGCTGGAAGCTTGCGGCATCAATGCGAGTGGTGAAGCTGTTGGAATGGAGTTAGACGCATCCCAACTTTGCGTGAGGGATTTTTGCACTTCCTGCACTCGATTGCTCAGCGCAATAGAATCTTGCACAGTACGATCTAAACGAGCACCATATTGCTCACCTTGATTACCTAGATTAATCACGGCATTCGCTGGACTTAGAGGGCCGCCTTGGGCATTACCAAGATCCACTACATTACTGGCTAGATTCATTTGACCATTGGTCTTTGCCAACTGAATCCGTAAATCATCTAGTTGCGCTAAGTTACGTTGTGCTTCATCTAGTCTAGCTTGGAGCTCCATGAGTTTGGTCTCGTAGTCATCTTCTGAGTTTGCAATGAAGCGCTTCTCTAAAAGATCTTTTTTCTCCATCGCATGCAAGATATCTTTGGTCTCATTGGTAACGTCGTTAATAGCAACGTTTGCGCCTACAAGCAAGGCCAAGCTGAGTGCGCCACCGAAAACCAAATGGCGCGCTGAGAGAGAAATCTCTCTCACTTTGCTGTGTGGTCCAGTCATGATTAATATTTGCATTTTCCTACCTTACCCCTGAATTCATTTCTAAGATTGGTTGCATCACTGCCATTACGATTCCTAAAACCATCAAGCCCATAACCAATATTAATAAAGGTTCGAGCAAGCTGGTAAATATTTTGGTTTTTTGCTCAGATTCGAGCTCTGCGTTCTCTGCCCCATACTTGAGCATCTCGGCTAACTTACCCGATGCCTCACCAGAGCGAATCAAGTGAATCAAGATTGGTGAAAAGACCCCCTGACTACCTAAGGCTCTGGATAAGCTGGTGCCCTCGCGTAATCTAACCTCAGTAGAGTCGATGGCCGCACGCAGTACCGAGTTACCTAAGGTACTACGAGCACTGTGTAGGGCTGTCAGGATAGGCACATTTGCAGAAACCAACATTGCCATTGTGTTTGCAAAGCGCGCTGTCTCAAAACTGAGCAATAAAGGTCCAAGCAAAGGTAAATTGAGTAAGGCGCGATCGACCTTGAGGCGAATCTCTTCTTTTGCTAAGGCGCGACGACTATAAAAAATAGCTGCGACGATTATCACCAGCAACAGCCAACCCCAATTCGCCAAGAAATCGGAGAGTCCTAGAATAAAGCGAGTAGAAAACGGCAGTGCTTGCTTGGAACTCTGAAAGACTCGAGCAATTTGCGGCACGACATAAGTCATCAAAAACAACACAATCATGAAAGCAACGCCCGTCAACATAGCAGGATAGGCTAATGCGCCCATTGCTTTTTGTTTGAGTGCCTGACGCTTTTCCAAAAACTCGGCTAATTGCGTCAATACTTGCCCCATCTTCCCAGACTGCTCTGCGGCGCCAACAACCCCTTGGTATAGCGGATCAAATGAAAGGGGTTGTCCTGCAATGGCTCTTGATAAAGGTAAGCCCGCTCGCAATTCAGAAACCACTGACTGCAGCACTGTTTTTACATGTACCTGACTAGTTTCATCTGCGAGTATCGAGAGAGCCTCATCAATTTGTACGCCCGAACGAACCAGAATAGCTACTTGCTTTGTAATGATTGCGAGATCGGCACGGCTGAGAGGTTTATTGTTTGATAGCCATTTATTCCAAAAGGGTTGCTTGCCCCACTCTGCTTCTAAGTCGATAGTGACTGGTACCAGTTGCTTAGCCATTAATACTTGACGAACAGCCCGTACGCTTTCACCCTCGATGGTGCCGCGCTCACTCTTACCTGCGTAAGTTAGGGCTTCAAATCGATAGCGGGGCATGGCGCTCGTTAGTCATAGCATTAATCGATTTCTACAGAACCGGTAACCCGCAGAATTTCTTCTGGAGTGGTTTTACCTTCAGCCACCCAGCGTTTGCCATCATCCGCTAAGGTACGCATGCCACCAATTAAGGCCTGCTTGCGAATATCACTCTCTGCTGCATGCTGGTGAATCAATTCACGAATCTTTTCATTGGTAGTCATTAACTCATAGATACCTGCGCGACCGCTGTAACCCGATTCACCGCAAGATGGACAGCCTTTACCTCCACAAGCAGAACAAGACATGCGAATGAGGCGCTGACCCAACACTCCTAATAAGGTAGACGAAAGTAGGAAAGGTTCAATGCCCATATCCATTAAGCGGGTCACGGCTGACGGAGCGTCATTGGTATGCAAGGTAGCTAATACTAAGTGGCCCGTCAAAGAGGCTTGCACTGCAATTTGAGCAGTCTCTAGGTCGCGGATCTCGCCAATCATGACGATGTCCGGATCTTGACGCAAGATGGCGCGCAAAGCCCTGGCAAAGTTCATATCAATTCGGGAGTTCACTTGAGTTTGACCGATACCATCGAGGTTGTACTCAATCGGATCTTCCACAGTCATAATGTTGTTGATCTTATTACGCAGTCGTAATAACGCACCATACAAAGTCGTCGTCTTGCCACTACCAGTTGGGCCAGTCACTAATACAATGCCATGCGGACGATGAATGAGTTGATCAAACTGATTAAAGGTGTCTTCGGCCATCCCTAAAGCACGCAGATCTAAGCGATCGTAGTTCTTCTCCAATAGACGCAGAACAACGCGCTCACCATGTGAAGTGGGTAAGGTTGATACGCGTACATCAATCGCGCGTCCGCCTACTCGTAATGAGATTCGACCATCTTGAGGCATCCGCTTTTCAGCAATGTCTAATGAAGCCATAATTTTGATGCGGGAAACCAATGCTGCATGCAAGTCACGACGCATATCCACCACGTCACGCAAATTACCATCTACCCGAAAGCGCACTACTGACTTACGTTCAAATGCTTCTAAGTGAATATCGGATGCTCCGTCCCGACTGGCTTGCTTAAGCAAACTATTAATCATCCGAATCACTGGTGCATCATCATTCATTTCCAGCAAATCTTCTGATACTGGCATCTCTTGAAGGAGGCGTGAAAGATCTACCGCCTCTTCTACTTCATCAACAACTTGTGCCGCATCTAGATCGCCTTGTGAATAAGCCTTATTGAGTTCTTCAAGCACTGCTTCGGAGGATTGCTCCATACGAATGACGGGCCCGGTTAAGCGACAGATTTCTTGCAAGACATCTAGGCCAGTTAAAGGACTATGAATGAGTACTGGCAACTCCGATTGCTCAGTAAATTCCCCATCAGCACTTGCCGCTACCTCACTCTTACGCAAGAGAACTTGGTTCGTGCGAGCGTAAGCAAAAGGGATGCGCAACATATTTACTGCTTACTGGAAGAAGTCTGCGCTGCTCCAGCTGGTGATGTTGGAGCCGCTGGCGAGGGACCACCAGGAATAGTGGGGTCTGGACGTGGCACCGGTGTTCCAGGAGCTACAAGTGGAGCGGTCATCTCACTCATTTTTGGCAAATCGGGCTTGGGCAATAACATGGTTGATGGCGTAAATTGCTCACGCTTCGCGTCCATAAATTGCATGCGATTTGCAGTAATTTCTTGATCTTGCCCCTTATCGCGCAATACGTAAGGACGCAAAAAGACTAGCAAATTGGTTTTGGTACGCGAGCTATTGTCATAACGAAAGAGGGCGCCAATAAAGGGAATCTGGCTCAGCCATGGAATACCACTCGTACTATCGGTGTAATTATTTTCAATCAAACCGCCCAACACTAAAGTCTGGCCATCATCCACAATCACATTGGTCTCGATATCACGCTTATTGAGAATAGGACCTTGATTAGGAACTTGACTCGCTACATTCGAAACCTCTTGATAGATTTGCATCTTCACAAGACCATTTTCAGAGATCTGAGGTCTTACGCGCAAAATCAAACCAATATCTTGACGCGACACTGTTGTGAATGGGGTAGCAGTAGCAGCAGAGCCCGTAGTCGCATAGGACCCTGACAGCATTGGGATGTTTTGTCCCACTACGATTCTGGCCTCTTCGTTATCAAGCGTAATTAAATTCGGGGTCGATAGGATATTGGTTCCCGTAGTAGTACTTAAGGCCGATATCAAAGCTGACATACCGTACACACCATTGAATTTAGTGAGCAAGCCCAAGTTCAAACCAGGGTTTGGTTGTACTGGCGTGATGCCATTGGTATTTGAAGGATTTAATAAAGCGTTAACGTTTTGTGAGAGGTTTACGATATTCGAACCAGGTGTGCCGGCAGCATTTGAAAAGTTGGTACCGCCAAAGCCCGTATTTTGATTACCGGAGCCAACGAGGCCTTGCCACTGAATGCCTAACTCTGCCGCATTGGTAGAGCTCACCTCAACAATGATGGATTCAATATAAACCTGTCCACGACGTTTATCGAGCTGATCAATCACATGACGCAAGTTTCGGTAAAGCGGCTCATTCGCAGTAATGATGAGCGAGTTGGTTGCCGGCTCTGCTTGAATAATGCCGCCTGTAGAGGGAGTGCTACTGCTACTTAAAGAGGAGGTTGCAGCTGCCGTACCCGTACCGCCAGTAGCTCCAGGAGCGCTATTCATTTGCGCGGGTGTGGCTGTATTGCCAGTGGCACCCATCGCCTGGGTTGCGGTACCGCTCGCTACCTGGGCAGATAAGGCTGCATCAGCAGCCACAATCGCCCGCAAGGTCACTGCTAATTTAGTGGCTTCTGCGTTACGTAATGGTACGACCCAAATATTGCCATTAGAATTTCCCTGAGTATCTAACTTCGCAACGAGCGCACGAATTTGTCTGAGCTTCTCTGGGCTTGAGCTACGCAGTAATAAAGAATTACTACGGGCATCAGCCATCACCACTGTTTTATTGCCGTTTTCGTTGCCCCCAGTCAAGCCATTCTCAAGAACTTTATTGAGCATGGCCGCAACGTCAATCGCAATTGCATACCGTAGTTGAATCGTTTGCACATCAGTTGATGCAGGCGCATCAATGGTTTCAATCAACTCGCCAATCCGCTGGATATTACTCGCGTAATCAGTAATGACGATCGTGTTATTACCCGGGTAGGCGTTAATCGTATTGTTCGCAGAAACCAAAGGTCGTAGCACGGGCAGCAAATTGTTGGCAGACTCATAGTTCAGCTTAAATACGCGGGTAATAATTTGATCACCGCCCTGCTTACTTTTGCCAGTCACCACTGAATTACTAATTAACTTAGCATCAGCCTCAGGCACCACCCGATAAATACCATTGACATCTACCAAAGCAAATCCTGAGGTACGCAAGGCGGTAGAAAAAGCATCTATCGCTTTGGCTTTCGTGAGCGGCTTATTACTAATTAGATTGATCGTGCCCTTTACTTTGGGATCAACCAAAATCGTTTGGCCAGTTGCCTTGGCTAAAACGCTAGCAACAGATTCAATATCCGCATTCGAAAATGACAGCGTTACAGAAGCGCTATCCGGGATTGCGGAATTTAGCTGACTAGGCTGATTCATATTCTGAGCAAAGGCTATCGGCAGAATGACACTTTCACCTAGGACGCAAACGATCACCAGCCGTGCAAGCTGCCTTTGAAAACTACCTAATATTCGACCTAAACCTGTTTGCATACTTTTCTTTATTCGTTACGACTTAAAACTTGAGGCGATAGCTACCGTCCTCTTTTTTACCCAATAAAGCTAACAGACCCATCAATGATTCTTGTGCTTCTGGAGAGGCCGAAGCTTCCCCCATAAAATGAAAGCCTGATTTAGTATCGCCCTGACCCATTAATAAAAGGGGTCCACTGGTGGTGGATAAACTCCAATTAAGACCATCGTCACCAATATTGGCCAAAATCTCATAAGCCCCCAGCGGCTTGATAGGGCTAATTGGGCTACTTAAGCTACTGATGATAATTCTAATTACTCCCGAACGAGCATTCTTGAGGCTTTCAGAGGTAGACATCATGCCTCCCAAAGCCAGATCCGTCCAACGGACACCCAATTGCCCCCTGGGCCTTAAAGTACTCCAGGGATTGCCGAGCCCCTCAAGGACGTTGGCTGGTAATTTGACTTCGTTGCCAGCAATGTGGGTTTTCTTGAGCCCCCAGCGAATGAATTGGGGTTTATCGAGCGCCACAAACTGAATTTCAGTACTACACGATAGCGTGGATAGACTGCATGTACTGGTCCAATGAAAACGTTCAGTGACTGCGTGAGGATCTCGACACCCTCCTTCGCTCGCATTGGTCTCTGAAAACGCCAATGCAGCACTTCCATCCCAAATCGTACCTGCGGGTTGTTGCAGCATCACCCTGCATCCTGTTTGGGAAGTCAAAATACCACCCACCAAACTTGCAGGCATCTGCCAAATGACAGTCCATAAGCTGACTAACACTAAGGCAAGCCAAAATAACTTGGGTAATTTTGGATGACTCAGATCTAGTGTGAGCTTCATTGTGCCACCTCAGGCTCAACTGTATTTGTTGCATTGCTGCCATATTGGCTGAACATACCGCTGACACTCACCATACCTGCGCCGCCATTTGCAAGCACGCTCAGCTGTATCGGATACAAGCGCCAAGTTGTCCGAAGTTCTTCTAAAGCATCTAAGAATACGGAGAACATCACCTCGCTCGCCTGAAACTCGATACGCGGTGGATTATCGGTGCTCAAGCGAAACACACTCGGCTTTAAACCTCGCGCAGTGAAGACATTCAAAATTTTCTGTAGCTCTTGCTCATCTAATGGGGAGACGGTTGAAGACATGGTATTTGAACTCACTGCATTAGCACTTGCTGCGGTAGTTTTCGACATCCGAATCAAGCTTTGTAATTGCGACCATTGCGCAGGCCGCATCTCCAATTGATCCTGGACTTTGCGACTATAAGGAGCTAGCAGCAGCTGATATAGCAAGCCCAAAATAATAAGAATGCCAATCAGGAGGACTATTTTCCGTTGTCTAAAAATGATCCGCTGTAAGACTTGCAAAGTCTGTTTTGCATCAAAGCCCCTGTTGGCTTTCCATGCAGCGTTACTCAATTGGTCATCCTGATGTAGTGTTTTATCAACAGCAGCATTGCTCCACCATTGACTCAGAAGATTTGGCAAATGACGCAAATCTTGTACTGAATAATCTTTGGTGAGCAATGCCTTTGCTTTGCCAGCAACTGCATTGAGTTTTTCCATCAAGCTATTCGAGCGCTGGTTCATCAGTTGCCCCCCAGTCCCGCATAGGGCTCAAGACGATAGCGGTTTGGCGCCAAAAATTGCACTGCCATCCCCAGCAATCTCGCGCGCTGAAGAACCTCACTAGGTGGCACTGTCAATGCACCCGGTTTAAATTCAAAGGTAATCGCATAGCCATCGTAATCCAGCTTTTGTAATGCTTCAGCACCAAAAGCCACTTTAAATTGTTGTAACTTAGTAGCCATTGCACCAAAGTCAGCATCCACCACAATGCCATGGTGACGTTGCTCTAGCGTCACTTGTTTGACAAATGCATTCAAGACGGCGGGCGCGCTATCACTAGACTTACCTTGATTGAGAGCAGCAATTGCGGCAGGACTTAAGTTTTGTACAGCAAGCAACTCCAGTCGCTTAGACCAGCGCCAATCATCCCAAACCATCCACGATAAATACACACCAAAGCCCAACACTAAACTGATCGCGCAGTACCGCAACCAATGAGTGGGCTGTCGCCATACCAAGGGGTCGGTCCAAGCTAAGCCGGAAGTATTGTCTGAGGGCTTGAGCGCCTTACTCGAAAATAAA
The DNA here is from genome assembly GCF_035012665.1 of Polynucleobacter sp. AP-Nickl1-40-C4. Classification (NCBI taxonomy): domain Bacteria; kingdom Pseudomonadati; phylum Pseudomonadota; class Betaproteobacteria; order Burkholderiales; family Burkholderiaceae; genus Polynucleobacter; species Polynucleobacter sp. AP-Nickl1-40-C4. Next base: position 460,642 of record NZ_JAYGQR010000001.1, read on the forward strand.
TGCGTCAAAGCAGATAAACCGCTGTTGCCTCCCACGCCAAAAGACTTGGAATCACGTCTAAAACTTGCAGGTAATAAATTTAAGGCAAAGTTAGCGGATCGACTATTGCTGTTTGCCTCTAAATAGGCCTGAGCCGCAGCTGCCAACCAGTCCCAAGAAATGACTTTTAAGCTAGCGCCAGTGAGAGCCTGAGGTAAATTCAATTCACCCTCTTTTGCCCCTGGTGCATGATGCTCAATCCATGACACACCGAGCTGCATGCCGGTACGCTGGGTAAAAATGATATTTTGCTCTACACGCTGATAGGCCACTTCAGGTCGAGCACCTTCAGTGGGTAGACTCAAGAGCAAACACTCTGGTATCAAGCGCACGCGGGGAGCGAGCAAATGCTCTAATTGTTTATTGAGCCAAGCAAACCACGCTCGATCCATCAAAGCCAACGTTCTTTGCAAGACTGGATTGCCAGGAATGGGAGGCAAGGCTTGAGCGGCAATCGACTCAACGCCAGCAAGTACAAAATCTTCAATCAGATTTGGCAAAATTTGCTGTAACTTTTTTGCATTAGCCAAAGGCACTTTTGCTTCAATCAAGCGCACGTCTATCGTCGGGAGTAATACCAATGCTTCATCGGCATAGGGCATCGACTCTGTGCTGCCCATACCGGTAATAGACTGAGCGCCTTCATCTTCTAATAGGCACCACTCAAACTGCTCTGCGCAAGACGCATCTTGCCCATCACTGGGAGAAGCAGTAACAGGGGCAGCAAACGGCTTCAGAGGGCAGCGGATGATGAGCAAGCTCACATTAATCTTTCAAAACGCCATCTTTTATGACTCTTGTTATCCAATATTCCATTAATCAGCAGCCATTTTTCCAGTTTTGCTCCAGATAACCTGCGTTAAATTACCGTTGGGCAAAGGCGTTGGAGAGCGCTGAATCAATGCTGAACTCATAAATATACCCCTTCCCAGGTGAATTTCTGTGCGGCCCACCCAATACTGGGACTTCACATCCACCAAAGCAGGGTCAATCGCTAAGCCAGCCCCAGAACCCACCTTATTGATTAGGGAAGTGACCTCATCAAGCGTCTTCAAAGGCGCCATTGCTCTTTGCTGGACAAAGCTATTAGCAGCACCCCTTGAAAGCCCATTTATTGCTGCCATCAACACTTCGGGAGATGCAGTATTAACGTTAACTGTCGTTAAATTCGGCAAAACCACTACAAAAGGTCTTAATTGCTGCAAAACTGCAGAATTGTAGTTTGGCAATCTTAATAAGCCATCCACATCATCAATCGGCATATCACTTTGCAAGGCTGCTTGCGCAGTCTGTTGTGCAAGTCCCCGGTCTAAGCCCAGGACATCTAAGAGTCGCCCAAATTCCTGAACGCCAGCCGAATTCACAGCCTGAAAATTGCGATCCCATAAATTGGTCAAATTGAATAAGCCTTGAGCATCACTGAGCTGACCATTAAAGGTCACGGTAGCGATCTCATCTGGAATATCCGTATTTTTTAAGAAATCAGCCACCTTGCCATCAGCCAAAGGCAAAGCCCAGGCCTCGCCCAAATGATCATATTGACTAGTACGCTGATCCTCGACCAAGACCAAGCGCCCGAAATCAATTGCAGTACGTTGCAACCACTGCGCTTGTACGCGATCACGAGCATTTTCTAAAGAGCGTATCTGCACTTGCTGACGCCACATCAACCCTGTAATGAGCACAGCAGCAACACCCACCACAATTAAGGCTGTGATGGTTGCTTATCCAGTTTCTGACTTAGTTTCCAACTTCGTTTCTAACTTCGTCTCTAACTTCGTGACTGGCTCCCTCAGGTTCAATATTCTCAATCGCGACCACATTACAAAGCGCCTCCCATCAAACAAGAGCGGGTAATGGGCAAAGCAATGTCTTTTAACCACCACTGCATTACTAAACCCTGTTGATCCGGAGTAATCAAACTGATGGTGGGGTTTGGGTTTGGGGTTGCATTCGTAGCAGTCGAATTAGCACTTGCTGGTGGAGTGCCGGTACCCGCTGCGCTTACTCCGCTTCCGCCTGCACCGCTCACTAGAGAACTCTGCACTACAAATGATTGCCGCACAATACTGGGTGTTTGCCAACTGACCAATAGGTCATTGGAGACCAAGTCTGGATCACGAGCAATATTTTTCCACAAGGTCAGGGCATCTGTCCTACGCAAGAGCGGTTGACTAGTCCAGCGCTGTAAGCCGTTAGATCCGATGCCATAACCTACTAGCAACCAAGCATCTTGTGTATCAGCCCGATAGTGCCGTAGCCACCAAATATTTTTAGCGCCTGCAGCAATGGAAGGGAGGGTGCTGCTAGTGAGGCTATTACTCATATTGGTTGTAGAGGAGCTCACAACGCCATTGGCCATATTGAACTCATCACGGCGTACGATTTCTTGACAATCTCGATCGAACTGACGAACCAATTGCATGTAAGAAAAATCTTCGTTTGAGCGACGCTCTATCACCTCTCGCCCACGAATCATGGCATCCATTCCACGCCATGCCAACAGCCCAACAATAGCCATAATCGTCATCGCCACAATGACTTCTAGTAAGGCAAAACCTTGATCACGTTGTTGATCTGCAATTTGCTTCACATCACACCACTGGCTGGATTAGGGATAACCGTGGTCAGCCATGCCAGGCGTGGACCTGCTGCTACTGAGGTACTTTCAGGGTTAGCGGCATATACCGTCATCTCCACTCTACGAAAGCTTGGGTTCGGTGTACTCATAATTTTGCGCTGACAAACAAAGACGTAATTCGCTTGTGGGCAATTAAATACGGTCGTTCCTACCTCCGGAAAGGCTCGACTCATGCGCAAATCCATCAAGGCATTATCTGCACTCCACAACGCTAAGGTGCGTTGAGATACTGCTAATTGGGTATCAGCGCCATTGGCAATCGCACGCAAACCGGCTATCAGAGCAATGCTGAGGACCGCCAAACCAACGAGCACCTCAATTAAAGCGAAGCCCTCTGTATTTGAGTGACGCAGTAATCGCTTCACTGCACACCTCCTGCCCAACTAAAACGACCATTAGCGGATCGGGACAAGATGGCTTTGCGTTGCTCTTGCGCAATCGGAACTTGTACGGCCTGGGTAATCGCTTCGCCGCCCAAAGTAAATTGCACTGGCTCAATCACGACCGGCTTATGCCACAACTGTGGGCGATAGACATCGGGCATCAAGCCACTTGAATTGGCTCCAGGGTTTGCTGTGGAGCCTGCGGCATTGATCAGCGCGCTGACAGGCGCATTATTAAGAGCAGGAGCAAAGCGCCATCCCACCTCGTCTACTTGCACCAACATGGTTGTTCCTGAAAGATTGCTTTCTTCCTGCGCCATATTGAGTGAACTGACGAGTTGATCGAGATTGTCTCGCCAATATCGATCATCATGATTGGGAATAGCCAGTATCGCGACGGCCATCATGATGGCCAAAATCGTAATGGCCACCAACATCTCTACTAAAGTAAAGCCACCTTCAGCAGGATTACGTAAATGCGCTGTTGTGAATTGGCGAGATAGCAATTAATTGCTGGGTTGCCAGTTGCCAATATCGGTATCGAGCGCGGTACCACCGGGCTTACCATCAGCACCAAAACTATAGACGTCAATTTCGCCATGAGTACCCGGGTTACTGTATTGATAGGCGTTACCCCAAGGGTCTTTTGGCAATGACTCTAAGTAACCACCCACCTTCCAGTTTTGTGGAACCGGTTCAGAAACCGGCTTCTCTACCAAGGCTTTGAGACCTTGTTCTGTCGTTGGGTAACGGCCAATATCTAAGCGATACAATTTGAGTGCCTGAACAATGGTACCGACGTCTTGCTTAGCCGCTGTGGCACGCGCCTCGTCTGGGCGCCCCATAATTTTGGGAACAATCATGGTTGCCAAAATACCGATAATGGCGATCACCACCATAATCTCGATCAGCGTGAATCCTGCATCACGTCTTTTACGATTGAGCGTTTGTGCCAATACCGAATGAGCCAAAACAGGGGTGTTTTGTGATGATTTATGACTAAACAGACGATGTTTGCAGAAAGACATAAATGTGGCACTTTCAATGATTTAAACTAAATCAAATTTTATAGGTATTTTGACACTTTGAGCGAATTTATCAAACGAATACAGGATAGGCTCAGGAGCTCCAAACAAGCTCTCAAGCAAAGCTCCTTGACGCGTTCAAATACCGATCTAAACTCGTTATCCAGCCATGGCAAACAGGAGCGCATTCAGAGAGCTCTGAGCATGCCATTGAGTTGGCTAACGCCTTCTTCGGCCAGCAAGGGAATGACTTATGGATTGATGCTAGCTTGTGCGCTCTCAGCGACATTCTGGCTCATGAAGATTGCCCAAATTCCGGGAACTCCAAGTCAGCCAGTCAATGGGATTTCCAAAGGAATGACTTTGTATTCCAATCAGGATGCCAATACTGCTTACGCTCTTTTTGGTAGTAAGCCATTGGCCACAGAAAACATCTATTTGCGGGGTGTTGTCATCACCTCAAAAAATCCTGATGGCAGTCCAGATGGAGCAGTTAATGGATTTGCTATTTTTGAAATTGATGGCAAACCAACTAACGCGATTAGCGTTGGCGAAACCATTGGCAAAGGCTTAAGCCTACAAAGTATTGGTGATGAGTCTGCCACCCTACTCTATCAAGGACAGAAGCTCAGCTTCAAGCTCAATAAAACCAATAAAGATAAGAGCGATAAAGCTAGCGGCTCCAATAAGAAATAAGCAATTAAATTAATATGAGACCGAACTTACTTCCTCGGCTTCATAAAGCAATTCCAGTCATTACCTCTGCTGCGATCGCCATGCAGACTGGCGTCGTCTTAGCCACTGAGTCTGATGATGTGTTTCAGATGATTAAACCTGAAACCAGAAACCAACTATGGATCAACCCAGGCATGGCCTCTTATCACTTTCAGCAAGACAAGAACTTTAATGGCGACAATTGGGGCGCTGGTTTGGAGTATCGATTCAATACCGTTGCATCATTAACAGCCGGGCGTTTTTATAACAGTGATCGCGCTTACTCAAACTACGCTGGCATTTATTACCAACCCATTGCTATTGGCCCCATCAAAATTGGCGCTGTATTTGGTGGCTTTAATGGCTACCCACAAACCAATAATGGCGGATGGTTTGCAGCAGCACTGCCAGCACTTACTTGGGAAGGTGATTGGGTGGGGGCAAACGTCTTTGTCATTCCAACGATTGGGGATCGAGTGCATGGGGCTATCTCATTGCAGCTTAAACTGAAAGTATGGGAATAACACTCCATCCCAGAGAGGCTAATAAGAGTCACTTTCTTTTGAGGCTCTTAGAATTTCCCCTACTCATTGCATTGATACTGAGCATTGCGCTTCATTTAGTAGCCTGGAAAATGCTTCCGGATTATGAACCTTTACCCACCGGCAAGAGTCGGGGATGGCTAAAGATCTTCTTAGTCAATTCAAGCGATAGCTCAACACAAGAATTGGCGCTAGACCGAATTCAAACGCAAAGCACGGAACCTAAAAATCCCTCTCCCTCTAAGTCCCTAAACTCCGAAGCCAAACCGGAAACAAACTCTAATGTCACAGAAGTGCCTTTTTTTATGCGGCCTAATCCCGGTCAAAATCTATTGGGCCCTTCGCTCAATAAAGCAATGCCAAGTCCCAATACTCAAGAAGAATCCCACACTAAAGATCGGCGCTGGGAAACTCAGGTTCGCATTCAAAGTCAGCAACGCCAATTTCAGTTGAATCAAGCCATCGCCGCTTTTGAAGCCCAACAAGCGCAAAGAGGAAGGCCATATTTCTGTGAGATCAGTCTGAACGAAGATTTCTCTGCCGCCCACCTATCCTGCGAACCAGCCGCAGTTCAACAAGAACTAAGGGGAATACTTTCTGGGACGCCTTTTCGCTGGCAGAACAATAAAAATGGGTTGTCTAATATTCGCATATTAGGACAACCCATACATTCAAACTAAGCTGAGAAGCCAAGTAAAGAGCTCCTCAAGTAATGCTCATTACTGCGCAGCTCCATTCACTACACTTGGCTTACTCTGGAATACACTTTGAGAAGGGACTGGCTGCTGTGCTACAGCAGGATCAATCAAACTAGTGCCAGGCAAGGTCAAGCCACTAGCAGCAGATAAATCTAACCCGCTGCACTGTGCAATTGGCAGCGTGGTGAAATATACGCCGCGTTGCAGCCACTTAACGTAGTAGCTAGTTGATGTAGCTGAGCCATCAGAGTTTGTTTTATTCACTGTTCCAGTGGCATCTTGCGCAAATGGAATGTTTACATCACTCACCCATTGATTGCTGGAATTACAAGCTGCTTGCGCGCCAGAGCTATCAATGCAATGTCCTGGAACCCATAAATTGCCAGGCTGAGGGGATTGAAAACTAATAGTACTGCCAACATAAGAAGCTGTATTGCCAGGCAAAGCAGGCACTGTATAGCTCAAATTAATTGGTGGATCAAAGGTTGGCGAGTTACCACTAGGACTAGTTAAATATGCATAGCTATCCCATTGACCACCAGACTGCCATGTGTAATAAGTAGTCGACCCACTCGCCGGGCTAGTAATCAGGTTAGAACAATAAGCTGCCCCTGCTGATCCACCATTTGCTGTACAAGCCATGGCTGATAAATTATCAGCGGTATACAAATTGTAGTAATGAGATTGCTGATTTGGATTCAAGGTACTTGAAGACCAATCAATCGCATGACCGCTAATTGTTGGCGTGCCAGTTGACGGATCCCATCCAATATCTTGCTTGCTTGTACTTGGGCTACCAACAAAGTCACTAACATCGCTTAAGGTTGTTGTCCATTTAGGGCACATACCACCAACGCAAGCAAGTGTTTGTGCAGGCAATTGAGATGGTTTGATATTAAGCTGAGACTGCTTTGTCACTGGCGCAGTTGCTGGTGTATAGACGATATAACCACAAGAGCCGCCACTGCAATTCCATTGCGACATTTGGAAATTGTAATTAGTGTTTGCGCCATTGATCCAACCGCCACCACCCCGAATTTTGTAGGTATTGCCAGTCAAATCAGAATAAGAAACCGCGGTAGCAGGAAAATTGGTAATTGAACCGTTGTTATTCCAGTCAGCAAATCCTGTAAAGGTAAATTTACTCGTGCTTTTCGACCAAGTACCGATAAGGCCAATATTGTTACTAGAACTTAAAGACTGGCATGCACTTAAATTACAAATCTGCTTAACGATCGCAATATTTCCATAAACACCATTAACCTGGTCACCCCAGAATCCGAAATTAATACCCAAGCCATCCAATTGATCAAAATTGCCCACATTGGTTGTGACTTTTCTTAAGGTGCCCGGCATCTTATGAACGGTATACGCAGTTCCATCTGGGCCATCTACAGTTGTAGCGTTGACCTGAGCAGGCGTATCTTGAGACCAGAAATTCAGACCATCATAGTTTGCTTCACCAATTTGGTTGGTTGAGCCATGCTCACTAATAAAAAATCCTGGGTTTGTGTAAGCAAGCTTAGCGCCAGTGTTTTGGTCGTATAAATAATTTTGCCATGTTGAGTACTGCACATTGGGATTACTTAAGCTTGGGTCATAGCAAGACTGTGTACCTGACTGCGTATCGTTCCAAAGGTAAATACCATTACCAAAGCGAAATCTACCACTCACTTTTGGACTATTACTCGTATCGTCAATGATGCCGTAGCCAGTAGTGGGAGACGTATAAACCACAGTACCCGCCTGATGATTGCCGCCATTTATCTGATAAGTGGTGATACCTGTGGTGTCTACTGAAACATATCCAGAACCGTCATCACAGCTACCGGCCGCTGAAGAGGCGAGAGAACTGCAAAACTTCATTGTCCACTTACCATAAGGAGCGTATACCGCTGCGCCACCCCAAACAGTGCCATGAATCTGAATATTCTTTTTACGGCCATCACCATCTTTTTGAATAAAAAGACTGCCGATAACATCAATTGATGAGTCGGTATTTTGAGTTACTGTCAACACTGCATTAACCCATGATGGATCGGAGCCGACTGAACCCCCTGAAGTGGTGCTAGTACTGGTGTCGTTACAGAGATTCTGGTCAATTAAAGCAACATACTGACCAGCCCCTACGTGTTGCTCAGGTGCCATGAGATTAATCATGCAGCTAATATTGCCGGCACCACTAAAGGTGCCACTTGTTGGATCCTTGGCATATGACGTTTGTTGATTCGTCATGTATGCAGACTTTGCAGGCGGCGTTGGGTAGGTAGCAGCGGAAGAAACATTGATTCCGCAGCAGACCAGCGCACCAATTAAAAGAGATTGAATCGATTTATTCATTGAACAATATCCCGTTAAGAAGAGTAAGCATTATTTTTGGGGAGGAACCGCTGAGATAGCAGTAGGTAATGTGTAGTTAGATGTTGCTGCTCCACTTGGCGTAGTAGATGCACTGCTACTACCTCCACCGCCACCACCGCAGGCTGATAAACCTAGTGCCACCAACCCCACTAGCAAGAAGCTACGGAAGATGTTGATATTGGAATTTCGATGAGACATAGTCTTTTTCTCTTTCTTTTTCTCTTTTTAAGCGAAATGAGGAACAGGGTCATAGAAATGACATTCTTCAGTAATATACCAAAATTTATAACTAATTAATCATAAGAAATCCGAAAAGAAGCCCCAAAAAGGTGTTGGTGGCAAAAATTAACGCCTAGATCAGGGTAATCATGCGTGTTTGGAGTTCTTGAGCCAGCAAATGGCCATGCAAAAGCGTATGGAAATGAGGAATTCCTAAAAGCACAAGCGCATTTAAATGCTCCCAACTTGAGCCAATAAGCGCTTGTCCTACTATTTAAGGATCCGCAAAAAACTTAAAAGATGCCAAATGACGACTAAAACCCCAATGACGGCCAAAATCAGTGGGCTTAATTCCAGTCTAAATAGGCGTACTCTTTTATTCACATATTCAATAGACAGCATGCCAACCCCCTTTAGTAATGACCCAAAGAATTAGGGTAAACCAAGCTAAAGATCTCGTTATCAGGTAATTACGCATTGATTTGACGGAATTGGATGATTGGTACAAGACAATTCGAGAATAGCCAACCCACCTAATGAATCGAAACCCTTTCCCACCGTTCATTTAGCCCTAGCAGGAAGCCAGGATGTCTACTGAGTTTCATTTTCAACAAATGATTTTGGAACTTATAATCAACTCATGATTGGTCTACTGTCCGCCTTTTTTACATCATTTATTGCAACTTTGCTCATTATTCGCTTTGAGCACCTACATAGCCATATCTATGCAGATTCAGATTTATCGGGCCCTCAAAAGTTTCATAAAAAAGCGGTGCCAAGAATTGGTGGGGTTGGCATTGCCCTAGGCGTCTTGATTGCCATACTTCTGAAACTTCAAGCACAATCGACTTCCATCATTGAATCAACTATTCTCATTTGCGCCATTCCAGTTTTTGCTATTGGGCTAACTGAAGATCTTACAAAAAAAATTAGTGTGCGCATGAGGCTTTTGTTTGTGGCTATTGGTGCACTTCTAGCAATAAACCTTTTAAACATTCAAATCACCAAGCTTGATATACCCGGGGTTGATTACCTCCTGGGATTTTCGCCAATTGCGATTGTGTTTACTGTATTTGCCGTAACTGGACTATCAAATGCCTACAACATCATTGATGGCTTCAACGGCCTTTCCAGCATGGTAGGAATGATTACTCTTATGGCACTTGGTTACATGAGCTACGTGCTTACCGATCCAATAATGATTTCTTTAAGCTTCATTATGGCGGCTGCAATCTTAGGATTCTTTATTTGGAATTACCCTAGAGGCCTGATCTTTTTAGGGGATGGCGGCGCTTATTTAATTGGCTTTTGGATTGCAATCATTAGCATCATGTTGGTATCAAGACACAGCAATGTTTCCCCCTGGTTTGCCTTGCTGGTAAACGGCTATCCAATCCTAGAAACCCTATTCACAATCTATCGTAGGAAAATTCATCAAGGCAAAAGTCCTGGACAGCCCGATGGCATTCATTTTCATTCGTTAATTTTTAGACGCGTACTGAGCTCAGGCAAGAGCGGTACTAAACAAGATGATTGGTTTACAGCAAATGCCAGAACATCACCTTACCTTTGGATGCTAACCAGCCTAGCAATTATTCCAGCAGTTCTTTGGTGGCAATCTACCCCTATCTTAATTGGATTTTTTGCCCTTTATATATTCAGCTATGTATGGCTCTATAAAAGAATTGTGTGCTTTAAAACGCCGGGATGGATGCACCCAGTTAGCTAGTTTTGCACCTCCCATTTAGATTGAAAAAGGGGTGGCATAAATAATGGGAATCTTAATACCCCATATATAAAGCAGAGAGCGCCTCTTGAAATAAGGCTAACCTAAAAGCAGGATCACGCTCGACTCTCAAATGGACTGTTTCTTTGAATGATTTGGTTGATAGCATTTTTTCAATACTTTTTAAAAATCCCTGAGAGGACAACTGCTCCTATACTTAAAACAAAAGCCCCTGATGGGCCTTTTGTTTTATGCAGCCTTGGCTACCTTTTCTTTCTTCGGATGATTTTTCTCATCCTTTGATTTTGATCTCGCTAAACTTTGTTTTTCCAAAGCCTCGAGCGCCACCATCTTGAGTTCGCCATCGACAAACCGCTTCAATGCCTCCCGCATTAAAGGCTGATAGCCCATTTGGTATTTTCCGCCCAAAAGTTTAAACATATCAATCAACTCTTTATCCAGGCGAATGGAGATCATTTGCAAACCAAGCGCATCATCAATCTCAGACGCTAATTTGCTTGGGGCCACTCTTACATGCTCTGGACTTTGTCCAAGCTCACCACCCTCCCATGCATCGGGAGTATTTGTCATTTCCTTTGCAAGCTGTTTGGAGTTCATTTGCTTCCTCTTTTGTAAATTAAATATACTATGTAGCGATTATTTAGAGTTATTGTATATACTCAATTCTACTTCATTTGGTGGATAAGCAGTTTTCAAGAATACCTGCCCATCTTTAAAAACACAAACCACCTTTAACCTAACAGACTGGTGATTTTCAGATATGAACCAATAGGTTGGCGGGTTTGTTTTATTTTGTGTTCTGTCATCTTCGATGTATTTTGGCTCAAAATGATTGAAAAAGCACTCTTCAACATCAACCCTTCTCAGTTGATGCTTTTCCCAAATATGATCTAAAACGGACTGACTTGTTATTAAATTTTTCATTTGTAGCCCAATGAAATTGTATATACAAATTATATCGTATATTTTTAAATTGAGCAATACAATTTTAGGATCAGTGGCCGAAAATACTCTTCCAGTTCGATATTACCGCATAGCGGGCACCTGATACATGGTGTTAGCAGGCTTATCGCCATCAAAGCCATATACCATATAGACCCATGGCAAAGTGAACATTCTTAAATTTCACCCTTAAATACCTAAAGTCGCGTAATGATTTTGGTCTATTTTGCGATTTCAGAACAAAAAATGCGCTTCAAAAATCATTTTTTCGTTTTAAAAAAATCGAAAAGTTTTGAATGTATTTTCCGAATTCAGAAGCCAATTGAGATCGCGTCAATTTTTAAAGAGAGTGTGGACACGCGCTCTTTACTTTTTGAGAGGCTTTATGAACTCAATCAAAAATGGTGTGGACACACATTATTAAAGCTCAGCATGGAAACTTTTAACATTGAATTTGCACGTTAACATCGTCACTGTTAATGCCGAGAAATGATGTTATCCGTTTTTTATAATGCACTCACCGCCAACAGTGCCTCATCAGCGCTTAGCAATGCGGTGATTAACTGCCGTATTCTCCGCAATATATGCGGAGAATAATTTCACTAGTTGGATTAACTCTCATGCCTTCTTGTTTTAGACAATGCAATATCCTGGAGGCGACGTCCCAGCACATCGTCTTTTGCCAGTAGATTGAAGTCGTCTTGCAGCTGTAATGCCACCATGATTCTGAAATAGGTTCCCAGCGCCACTGCAGGAAGCCCTTTTTTAGCGCGGTGCAATGTCATCCTAGAAATTGAGGATCCTTCGGCCACAGTTTCTGCCGATAATCCCCTGCGCAGACTTGAATATTTATAGCCTTTAGATATTCAAAATCAGCGTTTTTCAGGCGTTCTTATTTAAAAGCTAACCACTCTTTTAATAGTGCTATAGTAAATTCTATAACTCATTGTTTTATATATACTTTATTCAATAATTTAATATACAAAAATAGGACATCAATGCCCTATTTTTGTATATAATAAAGATGTCAATTTAAACATAGGAGGCCAAAATGACCCAAGCAACTACCAAAGACCGTATTTTGGCCAGCCTACGCAACTCCAAGGCTAAGGTCTTTTTGCGAGATGATTTCAATCGGTTTGGCAACTATCGCCAAATCTGTCGCGTGGTGAAAGAATTATCAGAAGAAGGTAAGTTAATACGCCTTGGCTATGGCACCTATGTCAAAGCAAGGCCCTCCTCTATTTCTGGCAAACCAGTGCCAGACGAGAGTCTGATTAATATTGGCCTTGAGGCAATGAAAAAATTAGGCGTGAAAGCTGATGTTGGCAAAGATATGCGAGCCCTCTTTCAAGGCGATAGTACGCAAGTCCCCATGCTACCAGTAGTAAACATTGGCAAGGCCAGGGTTAGTAGAAAAATTAGTTTAGGCAATAGAGCGCTGATCTATGAAAAAAATTAGCGAGCGTCAAAAACTACTCGTAACGGATCTCATTGCCGAAAAGGGCCTTAATATATCTGAGTACGCGCTAGAAAAACGAAAAATTTGTGGTGGGATCTGATGAGCCGCTCATTGTTGCAACTCAGACTAGATAGCGCCAAGACAATTTGAGAGCACGGCATTAAAATGCGTCCTAAGGACGCATTTTAATGCCGTGCTTATGAATATCTATGGGCCATTTCAGGTCAAAAAGGTCTGTAATAGATGGCCAGAATTGATTCTTAGGCAGCCAAGGCAAATGGCCTTAGCAACCTCCCCCACCATGATTAATTTTTATCCGTAGCTTAGGTCATTTTTTATATAAATATAACTTTTTGTTTTATATAGGTTTTTACTCATTAATTTATATTATTTTTGTCCGATATTTGTATATAATTTAAGGACTATGAACGCCCTAGTAAGCCCTAAAACCCCTCTTAATACGCTGATTGCTCGGCGCATTAGCCATAGTCAAGCCGATAAAGTTTGGACGGCCAGGGACTTTCTTGACCTCGGTAGCCGAAGCGCCGTTGATAAAACGTTGCAACGCCTGACCAATAAAGGTGATTTGCGCCGCATTGATCACGGTCTATATGACCGTCCACGAGCCAATCCGCTCACCGGCAAACCAACTCAGCCAAACTATCATCAGGTGATTTGGGCTATTGCACGGCGCGACAGTGCTCGCATACTGATTGACGGTATGACCGCCGCCAATGATTTAGGACTCACCAATGCAGTGCCAGGCAAAGTGATTGTGCATACCGATGCACGCATCAAACCGATTCAAATTGGCAACCTCACCATCCAATTTAAGTTAGCCTCCCCTAGCAGACTCCTATGGGCCGACCGTCCTGCGATGCGAGTAGTCCAAGCACTGCATTGGCTCAAAGATGGCATTCAGCAAAAAGACCCTGCAGCGCAAGAGAACATCAGGGCCACTTTATCCAAGATCTTTAATGATCCCAAAGCAGGAGCAATGATTCAACGGGATCTCAAGAATGACTTATCTCGCCTGCCAGCGTGGATGCATCCCTTGCTCAAGGGTTTGAATGATTTACCCAAAGTCTCAAGCCCCTCATTAAACTGAGTAGATGAATAGCAACTTCCTCAAAGTGATTTATTTTGGTGGTTTTGTCGAGAGGTGGTGAGCCACTATGGGAATTCTTCTCCTGCCATTACCTAGGGTGCTCAGCAAATACTCTAATTCAACCAGAGTACATGACATTGTGTAGTGAAATTTGCGTCTTGTAGTAGCGGAATGTCGGTCATGAATTCGGCTATCACTCATTTGCAGAACCCAATCTTTAATATTTTGAGTTTCAAATGAGCAGCCCTCCCAGTTATGAGCAAATTCATTTCGCACTTTTCGAGCAAGGTCTAGGTCTGCTTGTTGAATCTTTGATAGCAGCCCTAGGGCTGCTCCAGCCTTAATTCGAGATGAAAAAGTTCCCAAGGGTGCGTTAAATCCTTCCACCAAGTCAAAAGAAGCCTTCTCATCGCACATGTAGGCTATAAGAAGGCGCCCAAGGCAATCCTCTGAAAAAGCGGCCATGGACAGAGCTAGACCCCTGTCATCTTCGTCATTGGTAAGGCTCATTAGACGATTCATATTTCCAAATACTTCGTCTTCAAATTTATTTCTCATGAAATTGCCTACAAATTGTTTGTTGGTGGGGGAGTTTTGAAAAATTAAAATACGGAAAATGGCCCTTTCTAGGGGAGGGGGTAAATTACAGCATCTACATCCAAGCTGATGATTAGACATCACTACCCAGCATCTTAATTAACCGTTTTGTATCATTTTGCACCATTTAATGTTAATATAACTAATGTTAACTATTTAAGCCTGATAACACTGGGATAATCTCATATGGCAGAACTCTCAAATGGACTAAAAAAGCAATTGCTTATTGATGCAATTGCCAATGGAACAGCCACGCTTCTTGGGATTGACGAGATATGCCAGCGTTTAGGGATTTCAAGAACTACTTTTGATCGGTGGGTTAAGAATGGGAATAAGCAGCGAACCGCTTCTTCACCCCACCTTTTGGAGCATGGAGGTAAAGAACAAGAAGGCCTGCCAAGAATTCTTGAATTGATGAGTCTTGCGCAAGATGGCGGAGCGATTATCACGTTTCCACCCCCTGATATACGTATTGGGAATAGCCCAAAATGGGAAATTGCTACTCTTAAGGAATGGCTTGCCAACAACATGACCATTCAAGGCGACGATTAGTGATGTGTCAGGCCCAAAAAGAAAGAGATCACCATAAAGGTGATCTCGGTATTAAGTTGGGACGGCGCCCGCAGTATCCTTTCGGAATTCTGAGTCTGGTTTCCCAAACACCCCGCCCAGGTGGTATTCAATGGCCCCACCTTCCGCTTCAATATCTCGCCTTTAGGCCAATCAGCGGATATATCGTCTTCGGATTCCTTAAGTATATCAAATCGCGGGAATTCCATCAAATCGGAATTAGCCTTGTTTAATGACCTCCTTTACTAGAACCGGCGATAAAGCCTATGACTATTGGCTGATAGATGGATCAGCTACCCTAGGATTTATTCCTGGGGGAATCATCGCGACACATGAAAACCCAATTCCAATTTGGCTCCATGTTGGGAATCCTGCCTGGGGGGAGGTTCATGTCCAAGGAAAGCATGGGAACTGGTTGGCTAGCAATCAAAGTACCGTCATTGCGCTTGTTTATGAAAAATTAAGTCAAAAAGGATCAATTTATTGCTCCGAAGATACAAACAAAATAAAAATTAGTCTTCGCCTGACCCCAACCTCAATCATGATATTAACCTTGCAACAAAGACCGCAACTGCATTTTTCAATAACCTCTCTATATCCACATCCAGCAAGAATTGATGGCGAAGTCATTGGTAAATATCCCGGAAGAATTCTTTATCCCTGAGCAAAAATTCCGACAAAAGTAATGTCGAAATTTAGCGTGGTGCATTAATAAAGGCTGCTCTCCTTGGACGCGGCATTTTTATCAACATAGATTCCCGAGAAAATCAGGGGTGGGCGGATAATGAAATAGCTATGAATTGAACTACCCCGGTCATCACTCTAGAGTAACTTGATAATCATCGATCTTAGCGTCCCATTTATAGTGAACCTGGTCGCTATAGTCTGCCCCTACAAAGGAAAATATTTTTCGAATCTCATCCATTGAGATGCGATATAAAGCCTTTCGTATTTCAAAATCTGAGCAAACAAAAATTTCAGACCAGTTCCTGTCGCGATCACGAGTAGCATGAATTAGCTTGCAATGAATGAATTGGTTTACTAGGAACTGCAGGGATACTCGGGCTTCGACTTCGTTAACGAAATCATAATGCCCTTCAATATGCCATAAGTTAAGCTGTGTAATTTTCTGGCCGCTCCATGGTGCCCTGCTTACTGGCACACGATAATCGACAGACTTTACCGAAGTCTTTTTATTTTCAAGCAGTATCCGAATCATAAAAAAGGAAATCAATATCTCCTTCTCAAAGTTCACTACTGCTTTTTCACTCCATCGCTTTGGTTTTTTTGTGGGCTTTAGCCGCTTAGAGCTAGGAGATCTTCCTTCCAATATCTAGACTCAATCATGAAAGTCCATCGGCCCAACTAGACCAGTTTTTGCAAGGAATCACTTTCATCAATATTCAGTAATTATGATTTGCCACAAACCCATTAATTTTGGCAATATGGTTATAGACTCGATTAACAGCTTCCGTAATATCACCAAAACGCACTTTAAGTTGCCGGTCAAAAAGATCGGAATTTATTTCTCCAGAATGTACAAGGCGGTTTCTATCCTCTACGACACCATCTATGGAGTCGAATAAGCTTTGCCTCCGGCCTCGATAAGGCTTACGCAATAATCCAGCAATGTCAATTTTTGAATCAATTAGTCGGAAATTTTTCGCAATGATCCCAGGGCGCTGAAAGGAGAAGGTCTCTGCAATCAATCGATCAGCCCGGACAACCCCAGTAATCAACCTATCAAGATCGAAGTGGCTAAGATTATTTGCCTGCTTTAGCACTGAATCCCGTTTTTTTGAATACCTCAAACAGGCAGTAAATGTGGCACGAAAATACTCCTCCCAAACTGCGATCATATAAGGAACAATCATATTATTCGACAGGAGACGTGGATTTATTTCATCCATAAATAAAAGTCCGGAAGGTCCATCTCTTGCCATATCCCCCTCTAATTGTCGATGCATAAGATAGATGCTTGCACGCTGAAGATTATTATGAAATTGCCAGCGAGCAAGATAGCATCCGGATGAGAGCGGCGAAGGAGGAGGCTCATCTGGGCGACAGTAGCGATTTCTCCCTGCGTCAGTCTCGAAATATCCACCAAATAAGTCTCTAAGGACTTTTAAGGTGCGGTTCTGATGGGAAAGGTCCCAGTAACTTCTAGCTACCCGCGATCTAGTGGTAACTTTAACTGGGCCTTTTAATGTTTTATAGATATCCAGCTCAACACCCGCCCAAGACTGATAATCCACCTCCTCCGCCCAGAAATAACCTGAAATCCTATTTGGAATCTTTACGCCATCTCGAACCCTCTTATATCCGAGAAGATCAATTACATCCTGAACCTGAGATATGGTTGTTGATGCTTTGAGAATGCTGGTTGATGTGTAACTCATTGCTTTGAAATTCGCCCAAAAGATATTCTTTATTGTTAACAAATTTTCCACTGCCGCCCCTTACTCTAGGAATCTTTAGATTAAAAGAGTTCCACCGGGGTTATGCATCACTCAGGTCGCACTTAAATAGCTGCAATTCCCAATAAATCAAACATCGCTCCCAGTATGGGTGCACAGACCTAACTTTACAGTCATCACCCCACGAAACAGCAGCGAACTTAGTAACTAACATTGAATTTGCACGCTCACATGGTCAATGTTAGCGTGCAATTAATCATGTTAACCAATTGATTTTATTGGTATTTATTATAAATATCCGTAACAATGCGGTGATTAGCCCCATTTAATCCGCAATAAATGCGGAGAATAATAGACTTTGCGGTGAATACACCCTATAATCTCCGCATGGGTAGCGGAGATAAGAACTACATTTGGCAAGATTCCCAATGGCCTCATTGGGAGTACGACCTCAAGCAGCTCACTGGTTTGTTGACTCAGGTGTACCAATCCCAAGGACGCCTACTGGGGCGCTTACATCATGTGGGTATTCACCTGCGCGATCAAGAGTCCTTGCGTGTACTCACCGAAGATGTACTCAAAACCAGCGAGATTGAAGGCGAAAAGCTTGATCCAAACTCGGTCCGCTCATCCATTGCAAAACGGCTGGGTATCGATATCGGAGCCTTAGCTCCGGCAGATCGTCATATCGATGGTGTGGTTGATATGGTGCTCGACGCTACCCAACACCATCAGAACAATTTAACGCAAGAACGACTCTTCGCCTGGCATGCCGCCCTCTTTCCTACGGGCTATAGCGGCTTATCCAAAATATTGGTTGGCACTTGGCGCGATGATGCCCTAGGACCCATGCAAGTTGTGTCGGGCCCCGTGAGTCGCCAAAAGGTTCACTTTGAGGCGCCGCCAGCACCATTCTTACCGCCAGAAATGGCGCAGTTTTTACTCTGGTTCAATGTAGATCAGCAAGATGATCCCATTATTAAGGCAGGCTTAGCTCACCTCTGGTTTGTAACGCTACACCCTTTTGATGATGGTAATGGTCGGATAGCAAGGGCAATTGGCGACATGGCATTAGCTCGAGCAGATGGATCATCGCAGCGTTTTTATAGTCTATCAGCGCAAATTGGACGCGATCGTAAAAATTACTATGATCTTCTTGAGAAAACGCAAAAGGGGACGCTGGATGTGACGCAGTGGCTTAGCTGGTTTTTGAGTAGCCTACTATCTGCCATCCAAGTTGCGGAAGCGGCGCTCTCTACAACTCTAGTCAAAACTAATTTTTGGCAACACTGGTCTGGAACGCCGATGAACGAGCGGCAAATCAAGTTACTTAATAAGCTACTGGATGGGTTTGATGGGAAGCTTACTAGCAGCAAATGGGCTCTGATTGCCAAGTGCTCACCGGATACTGCATTACGAGATATCACTGATTTAGTAGAACGTGGTGCTTTAGTGAAATCGGATTCCGGGGGCCGTAGTACTAGCTATGAGTTGCAGGGCCCAATTAACAACACTTAACAGCACTTAGGCTCATTGCCTAGGTTAAGAAAAAATGCAGGCGAATGATTATTCTGCTAAGAATTTAAAAGGCATACCTATGCAACTATTACGCACTTCGATCTGGGCTCTTGGGATAGTTTTGCTGATCTTAATCGGGCTCTATGTTCATTCACTCAACTTTAATGGGCCGGAGTGGTTGAAAGACATCTCACTAAACGTTGGAACTGAGGTACTGAGCATCCTATTGACTGTATGGCTTATTGATAGCGTATTTAAACGCAATGAATTGAATGAGAGGGAGCGCATTACAAATATTGCCATTTCTCAGTTACGCCTGCCACTGCGAAAACATATATCCATGTTGCTTGGGATGTACAAGGGTGCACTATTGTCTCCACCCGCAAACCCACCCCTAACTTTAAGGGACTTATTTGGGCCAAACTATATAGCCGAGTTGACTTTCTTTGATTTTTCTAAACCAGCACCCATTTTAAATATTCAACCAATTGATTGGTTTAATTATCCGTAGATTCAAACACGAAGTGCAACACGGTTTAAAGACTGCATAAATACTTCATTGGGGGTTTTAAATCCTAATCGTTTTCTAGGTCGGTTGTTTAAACGGTCTTGGATCATTCTAAGCTCCTTATCGGTCACAGTAGATAGCGGTCTCTTTTTGGGGATGTATTGCCGCAATAGACCATTGAAGTTTTCATTTGATCCACGTTGCCAACTAGCAAACGGATCCGCAAAGTACGTCGTTGATTGAAGAGCTGTAT